>NZ_QMFZ01000077.1:0-17387 GCF_003294055.1 Burkholderia reimsis
GGGCGGTGCCGATTCGGACGGGGGCTCCCCATACGCGAGTGGTGCAAACGACGAGTGGGGCGACTTGGCGTCACGCGGTGATGCTGGGGCGAAATCATGAATGGCATCGAGTGCATGGGTGGGATACGGCGCATGTGCTTCCCATTCGTCATGATCGTCGTCGATGGGGATGCAGGATCGAGAGGCCGGGGGCGGTGTTTCGGGTGCGGATCGTCGGTCCTTGGTGGCGAGCCAATAAAAGCCGAATCCGAACATCGCGACGAGGACGAGTGTCAAGCCGACCAGCGCGGCGGTATAGAGGGTGGGATTCACGCAGACTCCTGAGCGAAGTGCGCCGACGCTGAAGTGCATCGGCGGAGCAGCCGTAGTTGGCTGTGCTCGGGAAAGTGATATGTATTTCAAATTTTCTAGATTCGACCCTAAAGGTTCGTTCGTTTTGCTAAACGATCGATTCAAAAAAAACGACCGAAGCGGACATCAAAATGTCATTGATTCGGCGAACGATTGGCGTTCACGGTCGATCGTTGGAGCGCGATCATGGTGAACTCAATAACCGTTGATAAAGAACAAAGTGACAGGAAGATTCCGGTCGCGCAGTACACGCGCATGTCGACCGAACATCAACGTTACTCGACTGAAAATCAGGCTCGGTTCATTGCAGAGTTTGCCAGCACGCATGGCATGGAAATTGTGCGCTCGTATCAGGACGACGGCAAAAGCGGACTGAACATCGAGGGAAGGCCTGGGCTGCAGCGTTTGCTTCAGGACGTCCAGAGCCGAAATGTCAACTTCGTCGCCGTACTCGTCTACGATGTGAGTCGGTGGGGGCGCTTCCCGGACCCGGATGAAGCAGCCGTTTACGAGCAGATCTGCAAGCGCAACGGCGTACAGGTCATCTACTGTGCCGAGCAATTCGGCAGTGATACGTCGCTCAGTTCAACGTTGCTCAAGAGCCTGAAGCGCAGCATGGCTGCTGAGTACAGCCGCGAGCTTTCGGACAAAGTTAAAGCCGGCCACAACAATCTCGTTCGGCTCGGCTATCGACAGGGCGGCATGCCGGGCTTCGGACTACAGCGGCAACTGATCGACGAGAACCACGTCGTAAAAGGGCGCCTACATCACGGACAGAAGAAGAGCATTCAGACCGATCGCGTCGTGCTGGTTCCGGGCCCAGCGGAAGAGATCGCGATCGTGCATCGCATCTATCGGCTCTTTCTCGAACACGGCATGCCAGAACGGGTGATCGCATCGCTCCTTAACCGCGAGGGCGTCTTGAACCACTGCGGCCGTCCGTGGACACGAGGAACGATTCATCAGATCCTGACGAACGAAAAGTACATCGGAAACAACGTATACAACCGAACGTCTTTCAAGCTGAAGATGCAGCATGTGCGCAATCCGCCGGAACAATGGATTCGGAAGGACGGCGCGTTTGAGGCGATCGTTCCCGCAGACTGGTACCTGAAGGTGCAGGCGATCATTGCGAATCGCTCCCGCCACCTGGACGACGGCGAGATGCTCAAGGCACTCGCGAGTATTCTGGACAAGTACGGTGCGCTTTCGGGATTGATCATCGATGAACAGGATGGGGCGCCCTCGAGCGCTGCATATCGGTCCCGCTTCGGCAGCCTCCTGCGCGCGTATAGCCTCGTTGGTTTCTTGCCGCGACGCGACTATTCATATCTGGAAATAAACCGTGTGCTCCGCCAACGACATCCGGAAGTGCTCGACGAGATTCAGATGGGTATCGAGCAGGCGGGCGGGTTCTCACGTCGCGATGGTGAAACCGATCTGCTCGAGGTCAACGGCGAGTTTACTGCCTCGCTCGTCATTGCTCGCTGCAAGCCGACACCGTCTGGTAGCTATCGATGGCGCATCCGGCTTGATACCAGCTTGGCACCCGACATCACGGTTGTGGTCCGCATGAATCACGACAACACTGCGCCGTACGATTTCTATTTGCTCCCGTCGATCGATTTCACGTCGGCGCTGCTTCCGTACGCGGAGCGCAACGGTTTCGCGCTCGATGCGTATCAGTTCGAGACGCTTGATGTGTTCTATCTGCTTGCGGCACGAGTGCCGCTCGAGGAGGCAATATGAACAGCGAATCGGGGCAGGTCGTGATGATCCCCGTCCAGGCGATTGTGGTCGCCAATCCGAGAATCCGGAACAAGAAAACGCATCGCGAGATCACCGAGAACATTCAGCGTGTCGGCTTGAAGCGTCCGATCGAAGTGCGGCGTATGGCTGGCGAATCTGACAAATACGCGCTTGTGTGCGGCCAGGGACGGTTGGAGTCATTCAAAATTCTGGGGCAAACCGAGATACCGGCGATAGTGCTCGATGTCGATGAAGCCACTGGGCTGATCATGAGTGTGGTCGAAAACGTCGCTCGCCGTAATCCTCTTGCAAGCGAAATGCTGGCCCAGGTCGACACGTTACGTAAAAAGGGCTACTCGGATGCCGAAATAGGAAAGAAGGTCGGCTACACCGCGTCTTGGGTCAACATGGTCGGAACACTGCTGGAGCGGGGTGAGAAGCGCTTGCTCGCAGCCGCCGAGGCCGGACACATCCCACTGCACCTCGCGATCGACATTTCGCGCGCATCCGACTCAGAAGCGCAGAACCTGTTGCTCGACGCGGTGAACAGCGGCGAAATCAAAGGCAAGAAGGTAGCGGCGATTCGCCGCATTCTTGAGCAGCGTTCCAGGATTGGGAAAGGGACTCATGAACAAGCCGGGCGCAGCGTCAAGCGCAAGAAACTTAGCCCGGACGATTTGATGCGCTTGTATCAACGTGATGCTGACCGCCACAAGCTAATCCAGCTCAAGGCCGAGCGCGTGAGCACCTCTTTGCTCGTCGTCAACGAGATATTCAAGGAACTTTTCGCCGATCCGGACTTCGTTGGCTTGGTGAAAGTTGAGGGGTTGGTGACGGTGCCGCAACCACTGGCCGATGCGGCCAATCGTGGGGGGCTCATCTGATGGAAAAGTCCCGCACCAAAGCCGTGGAAAGCGGATTCAATCACGAATGGTTCGATGTTCCGCTTGCCGTGCTACACCCGTCGAAAACGCTGCCGGCCAAAGTGAAGGAGGGTGCGAAGTACGCCCAGATCAGGTCATCGGTGGACGTGATCGGTCTCGTTGAGCCTGTGGTAGCGATCCCGCATTCGTCTATCCCTGGCCATTTTTCGATTCTCGACGGTCATCTTCGTGTCGAGGCGTTGAAGGATCTCGGAAAGGCATACGCTCGGTGCCTGATCGCCAAGGATGACGAAGGGCTCACGTACAACAAGAGAGTCAGCCGCGTTGCGGCGATTCAGCAACACAACATGATCCTGAAGGTGTACGAAAGCGGAGTGCCGATCGATCGTCTGGCTGCCGCTCTTGGCTTGTCGGCGGGAACGATCCGGGCGCGCTTCAGGATGTTGGATGGGGTTTGCGAAGAAGCGATCAGGCTACTCGCCGATAAACGCGTGCCGTGCCGTGTTTTTGCAATCCTGCGGCAGATGAAACCGTTCCGCCAGATCGACGTCGCGCACGCAATGAACAACCTCGACAACCACTCGGGGAAATTCGCGCTGGCGATGCTTGAAACGACGCCGGACGATCAGTTGGTAGATGGTCCTCGGGAGCGTGTGGCGAAGAGCGGAACGGTCGAAGCGATCCAGCGTCTGGAGCGAGAACTGGCCGTCTTGCAGGCCGACACCAAGGTTATTGAGGAAAACTACGGCCCCGACAGCCTGAAACTCGTTGTTATCAAGAGCTACCTCACGACCTTGCTCGACAACGCTCGGGTTGTTCGGTGGATGGCCCAGTTTCGCCCCGACTACCTGAAGCAACTGCAGGCGATCGCCGAGGTGAAGTCACTGGCTCCGACGAGCAGAAGTGACAAGGCGGCCTGACTGCGCGAAGCAAGCTCGCGCAAACTCGGTAGCTTCGCAAGGTGCCCGAACGTCGACATGCGACTAGCCCAATCCGCGTCGCGAGACTGTTGCATATCTGACACATCGCAGATGGACGCGATTGCAGCGCGGAGAACTGCTTCGGCACGTGCAACAGCATGCATCGAAATGTCAATGAAGCGCATCCCGGTTGCTCGTCTGGATATATTAATTTCGCGAATTGAGGACCCTGGGAGAAAAATAAGGATGGGTTGGGTCGTGCGGCACCGGATGGTGAAAAACCCTTGTGGATCGAGGGTGGTTCGAAGCTGGAAATCCACTGATGTAGCAGCGCACGATTTATTATCGAAATATTGGCTAGGCGAGGCGGCTTTTATGGTGATGTTTTCAATTGTTAAGTGGATTTAATTGGCGATTAAGGACTTAAATTGGGATTGGCTTCGTTCTGGAGCCGGGACGTAGGCCATGACTCGCTCGAGTGGACTTGTCCCTGATGATTGTTGACATTGTGAGGTCGAGCCTTTGGGTAGATTGCGGCGTGAGGGGCCGCCATTCCGCCGCAATCACAAGTATTGAAGTACCGAGAATCTTCGGCAGCGTTGCTTTCGACGTTAGAGAGCGTCTCTGTACTTGTGCAAGGCGTTCCGATCCATTTGCTTGACGTCTAAGAAGCGTTTGCCGTATCCATGAATAAGAACCAATATCGTCTGGTGTTCAGCCGCGTGCGCGGCATGCTGGTAGCGGTCGAGGAGACCGCTCACGCAACGGGGAAAGTCAGTAAGGGTGAGGCGCCGCGTGCCGTCGCCAATCGCGTGTCGAGTGCGCTGGCGAGCTTCGCTTTGCGCCATGCCGCCTTCGCGGTACTGATTGCGGCCGGCGTTGCACCGATGTGGGCGACCGCCCAGGTCGTAGGCGCGGGCGCGAACGCACCCTCCGTGATCCAGACGCAAAACGGGCTCCAACAGGTCAACATCACCAAGCCGTCCGGCGCCGGCGTATCGCTGAACACCTATTCGCAGTTCGACGTACCGAAACAAGGCGTTATCGTCAACAACTCACCCACGCTAACGAGCACACAGCAAGCGGGGTACGTGAACGGCAACCCGAACCTCAGCCCGAACGGTTCGGCCAGAATCATCATCAACCAGGTCAACAGCTCGAACCCTTCACAACTGAAAGGTTTCGTTGAGATCGCGGGCCAACGCGCCGAGATGATTATTTCCAATCCTTCCGGATTGGTGGTCGATGGCGGTGGCTTTATCAATACCTCGCGCGCAATCCTGACGACCGGCACGCCGAACCTGAACGCAGACGGATCACTGGCGGGCTTCAGCGTGACGCGAGGTCTCATCGCGGTACAGGGCGCGGGCCTGAATGCCACGAATGTGGATCAGGTTGATTTGATTTCCAGAGCCGTACAGGCGAACGCCGCCATCTATGCCTCGAACCTGAACGTGATCGCTGGCGCGAATCAGGTCAATCATGACACCCTGCAGGCAACCCGCATTCAGGGCGATGGTGCAGCGCCGGCTGTTGCGATTGACGTGGCCCAATTGGGCGGTATGTATAGTAATCGCATCCTTTTGGTCGGCACAGAGGGAGGTGTCGGGGTCCGGAACGCCGGGACGATTGCGGCGGACGCGATGGGGCTGACGCTGACCACCGACGGGCGGCTGATTCAGTCGGGCAAGATTTCGTCGACCGGTAACGCCGCCATTTCGGCGGCAGGTGGTGTTGAGAACAGTGGCACGACCTACGGCCAACAGTCCGTCTCGGTGAATACCGGTGCGGACGTCGTCAATACCGGCACGCTGGCTGCGCAACATAACGTCGGCGTGACAGCGGGCACGCTGAATTCGACCGGACTGCTTGGCGCAGGCGTGAACAGCGACGGTGCCGTGACGCAAGCCGGTGACCTGCAGCTCGCGACCACGGGCCAACTCAATGCGACCGGCAAAAACGTTGCGGGCGGCAATGTCTCGGCGACCGGGGCTGGGGTGAACCTCGCCGGCAGCACGACGGCCGCGAACGGCAATCTCTCATTGAACGCAACGGGCGGCGACGTGAACCTCACGAACGCGACGACGAGCGCGCAAGGCGCCATCGCCGCGAACGCCGCAGGCACGGTCATCAACGACCATGGCAGCCTGACAAGTGGCGGCGCTGCGACGCTGACGGGCGGTAACGTATCGAACGTGGGCGGCAGTGTGTCGTCGCAAGGGCCGCTGTCGGTGACGGCGGCGGGGCAACTCGCAAACCAGTCCGGCGTGTTCGTGTCGCAGAGCACGATGGCGCTGCACGGCGGGGCCATCGCGAACAATCAAGGTACGCTTCAAAGCGCCGGGCATGCGGAAGTCGGCGGGACCGCGATCGACAATACGGCAGGTCGCATTACGTCGCTCAATGCCGACGGATTGGTGTTGAGCGCGAGCGGTCAACTCACGAACGCGGCGGGCACGACGTCGGGCCGCGCGCAAGGCGGCGTGATCGGCGGCAATGGCGATGTGACGGTACAAGGCGGGACGATCGTCAACCACGCGACGATCACGTCCAATACGAATCTCCACGTCGCCGGCCAGTCGGTCGACAACAGCAGCGGGACCTTGCAGGCCGCCCAAAACGTCGTTGTCGACGCGGGCGCACACCTGACCAACAGCAGCGGAACGATCGCCGGGCAGAGCGCGGTATTGAGCGGCACGACGCTGGACAATAGCGCGGGCACCGTGCAAGCCCAACAGGTCGCGTTGACCGGTACCACTCTCATCAATCATGGCGGTACGATCACGCAGACAGGCACCGGTGCGATGGCCGTCAATGTGTCGGGCACGCTCGACAATTCGAGTGGCGGCACGCTGCAAACCAACAGTACGGACGTGACGCTGGCCCCCGCTGCGCTCGTCAACGATGGTGGCACGATCGTCCATGCGGGCACTGGTACGCTTACGCTGGGCAATGGTTCAGGTTCGGTGTCGAATGTCGGCGGCGCAATCGCAAGCAATGGACAGGTTGTGGCTCAAACCGGCAGCCTGAACAACACGTCCGGCTCGATCAACGCTCAAACCGGGTTGACGGCGGCTGTCGGCGGTGCGCTGAACAATACGAATGGCAAACTGCTGTCGAACACGGCTGTCGGCTTGACGAGCGGCACGCTGACGAACGACGGCGGCCAGATCGGCGCGAGCACCAATGCGACGATTCACACCGGTTCGATGACGAACCAGGGCGGCGCGATCGTTGCCCCGAACCTGTCGGTCACGGCCGATTCTACGCTCGACAATAGCGGCGGCCAGCTCAAAGCCAATCAGCTCGCACTGACGACGCCGACCCTGACGAACCACGGCGGCACGATTACGCAGTACGGATCGTCGGCAATGGGCGTCAATGTGAGCGGTACGCTGGACAACTCGGCGGGCGGTGTGATCCAGACGAATAGCACGGATCTCGCACTTGCCCCGGCGCAGTTGAACAACGCCGGCGGCACGATCACGCATGCCGGCACGGGGACGCTGACGATTGAGCCGGGCAGCGGTGCGAGTGCGCTGAACAACGCGGGCGGCACCATTGTCACCAAGGGCAACGCAGTTGTCGACGCGAGCAGCTGGGACAACACGAGCGGCATCCTCGCGGCACAGGGCGGCATTACCGGAACGGTCGCAGGCGACGTGAACAACTCGCAAGGCCTGGTGCGCGCAGGGACGTCCCTGTCGTTGACGAACGGCGGCGCGCTGGTGAACCAGGGCGGGCATATTCAGGCTGGTCAGGCAACGGCAGGCGACACGAGCACGCTAAGCATCCAGTCCGCGTCGATCAACAACGCCGACGGCTCGATTGCCGACCTTGGCGCCGGCAAGATGACCGTGCAGGGCGGCAGTCAGATCACCAACACTCACGCGGGCGGTGTGTCGGGGATGGGCGCGATTACCGGTAACGGCGACGTGACGGTGAATGCTGCCTCGATTTCCAACACGCAGGGCGGCCAACTGAGCGGCGCATCGCTGCACGTTCAAGGGACGACCTTGGACAACAGCGGCGGGCAGATCGGTAACGTCGCGAATTCGAGTGGCAATGTGGACGTGACGACGAGCGGCGCGATCACGAACACGAACGGGCAAATCAGTTCCACGCACGACCTGACGGTAACGGCTCCGACACTGCAAGGTGGCGGCACGTATAGCGCAGCCCATGATGCCAACGTGAATCTGCAGGGCGATTTCTCGGTAACGCCCGACTACCAGTTCAACGTCGGCCATGATCTTGCGTTTACGCTGCCCGGCACGTTCAATAATAGCGGCAACGTGCAATCGGTCAACAATCTGAGCGTCAATGCCGGCAACATCGTCAACTCGGGCGCACTGTCCGCCGGCGGTTTGCTGCATACGCAATCGGGCAACCTGTCCAATACCGGGTCGCTGGTGGGCGGTAGCGTCTCGCTCAACGCAACGGGCACGGTGTCGAACGTCGGGCCGACGGCCTTGATTGGTGCATCGGATAGCAACGGCACACTCGAAATTCTTGCGCATGATATCGAGAACCGTGACGATACGACAGCGACTGACTCGATGCCGACGACGGCGATTTTCGGGATGGGTAAGGTCGTACTCGCAGGTGGTAAGGACGCGAGCGGCAATTACACGAATGCGGCGCTGATCAACAACTCGTCGGCGTTGATCCAGTCCGGCGGCGATATGGAGCTCCACGCCAACAAGGTGACGAGCACGCGTCGTGTGATGAGCACCTCGGGAAGCACGAGTAACGTCGATCCGGCGGCACTCGCGCAATACGGCATTAGCCTGTCAGGTTGCGCATCGTACTTCGCGGTGAATTGCATGAACGGGGGGCAGATGATCGCCGGTCTCCGGTCCGACAACATCACACCGGCCGAAGCGGCCGCCATCATCGCCCAGCCGGGCGGTATGTACATTGAGCCGCCTCACGGCGGCCAGTGGAACAGCGGGTACTTCTACACGACCTACACTGGAACGGCTGTGGGGAACACGGTCACGGCATTGAGCCCGACTGCGCAAATCGTGTCGGGCGGCAGTCTTAACGCAACATCGACCGGTACCCTGCAAAACTACTGGAGCAGCATCACGGCCGTTGGCAACCTCAACTTGCCGCAAAACTATGACGGCAACGGTTGGGCGGCGACGGGCCAGCAGGCGCCGACCGTGACGGTGACGTACTCGGGCCAGTACCACTACAACAACTACGACAGCAGCGAATACAACTGGCAATTGCCGTTTGGCAACGCTACGTTCGTGACGAGCCGTCCGGGCGGCTTTACCCAAGTCGCACCAGCGGACGTCAAGACCTACAGCCTGCCAGGCTACGATTCGACCTTGGGTTCGAACGGCACGATTTCCGGCACGGGTGTCAGCATCAATAACACGGCCGCAAACGCGTCGATTCCGTCGCTGGGTCTGCTGCCGGGGCAGGCCGTGCCGGGTCTGACGATCGGTGGGCTGAGCGGGAGCGCGAGCGGCACGAAGTCGGGCGCTTCGGCAGTGCATGGCGGGGTAAAGACCGTCGATCCGGTCGTCGCCAGCGCGACCGCGCAGAACGTTCTGAACAACCTGACGATTCCGCAGGGTGGTTTGTATAGACCGGATACGTCGCCGAACGCGAGCTACGTCATCGAGACGAACCCCGCGTTTACGAGCCAGAAGAACTTCATTTCGAGCGACTACTTCTTCAGTCAGATTGGCGTCGACCTCACGCACATTCCGAAGCGCCTCGGCGATGGATTCTACGAGCAGCAACTCGTACGCAATCAGGTCACTTCGCTGACGGGCCGTGCGGTGCTCGGTCCGTACACGGATCTCCAGTCGATGTACGAATCGCTGATGACGGCGGGTGCCTCGCTGGAGAAGCAGCTCAATTTGCCGATCGGTGCGAGCCTCTCTGCCGATCAGGTATCGAAGCTGACCAGCAACATCATCATGATGGAAACGCGCGTGGTCGACGGCCAGTCGGTGCTGGTGCCGGTCGTCTACCTCGCGCAGGCGAACCAACAGAACGTGAACGGCCCGCTGATTACTGCGACCGACATCGATCTGAAGGACGCGCAGAACTTCGCGAACAGCGGCACGGTGAAGGCGGACAATACGCTGTCGATTCAGGGCAAGCAGATAGACAACGCGTTCGGCACGCTGCAAAGTGGTGGGCTGACCACACTGATTACCGAAGGCAATGTTAATTTGACCTCGGCCAAGGTGAAAGCCGGTAGTCTGCTGATCGGCGCCGGCGGCGACCTGATCCTCAATACTGCCGTGAAGACGGACATGCGGGTTAGTCGCGATGGTGCAACGAGTGTTACGACGACGCTGGGGCCGACCGCTAGCATCAATGTCGCTGGCGATGCAGGGATTATCACGGGTGGTAATTTTCAGCAGAACGCCGGTAGCCTGAACGTGGGTGGCAATTTCGGTGCACTGATCGGCGGCAATTGGGACCTCGGCGCGGTGCAAACCGGTGAACACAAGATCGTGCAGCGCGCGAACGGTGTATCAGATACGGATGTGAATCAGTCCGTGGTCAGCTCGGTAAAAGTCGGCGGTGTGTCGGGAGTCGCTGTTGCGGGTGATCTTACATCGCGCGGCGCGCAGATCGAGTTAGGTAAGGGCGGGGCGATTGCAGCGCAAGGCAACGTCTCGCTGCTGACGGCTAGCACGACCTCAAGTGTGAATAGCAACAGCTCGGGCAGCGATAGCCACGGCAGCTATGCCGAGACACTGCACGTCTCAGACCAGACGTTGACGGGCACGACACTCAGGAGTGGCGATGCACTTAGCATTTCATCGGACAAGGGCATTACGTTAAGCGGAAGTGCGTTGTCCCTCGACAAGGGCAAGGCAACTCTGGATGCGAGGGGGGACGTGAATATCGGCGTCGCGACCGAGACGCACGAGTTCAATTCACACGAGAACCATAGTCACGGCCGCGTTGTGAGCAGCACGAAGGTGGCTAGCGGTCTCGATCAGACCGACACGATCAGCCATGGCAGTATGGTGTCGGCCGACAGCGTGTCGGTGACGAGTGGTCGTGACATCAACGTAACCGGCAGTGCGGTCGTTGGCACAGGCAATGTCTCGCTGGATGCTGCGCGCCATGTGAATGTTCTTGCGGCGGAGGATCGGAGCGATTCGTCGGCATATTTCGACAAGAAGCAATCCGGCCTGATGGGTTCCGGTGGCTTGGGCTTCACAATCGGTTCGGCCGAACAAAAGGCGCAGTCGGACGCTCACGCGGTTACGCAGAGCCAGGACCGTAGCACGGTTGGCAGCGTGCAAGGCAACGTGTCGATCAAGGCAGGTGAAAACGTCCACATCGGCGGTAGCGACATCACGGCGGGCAAGGCCGTGGACGATACGAAGAACGCGACGGGCAATATCAAGATCGTGGGCCAGAAAGTCACGATCGATCCGAGCCAGGACGACGCGCGAACGCACGATCAGCAGGAAACGAAGTCCAGTGGCTTGACGTTCGCGGTTACCGGCACGCCGTTCGATACGGTTCGGAATCTGAAAGACAACGCGTCAAACGGTAACGGATTCCAGCGCGGGCAGAGCGTTGCCAACGAGATCGGTGCAAGTGCGCTTGACGTGCCGTCGATTTCCGTCACGTATGGTCGCAGTCAGAGCAAGAGCGTGACCGATACGTCGAACCAGACGCATGCCGGCAGCGCAATCCGTGGCGCGGGCAACGTTTCGGTGACCGCCACGGGCGGCGCGGAACGCGACGCACAGGGCAATGCAATCGACGGCGATATTACCGTGATTGGCTCGTCGATCAGTGCAGGCGGCAAGACGCTGCTGGATGCCAACCGGAATGTGACGCTTGCGGCTTCGACTGACCAGTATCAACAGAGCAGCGCATCGAGTAGTTCGAGCACGAGTATCGCTCTACTGTCGTCACCGAGCTTGGGCGATTTGGGGCGCTGGATTGGCGGTACGGCGAACCATGGCGGCAACAGTCCGTCGCCATACAACGCGAGCCGCACGAGTTCCGACGGCAACTTGTCGCAGACGCACCAGACGGCCAGCACCGTCACTGGCGACAAGGTTGAAATCGTCAGCCGAACGGGCGATGTGAACGTTGTCGGATCGGGGGTGAGCGGCACTCGCGATGTGAAGGTCCGTGCAGACCAAGGCGCGATCAATGTGTTGGCGGGTCTGGAAACGAGTTCGAGCCATCAGGAATCGAGCAGCCGTCAGATTGGAAGCCTGGGCAGCAATGGCACGTCGACGGGGTTCAGCGTCGGCGTGTCGAGTAACCATACGGTGCAGGACAGTGCGAGCCAGACGCAGAACACGATGCGCAGCCAGATCGCGAGCGCGAGCGGAAACGTGACGCTCGACGCGAAGAAGGATATTACGGTTGCGGGCTCTGACTTGATAGCGGGCGCCGACCTGAAGCTCAAGGGCGAGAACGTTCATCTCGATCCGGGATCGGATACGACGCAAACCAGCATGAGCCAGCATTCGAGCCAGTTCGGCGTCAGCCTGGCGCTGGGCGGTGCTGTGGGTAATGCGGTGGCTGCGGTGAACCAGAGCATGAGAAACCCGGCGCGTGGTGGCGACGCGCGTCTTGGTGCACTCGACAAGGCGCAGGCCGCGCTCTCGGTCTACGACGCGACCAAGGTAGCGGAGAACTTCAGTAATGGCAAACCGACCGGGCAACCGCTCGTAAAGGCGACGGTGAGCATCGGCGGCGGCACGAGCAGCAGTGAATCGCGTAGTAGCTCACTTGCGAACACCGGGAGCACGCTTACGGCGGGGCGGAACGTCGAGGTAATCGCCACGGGGAGCGGCGCGAAGGATGCCGACGGTTTTGCGGCGGACGGCAATATCGACGGTCGCGGCACACATATCGCGGGCAAGAACGTGACGCTTGATGCCGCGCGCGATATTAACCTGCAAAGCGCGAAGGATACGACGCAACTGTCGAGCAGCAATAGCAGCAGTGGCGGCAGCATCGGAATCGGTGCGAACCTTGGCGGGCAGCAGAACGGCTTTACGCTGGAGTTGAGCGCGAGCGCGGCCCATGGTAATGCGAACGGCCAGAGCGTGACGAACCGCGATACAGTGGTGTCAGCGAGTGACACGTTGACGTTGAAGAGCGGTCGCGATACGAACCTGCGCGGTGCGGAAGCTACGGGCAATCGTGTCGTGGCGGATGTCGGTCATGATCTGAATATCCAGAGCCAGCAGGATACGGCGACATACGACAGTAAGCAGACGAGCGGCGGATTCCAGGCAAGCATCTGTGTGCCACCGTTCTGCTACGGCCAGACGGTTAGCGGTAGCGCGAGCGCGAGCCAGGAGAACGTCAAAGCGAACTTCGCTTCGGTCAACCAGCAAAGCGGGATGTTTGCAGGTAGCGGTGGTTATGACGTCAACGTCGGGAACCATACGCAACTGGATGGCGGTGCGATTGAGTCTACGGCAAGTCCTGACAAGAACAGCCTGTCCACGCAGACGCTTGGCTATACGAACATCGAGAACAAGGCGAGCTATTCGGGCGAGTCGATCGGCTTCAGCGCGAGCGGTGGTGTCGGTAACAGTTCGTCCAAGGGTATCAACTTGAACACGCCGGTCACCCAATCCGGGCCGGTTGGGCCGGGACCGGTGACGGCGAACGGTTTGGGGCCGAGTGGATTCTCGTCCGCGGGTGCCAGCAGCGACGTGACGGGAACGACCTACGCAACGGTGAGCCTGGGCAAGATCACGGTTCGCAGCGACGCGGGTACCGGACACGACAGCACGGCAGGCCTGAATCGTGACATGTCGATTGCGAACGGGGCAGTGCAGAACACGTTCGACGCGCAGAAGGTGCAGAACGATATCGCAGTGCAGCAGGCAGCCGGTCAGGTCGGCATGCAGGTCGTTGGCGAAATCGGGAAGTACATGACGGATAAGGCGGCGGCCGCTGTAAAAACAGCGGATGCCGAGCTGACGGCCGCCGAGAAATCGGGTGATCCGGTGGCGATTGCGACGGCCAAGGCCAATCGCGATTCAGCCAATCAGCAGTATGCGATGTGGAACGAGGACAGTGCGAGCCGGACGATTGCGCACGCGGTCGTAGCGGGAGGTGCTGCTGCGTTCGGTGGCGGTAACGTGGCCGGTGCAGTTGGCGGCACGCTGGCGGGCGACTACGTGGGCAAGGAGGTGGGGCAACTCACGGGAGACACGTTGGGCGGCGCGTTGGCGGGGAATGTGGCGGCGGGTGCCGCAGGCGCATTGGCAGGTGGAGCGATCGGTGGTGGCGCAGGGGCGCTGAGTGGCGCAGGTGGGGCAATGAGTGCCGACTTGTACAATCGCCAGTTGCATCCGGATGAAAAGGCAGCCATTGCGAAGAAAGCAAATGGAGATAAGGACTTAGAAAAGAAATATACGCGCGCGGCCTGCTATGTGGTTCAGTGTTGGGCGGAATTTACTCCGAATAGTCAGCAATATCAGGATAATTTTGTTTCCATTCTGGAGGCGGAGAATTTAAAACCTCAAATTGACTGGGTTCTGGGTCAACGAGATCGAGGTTTGTTTGTCTACTCTGATTCTCAGCAGTATTTCGATAATGTGAAGGCCAATCTCATCGCTCCTGCGAAGGATGCGGTTAAAGTCGCTACAGGGACTATAGCCACCACGACTGGCCTAGGAATCTGTTCAGTCGGCGGCCTTGGTTGCATCGTCGGCGGACCGATGGCGGCAATGGGAGCAAGTGATGTAACGGAAGGGGGCACGGGGCTGTACAGCTTTTATTTCGGTAACGGAGCCGTGGGATACAATCCGTTAAAAACGGCCGCGTCAGCGCTGTCTCCGAAATGGGGCGAGGTTGGTTACGATGTTATCAACTTTACTATTGGCCTCGCGGCTTTGGGCGCCCCGCAAGTGCTTAATGTTGGGCTCGCAGATGGACTTGGGCGTGCCAAGTCGATGTTTGGAGTCACCGTGCCAGCATTCAATAATGTCAAGTTGCTGCCGCTTACGAAAATGCCATTGCCCGGCGTGAACCAGCCGGCAATGTTGATTGGCGTGGGAGCAAAAGGCGTCGCGGTCTATAACGGTGTGTCCAATGCGAACGGCGCTGGTGCAAAATGAGGGGTGGGATGATTAAAAGAATTCGGAATTTTATATTCGTATTTTTTGCCTCATTTGGGACGGGGGTGTTCTGGTCATTTTTGGCTGCAGAGGGGATTCGGCATATTTTTAATCTCGATGAAGATCGGGTGTTGTTGTTTTTTGGTGTTCCGATGTTTTTCGCCTATTTTATTTGGTGCTTCTTTTATTTGTATCGAATGTTAAGAAAAATTGGGCATGCCTAATGGCCTGGGTGGGGTGGTAAAAATGGTGTGCGGGTGGAATCACGGATAAATAACAAATGGCACTAATTAAACAGTGGGCGGCTTTACCGCTCTCGGCCTTGGTATCGCTTGGGGTACACGCACAGCAGGCACCGGCACCCACAGACCAAGCCGCTGCTGCGAGGGCGAACGCGGAACAGGATCGGCAGGCGCAGCAGCAACGCGAGGCGCAGCAGCGCGACGCGACCGTGCGTGCGCCTTCCGTGCGTTCGGAAGTGCCGAAGGTCGAAGCATTTCCGGTGCTTCCTACCGAGGCACTGTGTTTCCGTATCGACCGCTTCTCACTTGACGTTCCTGCCTCGTTGCCTGATGCAGCGAAGGCCCAAGGGGCATCCGCCTTGCCGATGGATCGCTTTGCGTTCGCCCGGGAATGGTTGAACCACTACGCTGGTCAATGCGTCGGCAAACAAGGCGTTGACGTGCTCATCAAGGCGCTGTCCCAGGCGATTCTGGCGCGGGGCTACGTCACGACGCGCGTGCTTGTTCCAGAGCAAGACTTATCGACAGGTACCCTCAAACTTTCGCTGATTCCCGGCACAATTCGCCATGTGCGCTTCGCTGATGAAAAGCTGCGGGGCACGTGGAAAACCGCCTTCCCGACCCGCGACGGTGAGGTGCTGAACCTGCGCGATCTCGAGCAAGGTCTCGAGCAAATGAAGCGCGTGTCGAGTCAGGATGTCTCGATGCAAATCGTTCCGGGTGACCTTCCCGGCGAAAGTGATGTTGTGCTCGATGTGAAGCGTGGCAAGCCCTGGACAGTCGTCGCGTCGATCGATAACTCCGGCACGCGTGCCACCGGCAAACTGCAAGGCAATCTGTCGGTCGGCATCGACAACCCGCTCGGCCTGAATGACATGCTCAACGTAGGCGTCAGCCAAGATCTCGAGCTCGGCGACAAGCGCCTCGGCTCGCACGGCTGGAACGGCTTCTATTCGATTCCATGGGGTTACTGGACGGCGACGCTGTCCGCTAACACGAACACCTACTACCAGCAGATTGCGGGCGTGAATCAGACATTCATCGCGAGCGGCAACTCGAAGACGGTCGATCTCAAACTGGCTCGAGTGCTGGCCCGCAGCCAGAACGACGTGCTCGGGGGGTACTTCCGGTTGTCCCGCCGTTTCGGCAAGAGCTTCATTGAGGATACGGAAATCTCGCAGCAGCGCCGCAACAACACGATTGTGGAACTCGGCCTGACCGACCGGCACTACTTCGACGGCGCGCAATTCGACGGCTCGCTCGCGTATCGCCAGGGTGTCGGCGGATTCGGCGCGCAGGACGACATACTGGCGACGAGCGGCCCGACTTATCGCTTCAAGATGGCCGTACTCGACGCGAACCTGTCGGTGCCGTTCGCGATCGGCAAGCAGCCGTTTCGTTATGTCGGCACGTTTCACGGCCAGTACACGGGAGATACGCTGTACTACCTCGATGACCTGACGATCGGCAGCCGATACACCGTACGTGGCTTCGACGGGGAAACGATGCTGGCGGCGGCGCGCGGGTTCTATTGGCGTAACGAGCTACAAATGCCGATCGGCCAGACGGGGCAAGCGGTGTATGCGGGGCTGGATTACGGGCGCGTGTGGGGACCTCAGCCGATCGCGCTCTTAGGAACGCAGTTGGCCGGCGCTGTCATCGGCGTCAAGGGAAGCATCGGGACGCGCTTCGGTGCTTACGCGTACGACCTGTTTGCGGGCACCCCGGTGTATAAGCCCTCTGGCTTCCCGACTGCGCGCATCACGGTCGGATTCCAGCTGACTTCGCAGTTTTGAGCGGGGGGTCTCTTGTAGTGGAAGACAGCCAAGTGAATGAATCCAATGTATCGAACGACACGCAACCGGTTCGGCTTCCGCCACGTCACCCATGGTTGAACCGGAAGCGTCGCGCGATGGGAAAGGGGCGACAGATGTACGTCGAGCCGCCCGCATTCGAGTTTATGCCCGCACCTGCCGCCGAACCGCGCATTACCGTGAAGCGGAAGCGTCGGCTGGTTTTCGATTGATATTTCGGGTTTGATTGGTCGCGTCTAGGCTCCCCTCCGGGTCTAGATGCTTTGCGCGGTAAGCAGAATCGCCGTGCCTTTTTATGCGGGAGTCACCTCGGGGAGACTTGGGTCAAGTC
>NZ_QMFZ01000078.1:0-16037 GCF_003294055.1 Burkholderia reimsis
CGCCCGCCCTGACCATCGAAATCGACCGGCACCATCAGTTGCCGATCTACCTGCAGATCTGCGAGCGATTCAGAACCGCGATCGCGGCGGGCCATCTGCGCCCCGGCGATCGCGTGCCCGCGCTGCGCGGCCTCGCGACGCAGCTGAACACGGCGCGCGGCACCGTCGAGCAGGCGTACACGATCCTGGTCGACGAGGGCTATCTGCAGATGCGCGGCGCGGCCGGCACGTTCGTCTCGCCGTCCCTGCCGAAATCGCTGACGCGGCCGACGCCCGCGCGCGGCGACGAACAGGCATCGCGCCCCGACGCTGCCCCCCTCCGGGTGCCGGGCAAGTCGCGCGAGCATCCGCCTCCGCGCCGCCCACAGCCGATCGCGGTCGCGCTGAGCGGCGAGCCGCGCCCGTTGCAACCGGGGCTCCCCGCACTGGACGCGTTTCCGCGCAAGGTGTGGCACCGGCTCGTGTCCCAACGTGCACGCAGCGCCGAACGCGCGTTGCTCGGCTACCCGAATCCGGCCGGCTACCGGCCGCTGCGCGAGCACATCGCCACCTATCTCGGCTTGTCGCGCGGCGTCACCTGCGTGCCGGAACAGGTGTTCATCACCGGTGGTTATCGCGCCACGCTGGAACTCGTGCTGCGCAGCCTCGCGCGGCCGAACGATCGCGTATGGTTCGAGGACCCCGGCTACCTGCTGGCCCGCACCTTCCTGTCCGAGACCGGTGTGCAGCTCGTTCCGGTACCGGTGGACGCCGAGGGCATCGACGTCGAGCGCGGCAAGCAGCTTGACGCGCACGCGCGCTTCGCGCTGGTGACGCCGTCGCATCAGAGTCCGCTCGGGCACACCCTGTCGCTGGCCCGGCGCATCGCACTGCTGGACTGGGCGGAAAAGACGTCGGGCTGGATCGTCGAGGACGACTACGACAGCGAGTTTCGCTATCTCGGCCGCCCGCTGCAGGCGCTGAAGAGTCTCGACCGGCGGGATCACGTGATCTATTGCAGTACCTTCAGCAAGGCGATGTATCCCGGTTTGCGGCTCGCCTACGCGGTCGTGCCCGAGCGCGCGATAGAGCGTGTCGACCGCGTCGCATGCAGCATGAATGCCGGATCGCCGACACTGCTGCAGGCCGCCCTGGCGGATTTCATCGAACAGGGGCACTTTGCCCGGCACCTGAAGCGGATGCGTACGCTGTACGGCGAACGGCGCACGCTGATCGTGAACGCATTGCGGCAGGCGTTCGGCGAGCGGCTGATCGTGGAGCTGCCGCCCGGCGGAATCCAGTTCGCGGTGCAGTTTCCGGACGGGCCCGACGGGCCGGTCGACGACGTCGCCGTCGCCGCGCGCGCCCGCGAAGCGGGCCTTGCGATCCTGCCGCTCTCGATCTGGTATACGAACAGCCACACGCCGCAGACGCCGCGCGGGCTCGTCATCGGGTTCGCGAACGTCGTCGATGCGGCCGAAGCGCACCGTCACGCGCACACGCTGCGCGCGTGCCTGGACCGCTGACGCACGGAAATTCGCGGCTGCGCCCGGCGCGCCGGGTTCCGGATTGGTGTCCGACGGGAAACAGACAATCGCCCTGAACGGCTATACCGCCGCCATGTGCACGCCTCTAGCATGGACACGTCGTTCTTTCGTGGACGAACCAGGAATCAGGCTGCACCGGGCGATTGCCGTATTCGTCACACGATCGCTCGACACCCACCCTTCGCGGCAGACGCAATTCGCGTGGGGCGTGCAGCCCCCTTCGCAAGACGTTTCGACCGTCGAAGCGCGTCGCTGAACTCGAGCAGGCATCATGGATGACAAGAAGCTGCAGGCCCCCTCGCTGTCTCTCCTCGACAGGTATCGGGGCCGTGACTTTCAACCCCTTTACACGACGACCGTCACCGTTTCCGGCGGCGAGACGGGACACGGCCGCGCATCCGGCGTGGCCCGCTCCGACGACGGCAATCTCGCGGTCGATCTGCGCCTGCCCGCCGAGTTCGGCGGGCCCGGCAACGGGACCAATCCGGAGCAGTTGTTCGCCGCAGGGTTCGCCGCGTGCTTCCACGGCGCGCTCAATCTGCTCGGGAAACGCGCCGAAATGGCGGCCCCGATACGGCCGTGGAAGTGCAGGCGTCGTTCGGCCGCGATCCGATGGACGGTGGCTTTGCATTGCTCGTCGACGTTCGGGTGCGGATGCCGGGCGTCGATCGCAGCCTCGCGGAGGAAATGGTCCGCGCCGCCGAGCGCCTGTGCCCGTATGCAAAGATGGCGCGGCAAGGCACCGTCAACATCATGACCGTCGTCGACTGAATCGACGCCTTGCGTGCCGCAGCGGCGTCTTGTCGCCGACGTCCTTCAACCGCCGCGAGATGCACGCCCCGCCGCGCATCTCGCGACACGCGCGGGGCGCGGACCGATCAGCCGAACGATGCCAGCGGATTACCCGCTGCCAGCGCGTCGGTGCGATTCGGCGCCGGCGGGTAGATCATGATGTCGCATGAATTGATCGCGCGGTACGGCACATGGGTCGTATTCCTGAACGTGCTCGGGTCTTCGCTCGGCCTCCCGTTGCCTGCCATACCGACGTTGATCACGGTAGGTGCTGGCACCGCGCTCGTCGCGCATGTCGGGTCGTCGACGCTGCTGCATTTCCTGACGATACTGGGTGCCGCCGTGATCGGCGGCCTGCTCGGCGATCTGGTCTGGTTCCAGGGAGGCAAACGGTACGGCAAGCGCACGCTTCACACCGTCTGCGGCCTGTCGCCGTCGCGCGAAGCGTGCGTCACGACGACCGAGCGCTTTTTCGGACGCTGGGGCGTTCGCGTGCTCGTCGTGGCACGGTTCGTACCCGGCCTTTCGCTCGTTGCCGTTCCGCTCTGCGGTGCGATGGCCGTCCGGGTGCGCGCCTTCGTCCTGCACGATTGCGCCGGCATTGCGCTGTGGGCGTCGATCGGCCTCGCCGTCGGTACGCTGTTCGCGTCGCAGATCGACGCGATCTTCGCGACTGTCGCCCGTCTCGGCTGGCAAGCGCTCGTCGTGATCGGCATCGCCCCGGTGCTGTACTTTCTGTATGGCTACTGCCGCAGGCAGATGATGGCAAATGCGCTCGGGAACGCGCGGATCAGCGCGGGCGAATTGCATGCGCTGCTCGCGAACAAGCCGCGGCCGGCCGTGATCGATATCCGTTCCGCCGAGGGGAGAACGCGCGATCCGTTTGTCATTCCGGGCGCGCTGATCGCCGATGAACACCAGCCCCGCCAGATCATGGAGCGCTATGGAACGAACCGGACGCTGGTCATCTATTGCGCGTGTCCGCACGAAGCGTCTGCCGCATCGGTGGCCAGGCAGTTGCGGCTGTCCGGCGTCAGGCTCGCCTTGCCGCTCACCGGCGGCATCGATGCATGGCGTGTCGCCGGCTTCGACGTGGAACCGATGATCGCGATGAACGACACGGCAATCGGCGTCGCCGGGCAGCAGCTTTTCACGCAGTGACCGCCATGGCGCCCTCATGCGCCGAAGCAGCGCGTATCGCCCGGCTCGTGCGACGGGCGGCCGAAATCGGCGTCACGACTCTTGCTGCGCCGGCTTTGCGCGTCCCCCGCCCCGATCGTCGGCGAACCGGGCCTTGCGCTCCCGCGACTGCGCACCTCGCGACAACCGGGCCGGTACTTTGCTCGGGTACACTCATGCCTCCGCCACACGCGCCGTCACAGCATGGACAGTCAGCTTTGGATCATTTGCGGGCTTACATTCGTCATCCATGTGATCGCGACACTGGCCTATGCGGTGCGGATTGCCGGCGTTCGAACGCGCCGGATCGCCCTGTCGTTCTCCTTGTTCGGGATCATCGCGCTGGTTTCCCGGACGGCCAACTCCTTCCAGGGGCCGTTCATCGCGAAACGGGTCGAAATGGATATTGCGCATCGGATGGGCAGCGGGTTGCTCACCGATTTCCGGCTCTTCCTGCTGAGCGCCACCGTGGCGAGCATTGCTGGCGCCTTCCTGATCCCGACTTTCCAGCGTTATTTCAGCCGCGCCGTCGAGCATTTCCAGGTGAACCGTTCGATTCCGCGGCTGCTGGTGGACGCCTGCAGTCGCGCCGGCGTCAACTATCTTCGCGTGGGCGCACGATTGCCTTCCCGCCACAACGTCACGCAGCTGACCGCGAGCACCGGCGTGTCCTGGAAAGTCATCGTGCTGAACGTGGCGGCCATGGCGATCTGGACGGTCGGTGTGTTCGCATCGCTGTATGCGGGTTACCTGAAACCCGACCTGAGGGTGACATGCGCGAACCTGTCGTCCGTCATCAACGGCTTCGCGACCGTGGTGCTGGCCGTCGTCATCGACCCGCAGGTTTCCGTCATGACCGACGATGTCATCGAGGGCCGGATATCGGAAAACAGCTTCCGGCGGGCCATCACGACGCTCGCCGGTGCGCGGGTTCTCGGCACGCTGTGCGCTCAGGCGGCGCTCGTTCCGGCGGCGTGGGTCATCGTCCGTGTTGCGGAAATCATTTAACCAGGAATAGTAGTCTGCGGATGCTGTATCGTAGGCACCCACACAGTCGCGCAGACGGGCCCACGATCTCCGTCGAGATGTCCCAGATGATCCCGCTCCACCGCAATCCAGCGTTCTATCAGCTCCTTGCCGACAGCTACGCCCGGCTGCTTGGCCGTCCCCTGGTGCCTCAGGCCATGCACGTGGACGAAGCCACCGAATGGCTCTATGAGCATGCGCCGTTCGCGGTACTCGCGCACAACACCGATCCCGACCCGGTCTTTATTTACGGCAACAAGGCCGCGCAGCGCCGGTTCGGGTACAGCTGGGATGAAATCACCCGACTGCCGTCCCGACTTTCGGCCGAGGCCCCGAATCGCGAGGAGCGGCAGCAATTCCTCGCACGCGTACAGCGGCTCGGCTACGAAGCGGGCTACAAGGGCGTGCGGGTCACCAAGTCAGGCCAGCGCTTCATGATCGAGGAAGCCACGCTGTGGCAACTACTCGACGCCGACGGCACACTGCACGGCCAAGCGGTTGTCATCCCGCGCACGCGTGACATCTGATCGGACGACCCGGTGTCTGGACCAGGGGCTGGCCGCCCTGCACGCCTCCCCCTTCCATCGACTGCATTGGTGCGGAACGGGCAACACCATGCGTCCCGAGTCGATCTGGTGCGTCGGCTCGTCGTTGCCTAGCATGCAAGCACGTGTGGTCCATCAACGGGATGGCGCTCGTGGGGATTGACTGGCAGGCAAGCGCTGCGCCGTTGCGCTGATTCGCTTCGAAGAACAACGCAGCGCCACGATACGCAAGGTACGAGAGACGTTCGCGTTGGCCATACCAGCAACCGGGAGGCATATGGAGAACGAGAGGTTGCAACCTCCGCCGCTGACACTGCTCGACAAATACCGCGGGAAGGAATTCGCCCCGCTCTACACGACCACGGTCACGGTTTCTGGCGGTACATCCAGGCACGGCCGCGCATCGGGCGTCGCGAAATCCGACGACGGCAGTCTCGCCCTCGATCTGCGCGCACCTGTCGAACTTGGCGGCCCGGGCGGCGGCACCAATCCCGAGCAGCTATTTGCCGCCGGTTACGCCGCGTGCTTTCACGGCGCGCTGAGCCTGCTGGCGCAACGCGCGCGGGTCGATATCCGGGAAACGACCGTCACCGTCGAAGTCTCGTTCGGCCGCGATCCGGTAGATGGCGGATATGCGCTGGTTGCCAACGTCACCGTCCGCATGCCGGGTGTCGAGTTGCCCGTCGCGGAAGGTCTCGTACGCGACACGGAACGTCTCTGTCCTTATACGAAGATGGCACGACAAGGCATATGCGGTTTCATCGCCGTGTCAGCTTGATGAGCGACTGGTGCGGAAGCGGCAACAGAGTGCGCACCTTGCCGGTACTACTGGCCCCCGGGGCGCACGATTACGATGGTTGCCGGGCAGGTGCTGCGGCGAATCGCCATCCGACGCGCCGGCGGCACCGCTTCAACCGATCAGGAGAACAGATCATGACGCAACGTATCAACTACTTTCAGCAATCGCCGGAACTGACCAGGAAGCTCATCGAGCTGGACGGCTTGTTTCAGAAGACGACGATCGAGGCACCGGTGCGCGAGCTCGTCGAGATCCGGGCATCGCAGCTCAACGGCTGCGCATTCTGCGTCGACATGCACATCAAGATGGCAAAGATTCATGGCGAGCGTGAATTGCGCCTGCACCACGTTGCGATCTGGCTCGAATCGACGCTGTTTTCACCCCGCGAGCGCGCCGCGCTGGAATGGACCGAGGTACTGACCCGCCTCCCCGCGCATGGCGTGCCGGACGACCTCTACGCACGCATGCGGGAACACTATTCCGAGCAGGAATTGTCGGATCTCACCGTCCTCGTGGGCGCCATCAATAGCTGGAACCGGCTGAATGTCGCATTCCGCATCGTGCCGGGATCGTTCGACAAGATGTTCGGGCTCGACAAGGCCAACCTGGAGTGACGACATGAAACGCATCATGCTCGTACTCGCGCCGCTGGTATCGTCGCTGCTGATGGCCGTTGAGCCCGCCGTCGCCGCACCGCACGCGAAGGTCACGCCGCTGACCACGGAGCCGTTGCCCGAGTATCCGGGCAAGGAAGTCCAGATGATCGTCGTGGACTATCCGCCCGGCAGCGTCGACCCCGTTCATCGTCACGACGCGCACGCCTTCGTCTACGTGCTCGACGGCAGCATCGTGATGGGCCTGAACGGCGGCAAGGAGGTCACGCTCCATGCCGGCGACACGTTCCACGAAGGCCCGGAGGACGTCCACACGGTCGGGCGAAATGCCAGCAGCACGAAGCCGGCAAAATTCGTCGTGTTCCTGATCAAGAACAAAGGCGCACCGGTTCTCACCCCCGTGAAGTAGTGCAATCGTCGTCGCGGCCCGGTAACGGCGGGCCGCTTCGCCGGTTTCGATCGCGACAATGCGTCGAACCCATGTGTTTCGTGTACGGCGACGACTCGATCCACTTCGGATCGGCAGACAGCAGCGGATCGATTCGTGTTTGAGGCCACGTTGAGGCGATCGAGCGACTTGAACGGATACGCGACGGGCGATCGCCCGATCGGGCGCCGGCGCACCGTGGTGGCGTCGGAACCTGACCCGGTTGACACGGCGGATGCGACCATCGGCCTGATCTTGCTTACCGCCCTCTGATATATGCACCGTGTTCTCGGCGGCAATCGGCCGCCGTGAACTGCCCCCTCCTGACTGGAATCAATCGCTGTCTCAAGCTTCGCGATCGGCCAACTCGCATCAACCTTCGATGCACGTGTCTCGAACTCCGACTCGCTTTCCGCGATACCGATCGCGGAGATGAGCCGCGCGCTTCGCGCGACGCGTGACCAAGTGGCCGCGCGCGGATCTCGCGCCGGCCGCATGCGCTGTCTCCGCCGGTGCCTGTGCCCTCCGTCGTACGCGCCCGGCCGTCAGCGGCTCGCCGCAAAGGCATCGATTCCGGTCAGCTTCGCGGACCACGCCCACAGACGCGCCGCCTCATCCGGATCGATCGCATGCGGCCGCACGCCGGATTCCTCGTTTCCCTGCGTGACGACCGCGACGTCGCAATCCTCGCAATAGATACCGCCGATCGCCGCAAGGCGCGGCGACGTTGCCGCCCATACCTGGGTTGCGGCACCCTGGGCCGGCGTCTTGAAAGTCGGATCGACCGGCACACCGTGCTCGTCCACCCAGCCCTGCGCCATCATCTCTTCACGTGTCAGATGACGCTGCAGCGGCGTCGCGATCTTGCCCGGATGCAGCGAATAGGCGCGGACACCGAACGGGGCGCCCAGCGCGTCGAGCTGCACCGCGAACAGCGCGTTGGCGGTCTTCGACTGCCCGTACGCGAGCCATTTGTCGTAGCCGTGTGCGAACTGGACGTCATCCCAGCGAATCGGCGACAGCCGGTGCCCGAGCGACGACACTGCAACCACGCGGGCGCCGCCGCCATGCGCGAGCACGGGCCACAGTCCGTTGACAAGTGCGTAATGGCCAAGATGATTGACGGCCATCTGCGCTTCCCGGCCGTCGCCGACGCGCGTCTCCGGGCACGCCATGATGCCCGCGCTGTTGATGACGATGTCCACGTCGCGCCGCGCATCGACGAACCGCGCCGCGAATGCGGCCACGCTCGCTAGATCGGCGAGGTCGAGTGCCGCAATCTCCACACCGTCGATGCCGCGCGTTGCTTCGCGTGCGGCATCGACGTGCCGTGCGCCGACGACAACGGTCGCACCGGCTTGCGCCAGCGCGCGCGTCGTTTCCAGGCCGAGGCCCGAATGGCCGCCCGTGACGATGGCGGTCTTGCCACGAAGGTCGAGATCGGCCAGTACATCGCTTGCCGTCGATGCTGCGCCGAATCCGGAATGAAGGGGGTGTTGCCTGCTCGTCATCGAAGGCTCCTGGAACGATGCGTGAAGCACGCGCCCGCCTGTCGGTCGCGTCACTGCACGAGGCCATTTTCCGGCGGCGCCCCCGGACTGTGAATGCAATAGAATCCGATTTTTCGTCGAGATCGTCCGGAGCTTGAACGTGGATCCCCTGTCGGAAGTGCTGTCGCTGCTGGAAACGCGCGACTCGTATTTCACCGGCCTGAGAGCAGGCGGCCAGTGGGCGGTTGCCATTCCCCCGCCCGAGGGAATCAAGTTCAATGCGGTTGTCGAGGGAAGTTGCTGGCTGACCGTCGACGGCGCCGGGGCGCCGATCCGGCTGCGCACGGGAGACTGCTTCCTGCTCGCATCGCCGCGGGCATTTTCGCTGGCGAGCGATCCATCTGTGACGCCGGTCCCTGCCGCCGACGTGTACCGGAACGTCGAACACGGCATCGCGCACTATGGCGAACCGGCGAACTGCTTTCTGATCGGCGGCCGCTTCTCGTACGAGGAAGGCATGCCGCTGCTGCTTGGCAGCCTGCCGCCCGTGGTGATCGTGAGCGGCGACTCCGAACAAGCGGCGGTGTTGCGCTGGGCGCTGCAGCGGCTCGCACATGAGTTCGGCAAACCATCGCCGGGGGCGTCGCTGATGGTTCGGCATCTCGGCCACATGATGCTGGTCGAGATCCTGCGCCGCTACGTGGACGACGGCGCGAACAGCGATGTCGGATGGCTTGCCGGGTTCGCGGATTCCCGGGTGAGCACCGCGCTTGTCGCCATTCATGCGGAGCCGGCACGACGCTGGACAGTCGACGAACTCGCGACCTGCTGCCACGTATCGCGGTCGACGTTCGCGCTGCACTTCAAGCGGCGGCTGGGATTCGGGCCGCTCGAGTACGTACTGCGCTGGCGCGTGCAGCTCGCGATGCGGGAACTGCGACGCTCGAACGCATCGATATCGGCAATCGCGCAAATGCTCGGCTACGACTCGGATAGCGCGTTCGGACACGCGTTCAAGCGCATCGCGGGTTGCTCTCCCCGTGCCTATCGACATGACATCACGGGCGGGGCGGGCGGCTAGCGTCATCGCCCGCCACGCTACGGCCTCTGTTGGTGCCCCCAGAACCCGTTTCAGTCACGCCAGTGATGCTGCCATCCGCCGATGGGATTCACTCCGATCAACATCATCGGGATAAGTATTCTTATCACAATAGCATTATTGTCAGATAAAACTCGCAATCGACACAACGCGCGACCACGAGCGTCCCCGTCGTGACGGCCGTATCGAAAGGTGGCAGAAGCTTTTGCATAGCCTCCCCCGGTGGCAACTTCAGTGCGTGGCGCGCAATCGCGTGAGTTCACCAGGGTTCCGCACCTGTCGACCGACGACTGGCGAATTGACATCATTGCTTCGCAAACGGTGACAACCCCATTTTTGTCTACGCCCGCCTGCAGTGGCATGCGCGCGATGTGCCGAATCCCGTTTCGTCGAACGCCAATCGAATGATCGCGCGGGCTTACCGCCCGCATCACGGAACGACGTGCATCGGCTGGCGGCTGACACTGCCTTCGCATTGACGTCCAGACGCGGGCCCCCTGTCGATTCGACGGCTGTCACAATTTCGGCAAGCAACATCAGGTGCATATCCCCCTGCCCCATGCCGCTAAATGGGGAAAAGTTTCGTTTTCCGTACGAGGCATGAATGGTCGGCGTCGACCGGTTGTCGAGGCAGTTGCGTCGTCGCGGTCGAAATAAGATGGACACCCGATCGACGATGCGCGTATGATGGTTTCATTCGAGCGCCCGTTTGCTGTTTGCCCGCTCGCCCTCCACTCGCCACCGTGTTGCGTCGCGTACCGCCTCGCTCGCAACGTTTGTCCCTTTCACACCGACCCGCCGCGCCATGCATCAGGCGATGCTGGCTGTATACGCTCGTCCTTGCGAGTCGCCGCAATCGATCGCCGGGAGTTCATGATGAGCATGCATATTTACCGTGGATTCGAGATCTATCCACTGATTTACCCACACGTGCCTGCGTTGGATGGCAACCCGCATAACTACGATGCCGGCTTCGACGCAGCGGTCAAGATTTGTCTTCGCGGCACCACCGATACGCTGACGCAGAGCCAGACGTTCAGGCTTCTCGACGACAGTCCGTTCGATACCGCCGGTGACGCACGTCGTGCGTCATTGCGCTACGCCGAAAGTGTCATCGACGAAAATCGCGAAAAGCAGGGCTTCTTTTCGAGCGCCGTCTGACGCGACTCACGATGGCAAAGTAACTTTCCAGCAATTTGGAGGACGAAATGATCGTCGACGAACTTCTTGACCTGATCAGAGGGTGCAAGGTCACTCGGAGCGACGCTGTCCTGCCCGCTGGAATGACCCATTCCGCGCTATGTCATCAACAGGAGCTGCAGATGTTCGCGGCTGTGCGTGCCTTTTCAATCGGAGCCGGGTATTCGGAATTCGAATCTGACGAGATCGCAAGCACCGTCATGACACGACTCGGCTAGTTTTCCTGTCGACCGTTTTCAACCAGGAGTTACATGACAACCATCACACTGAAGGTCAACGAACCAATCGATGTCGCGCTGCGACGATTCCGGCGCAGTATCGAGAAGACCGGGTTGATTCGGGAGTTGCGCAGTCGCACCAGCTACGAAAAGCCCACGACGGAGCGCAAGCGGAAAAAGGCCAGTGCCGTTGCCAGGCAGCGCTTGCGGACGAAACGCCTGATGCCGCCCCGCAAAATGTTCTAGGAACATCGTGCACGCCGTGCCGGCCGGAGGCCCGCTTGCGTCGCCATCCCGGCCCCAGGCATGAATTACGGTGGCCGGACGACGCAGGCTGCAAGCCGGCCGGCAGCCTCGCAGCCGCAAGAAGGATGATCAGTACGCCCGTCACGCCATGCAGCCGTGGTGCTGCCCGAAATTGACTCCAGCATCGCCTTTCGAGCGAGCGCACGTGCGCTCGCCGTGCAGCAAGTCAAAATGAAAACCATAATCAGAAGGCGAAGAACATGAGCTGGTACTGCGACGCGGAACGCGAGTTGGCCCATATCAGACGAGCAATCGGGCTGCTTGAGCAAGCGCAACACGCGTTCATCAACAGATCGACCGTCAACGATCCAGCGTACTGGAGAGTCAAGCTCAACAAGCTCCGCACGCAATCCGAGCGCAACAAGGTTCTCTCGCTCCAGGTGGACGAACTCCTGGCACGCCTCGAACGCATTCAGGATTCACGCTCCCGACGATAGGAGCCGATTCCTTCTTCGCCCCTCTTTTTCCGGGTGCACGCGCATTGCAGGGAGCAATCCCGGGAGCACCATCATGATCGACGCCAACCCAGGCAACACGTTTCGACACCTTCCACTCTCGCCCGAGCAGGACGCGGAAATCCGGCACTATATAAAGAAGAAGGCGCAAAAGGGCGAAGCGTGGGACACCCCTGAGTTGGCGATGATGCTCGGAGACATGCTTTCCCCTCCGCCAAGCGACGACGAGACGCCGGAGGCTACCGTCGAAGAAGTGAAACTGGCCTGCGAATATGCGTTGGCCTCGATCGACGAAGCCATGGAGTCCGTATCCGCACGTGAAGAACGACTCGCCGCGATGGAAGCCGAGGAAATGAAGCACCCCAGGCCGTAACGCATCCACGATGCCCGAAGCTCGAGCCGCCGTTGTGCCGCCGCCCCTTTGCCCTCAGCCGGATTGAACGGCCGGTCATCCCTCCGCCCATTACGTCGCGTACGCAATCGCATCGTCACTCGCCTCGAAAAAAGCGAATATCCGCGAACGCCCCGCCTGCAACGGGGCGTTCGTCGTTCAGCGGCCGATCGGCAACCCCGTCGGCTCGATCCAGCCGAGCTTGTAAGCGATCAGCAGCGACAGGAACAGCGTGACCGACAGCCCGACGCGTGCCGCGAGCGACCATGCCATCCGCTTGGACTTGCCGCGATCGTGATTCATGAAATACAGCGCGAAGATCAGGCTCGCGATGATCATCGCGAATGCCACGGAAACCAGCAGAGTTTTCATTGGTGATGCCCTTGAAGATCTGAATCGGCCTGAATCAGTTCGGCCAGTTTTTGCCGCTCGTCGGCGAGCGCGCCGACACCCGACGCCGGCCAGTCCAGCGCGACGCCGTTGCCCAGCGAATCGCGCACGAGCGCCTGGTAGCGCCGGTCGTTGATCCGGCCGTGGTCCATCGTTTCCGAGATCTCGCGCCGGAACGGCAGCGGGAAACTCGCGTACGCGCGCGACAGCGCCGCATATTGTCTCGCATCGATCTCTTTCGACGATGGTATGACTGTCCAGATCACCACGGCCACGATGGCCGTGAACGGGATCGCAGTGTAGCGAAGGATGAACTTGATCGGGGTCATGAAACGGTAGGCAGAAGTGATCGCGAATGCGGGCGGCACGGCAATGCGGCAGCGAAGCCGCGGCCGGTCCGCGCAGCACGACATTGTACTGTCAGCCCCATACGGCTGACAGAGTATGATAATGACATTATCATGTTCGTCACATGATTCAAGAGACCCGGCGCCCGTACGCATGCGGCGTTCCCGCCCTGCCACCCGGCGCCGGTTTTCATGTCCGTGCCCGCGATCCGCGGCGATTGAGCGAAGCCACCATGCCAGCGCAGTACTTTCGAAACCTGACGGGAAAACACCGCAGCGCGACCGCAAACCGTCAGCTCGGGTTTTCGCTGGCGTTCGTCGCCGGCGCGGCCAATGCCGGCGGCTTCCTCGCGGTCAAGCAATACACGTCGCACATGAGCGGCATCGTATCGGCGATCGCCGACCAGACAGCGCTCGGCGACGTGCGGCTCGCGCTGGCCGGCATCAGCTCGCTGGGGTCGTTCCTGATCGGCGCCAGCTGCTCGGCGATCCTCGTCAACTGGGGCCGCCGTCGCGGCCTGCACAGCCAGTTCATGCTGCCGCTGCTGGTCGAGGCCGCGCTGCTGCTTCTGTTCGGGCTGCTCGGCAGCCATCTCGCGCTGTGGGAAACCTTCTTCGTGCCGGTGACCGTGACGCTGCTGTGCTTCATCATGGGGCTTCAGAACGCGACGATCACGAAGCTGTCGGGCGCGGAGATCCGCACCACACACATGACCGGCATCGTGACCGACCTCGGTATCGAACTCGGGAAGCTGTTCTACTGGAACCGGTCGGCGATCGACGTCGACGCGCATGCGGTGGTCGCCAACCGCTCGAAGCTGCGGATTCATGCAACGATGCTTTCGTCGTTCTTCATCGGCGGCCTGGCCGGCGCAATCGGCTTCAAGCATGTCGGCTACGTATCGACCGTGCCGCTCGCCGCGGTGCTCGTCACGCTGGCGATCGTACCGGTGATCGACGACCTGCTCGCGCTGGTCCGCAGCAAGCGCTGAGCGCGCACCCGGCCGCGCTTCCCCGCGTGTTCGGTAGTAGCGCCGAAGGCTCATCGATTATAATTTGATTAACATACCGACCACCCTCGCCCCGCAATGGAAACAAAAACCGCCCGCCTGACCGTCCTGATCGATCCCGCGAAGAAGGAAGCATTCGAGATGCTCTGCGCAGAGCAGGATCTCACGCCTTCGCAAGTCGTGCGGCAACTGATCCGCGAGTATCTCGACCGTCACGGCGTGACGTACAAGACCAAGAGCGCGCTCGGCAAGCGCGTGAAGTAAGCGCGGCCGCACCGGCCACGCACGCGGCGGCGCTTAAAAGCCGCTTGACGCCGCGCTTGATGCCGCGCTTGACTCCGATTACGCGCCAATCTCCCACCGCCCCGGAGGCTGCGTACGCTGCACCAGCCGCTGTGGCTCGATGCACTCCCCGGCCTTCATGCGTCTCGCCGTGGCCCCGAGCTTGAGCTCGCCGGCCTGTGCGCACGCAAGTGCGCGTTCGAGCAGGATGCGGAGTGACGGCAGCCGCTGGCCGCCCTTCCACGCAAACGCGATGTAGTTGTTGTCGTCGCCGCACGGCACCAGCGTATACGACGCACCGAACACCGCTCGCAGTTGCTCGAGATGTTGCGGCAACGCCGGATCGTCGTCCATGAAGTTGATCGCCAGTACGCCGGTATCACTCAGGCGCGCCCGGCACGCAGCGAGGAATGCGGCGCCCGTGCACCGGCCACGCATGCCGTCCGCGACGAACGCGTCGTGCAGGATCACGTCCGTCCGGACCTCCGCCCTTTCCAGGTGATCCGCGGCGTCGGCGCACACCACCTTGAACCGGCCGTCATCGGCAGGAATCCTGAATACGTCCCGCAGCGCGATCACGTCCGGGTTGATCTCGACCGCGTCGATCGCCGCACCGGGCAGGTGCCGGTAGCAGTACTTCGCCAGCGAACCGCCGCCGAGCCCGAGCATGCAGATGTGCGCGGGCTCCGGCTGCAGCAGCAGAAAGCCCATCATCACGCGTGTATAGCCGAGCTCGAGCCGGCCCGGATCCCGGAGCGACATGAAGCTCTGCGTGCCGAAATGGTCGAAATGGAGCGAAAGCGCGTGCTGCGTCTCCAGCACGAACGGCCGGCCGTCGTTCAGCGGCGTCGCCAGGAACCTGACGAACGCATCGTAGGAAAATCGTTCCTCGGCCATGGCGGGAAGTCGATCAAGCAGTCGATTGGTGCGGGTACACTCAGACCTTCTTCAGGTAGCAGGCCTTCAGCATGAAGCCGCCCATGTCGGTCTTGCAGTCGACCTCATGATCGCCGCCGACGAGCCGGATGCTCTTGACCTTGGTGCCCATCTTCAGCGTGATCGATGAGCCCTTCACGCGCAAGTCCTTGATCAGCACGACCGAATCGCCATCCGACAGCACGTTGCCGTTCGCGTCCTTGACGACGTCGCCGGCAGGCTCGTCACCGGTTTCGGCACCGGCCGACCATTCATGGCCGCAGTCCGCGCATACGGTCAGCGTGCCGTCCGGGTAAGTGTTTTCCATCGCGCATTGCGGGCAGGCGGGGGCGGCGTTCATTGCAGCTTCCATTCAGGATGAGTTGGGTCGTCGATAAAAATGCCGGGCGCGCTGGCAGCGTTGCCCGGCCGGCCTGACGGCACACGCCGACGGATCGGCGGACCGCCGTCGGCGCACACGGCATTATAATGCAATTCACATATCTTGACCGCTGTATTATAATCACCGCTTTCGCGCCGTTCGCCGGATTTGCAACCTGTTTCCCCGAGAATGCCGGCACATCCACGCAGGATGCACACACCCCGGCCTCGCCGCCGGCTTCTCCGGGTGACGCGCGAAAGCGTGTTTCACGCGCGCCAGGCGCAGCGCCGGCCCGGCACCGCACACCGATTCCCCGTTCTGAGGCTTTCCGACATCGTGGCAACCGTCGTGTACGTTGAAATCGGCCCCGCGTGGAACCGCAACCGCGGCGGCGCCGCACGAAAAGCAGCCGTCGACGCGGCGCGCGGCTTCGACAGCGACATACTGCTGATCGCGAACGGGATCAGCAGCAACGCAAAGGACAGCGCCGCCGTCGCAGCGCTGCAGGTGCACGGCGGCACGTCCGCGCAAGTGCTGGCCACCGGCCCCGACGAGGAGGCGGCGCTGCAGGCGCTGCTTCCCGTGCTGCAAGCGCGCTGATTCGCGCGCCACCCGGCGTCACGGCATCCCGCCCACCCCGAATC
>NZ_QMFZ01000079.1:0-15653 GCF_003294055.1 Burkholderia reimsis
AACGTCGACGCAACGCTGCCGAGGATTATCAGTACGTCAACACTCGTGATTGCGGCGAAATGGCGCTCCTTCACGCCGCAATCTACCGAAAGGTTCGCCCTCACAATGTCAGAAATTGCCAACGGCGCCTCCATTCTGGCAAGTCGATGCCCGCGTCCCTGGTCAAGAACGAACCAGATCTCAATTTTGATCTTCAAGCAATAACCAAAACAATTTGACAATTTAAAACATTATTAATAAGGCATATCATTCGACATTACTTATAAAAAACATCACCATGTTGACGCCTCAGCGTTTTTCCGGCATCGAAACCATTTCGATCTTCATGGAAAATAACGAATCTTCACCATCGAACGCCATTCGATTCGATCGATCCATATTTTCCGAAAAATCTTTCAATCCGTGAAATTAATGTAGCCCGATAAGTAAGTTGGATACTCTTCATTGACATTTCGACGCGTTATGCCGCACGGATCGAAGCATGCTTAGCGCCGCATCGCGTCCGTCGTCGATGTGTTGGATATACAACAGTCTCGCGACGCGAATCGTCAGATACCTCGCCGCGTTCGCACTCGCTTTCGTCGATGGCGCGCCGTTACACGGTGTGTGCCTTCGTCGGCAGTCCCGACGGGAGGCTACTGTGACCATCGTCCCTCCGAATCATTCGACGAAGACAAGACGCGGCAATCGCACATGTACCGGGCAGACGCTGACGCGTTCTTTCACTCGCGTGCCGGTACCACGGGTGCTGTCCACCCGTGTCCGCAACGCCGATCCCGGCGGACCGCGGCGGCAGTCGCCTCTCCCTGATCTGGCCGCCGGTGCTGTGGCGCGTTACCAGCGATACCGGACGCTGACCAGGCCAGACCATCCCGAGCTGGACCCCGACAGATGCTGCCGGCCGCCTTCCATCGTCACGGCGAGGCGTTTGGCTGAGCCGAAGTCCACCGAGCCGCCGAGCGCGACTTGGTAGCCGCTGCGGCGGCCGCGGCCAGCATCGGCGGTGATGCTGCCGCCGTCTTTGCTGGCGGTGATGGACAGATCGCTGCCGAAGGTTTCCACGCCTGCGATGCGGGCATGGATTTCGTGCGAGCCAAGACTGCTGGTGCCCGTGTGCTTGAGCGTGACGCCGGCATTCACCATGCCGAAGGTCTTGCGGTTCAGGTCGGTCGACACGCCGGCAGACGTCGCGCGCTGGTCGCCAAACATGAACGCCGCCACGGCGGCGACGGACGGTTCCAGGCTCACGCCATGACCGAGGTCGAACGGCCAGCCGGCGTCGAGCGTTGTGCCGAGCGCCTTGACGTTGAACTTGCCGCTGGTATTGGCGCCCTCCAAGTCGGTGGCGTTGTAGGCGTTGCGCAGCGTCGCGCCGCTGATGCCGCCGGTAACGTACGGGCCGCTGTTGGCCTGAAGCGTGGCGCTGACGCCGACCGCCGTCATGTTGATCATGCCCGAGCCACGCGTGTAGCCGACGTTTGCTTTGGCCTGCGTGATGCTGGCGCCCACGCGTACCGTGCTCCTGTCGCCTTGATAGACGCGGCGGTCTGCCCCGAGGCTCAGCGACGTGACCGTCTCGCTGTACTGGCGTCCATAGGTGGTATCGACCGTATCGCGGCTGGCCATGGGCGTGAGCCAGACGTTGCCTTCGGTATCCGCAGCTTGCAGGGGCGTGTTGACGCCGGTGGTGCCGGGCAAGGCGGACGTGCGCAGCAGCAGATCGCGCATGGCCGCCACCGATTCGGACGCGGTCAGCACGGCTTCGGCTGGGCGAATGCCAGCAAACGTTCCCAAACCGGTAGAAATGGTGGGCACCGCCGGCGTGCCCAGGTTCGTCGGGTTCGTCGGGTTCGTCGGGTTCGTCGGGTTCGTCGGGTTCGTCGGGTTCGTCGGGTTCGTCGGGTTCGTCGGGTTCGTCGGGTTCGTCGGGTTCGTCGGGTTCGTCGAGCCAGGGCTGCCGCCGGTGCCCGTCGAGCCTGTGGAACCGCCATCGCCGTTGCCCGCAATCTGGATGCCGGTGAGCACGACTTTGTTGCCGTCGCGCGAAACCGCCACCTGCGGCGTGTAGGTGAACGACACCAGCGCGTTCTCATACGTCCTCGTCCTGGCGCCGGGTGTGCCCGCGACAGCGGCGAGCTTGGCGGCGCCGCCGGCGGCCGCGTTGGCAATGGCAAAGGTTGCTCCCGTGCCCGTGGTGGACGCCTTGACCTGCGCGCCGCCCGCCATGGCGATGCTGCCGCCGCTCTGGTTGACGCCGAACACGTTGCACGTCGCGCAGGCGGACGCAACGTTCAGGGCAACCGTGTGACTGGCGGACGAGAAATTCATCACGCCGGTGTTGTCGATGCCGAACGCCGTGGTGACTGCGTTCACCGTGGCATTGACGCCCTTGCGGAACGTCATGCTGGAGCCGGTGCCGTAGTGGGCCTGAATGGCGGTCGGCAGTCCGAATGGGGCATACCCCCTTGTGCTGACGACCTTGACGTCGACGTTGCCGCCGACCGTGAGTCTGGCCGTCCGGTGCGTGTTGGCCACGCCGAGTGCCGAGCGCGGGCCCGTTGCCGTAACGGACATGTCTCCGCCGACGGCGAGCACGCCCTGGTTGCGGATGCCGAACACGGTCAACCCGTTCGAGGTGGCCGACAGGTCGAGGCTGCCGTTGATGGTGAGCCGCGTGTGGGGGTTATCGTTGTAGACGCCGTGCACGTTATCGCTCGGATGCTCGCCCACGGAATCGATCGCGACGTTTCCGTTGAACGTCACGTTGCCGGCGCCACCCCCGTAGTTGTAGATGCCGTCGTTGTCCGTTCCGTGGCCTTGCACGGTGATCGTGGTGTCACCGTTGAAGGTGACGTTGCCCTGATAAATCCAAAGCCCACGCGAATATCCCGGCGTGTTGGTCGAGATGGTCGTGTTGCCGTTGAACGTGGCCGTGCCCTGGTGGACGTAGACGCCCTCGATCTCGCTATCGGCGTTGTCCGCGCTGGCGCGGACATTGGTGTTGCCGTTGACGGTCAGGGTGCTGCCGGCCTCTACGTCGATACCGTGGACGACGCCCCAGTTCGTCACCCCCGTGCGGGAGGCCGATGCCCCCAGCGTGCCGGCACCGTTGGTGCCCCACCTGCAACACAACCGGCGTGCTCACACCAACGAGGTTCACGGCCTGGAGGTTGGCGAGCTGGTTGGTCGATGCCGAAACGGTGTCGCCGTTCTGCAGCGCATACACCAAGCTGCTGGAGGCATCAGTGGAAGTGGAGTAGGCAGCGTCGGCGGTGCTGTTTCCGGTGATGGGTGTCGTGTAGTCCATCCCCGGGGCATGGCGGGCCGGGGCCGCTGTAGCGACGGCCGCGCACACCGACATGGAAATTGCCGAACGCCGCAGCCCATGGCGCTTGGCAGACAGCCGGAGGTCATTTGCGGGACGGATGGCGAGCGGGTGGTTGCGCTGCTGCGTGCTGTCCGGCCTGTACTGCAACAACCGGCCGCCAAAGTGGCTGCGCAGTATCTCGGGGGTCCGGTCAAAAAACATCATCTGGCCGTGGCGCTGGATGGGCTCGCCAGCCACTTGCCGCGCGGGATGAGGTGACCCCGTCGACCAGCATGCCACAAACGGCGTTGAAGACGGTTCGGTAACACTCGGCGCTCATGATGTTGTTCTTGCTTGAAATGTAGATGCCAACGGTCTACCGCCGGACAGCTCCGAATACTTCGCACAACTTCATAGGCGAAGTGCCCTGAATATCCGCTGCGTTCGCCTGCCCGTCCGTCAGAAAGGCGTTTCATTCGAAATGAATGTCGGCTGACAAGACATTCGTTGAGTCAACACGAACGACGCAGTGACGACCTGTCTCCAGCGTGTTGAGCAGCACGTAGTGCTGCTTCAACTGGTCTCGCGAAGCCGTCGGGTACGAGCTCCGTATCGACTTGATCTGTGAATCGGTGACACTTTCTGGCGCAGAGAGGACAGGAGTACATTTCAAGCTAATCGGTCGCCCGCTGTACGAGCCGTTCAGCCCGTCCGTGGTCTCGTCGTCGATACCCTTCAGGATAACCATCCCGTCGACCTTCACGTCGTACTGGTCATGAGCAAAAAGCCCCTTCTTGACACACAGGGCGAGCGACCCGCTGGACGTATTTGGCACACCGACGCCCGTGGTGCATGCTTCCTTGCCCGCAACCGGATCGAGTCGAATTGCGCTTGGTGCGTCCGCAACCGCAAGCTGCGGCGCAAGCGCAATAGAGGCCACGAGGGAGATTGCGGAGGCAACTGAAATTGGCTTCATTTTTTCTTATTAGCTAGATTATTGATGGCGCGAGCTCGTTCGATCTTCCGTAGATCAGATCTTGCGTTCTAACTCCACATCACTCACTGCTGGATCACCGCGCTCTTCAGCAGCCTGCCTACAAGGTCCGCACTTGCCCTTTCGACTGCGAGCGCCTGCAGTTGCTGCTGGATCACCGGCTTCGCGGCCTCGAACGTCGGTACTTGCGTCGGCCGCTTCGCGTCCACCTTGACGATCGCGCGCGGCCCGTTGACGTTGTTGCTGAGCGGAATCGACTCCGGTGTCAAGCCGCCAGCCGGTAATTTCGTCATCGCCTGTGCGACCGAAAGCGGCAAGCCCTGCGTTTTGCCCTCTGTCGCCGGCATCTTGAAGCTCACCCACGGCAGTTCGCCACCTGCGGCGGCGGTCGGTGCCTGACTGTACTGTCTTGCAATTGCTTCGAACGAGTGACCGGACTTCAATTGCGCCAGCGCAGTCGCCGCCGTTGCGACATCCTTTGCGACGATAATGCGCGGCTTGAACTCTTCCTTGCCCAGCGACGCAACGATGTCGTCGTAGCGCGCCTTAACTTGCGCATCGGTCACCGACTCGGGTTTAACGTTGTCCTTCAGATACAGCTGGGTCTCTGCACTCGATTTCGCGATCTGCATCGCCTGCTTGACTTCCGGTTTGTCGCCATAGTTCGCTTTCTCGGCCGCTTGCTGGATCAGCACCCGCGCAATCAACTGGTTCTTGATCGCCTGACGGATCTGAGGCGTGTCGGGTTGCTTCGAGACCTGCAACACTGCGTTGACCTCAGCCTGCGTGATCGCCGTACCGTTGACCGTTGCGACGGTACCCGCCGGCAAGGATGAGGCCGCGCTTTGTGCGTGGGCGATCCCGTTCAGGGCTCCGGCGACGGCTACAGCAATCAGTGCGTGGTTTAGCGTCGTTTTCATGGTCTATTCTCGCTACATCGAATAAAAAGGGCGCGGCGATCCGATGCCGCGCAAAGGTGCTCCGATTCTCGGAGGGATGAAATCAGGACACGGGGGAAATACTCAGTACAGCCAGTTTGCCGTGCCCAGGACGAGCGTCGCCTTCGAACCCAGTGCGGCGGGTTGAGTCAATGCCCGGCCGACCAGCAGTTCGCCCGATAGCGCCTGCTTGTGCCACTGCCATTGGGCGCGCAGCCCAGCTCCGACACCCGCGAGCGTCGGGAAACCGGATACTGCGACTAGGTTTGCTTTGCCGGCGTCAAGGAACAGGTACGGCTCGATCCGCCCATCTTTCCAGGCGGGTGCGTTGACCCACGCGAGCTCGTTGCGCGAATAAAAGCCGCGGTCGCCCGCGATTTCACCCGACCGGAAGCCGCGGATCGTGTCCATGCCCCCCAGATACAGTTGCTCTGAGCCAAACAGCGCCATGTTCGTGTATTGCCCGCCCAGCATTCCACGATAGGCAAACAGCGCACGGCCGATTTTCGGTAGCGGCAGCGTGAAGGCCGCCGTCGCATCCACCTTGGTGAACTGGCTGTGCGCGTCCTCGCGTGTGATGCCGTGCGGATCGTGGTTCGCACCAAGCCACGGCAAACCCTGCGATAAGCCACCGTTGAGGCTAATGTTGCCTTGGGCGTCATTCATCACGAACTTGTGCAACCAGTTTCCGCCGAGCCGGAACACCGCGAGGCGCTGCGGATCGAGATCGATTCCGTTGACCTCTCGGTCGGTACGGCGCCACGATACCGTCGCGTCGACACTGGTAATGTCGCTCGGCGTTCGGCTCACCAGATAGTTCCAGCCGAAGATATGCGATAGCGTACGTCCGTACTCGAGCGCGGTCGTGCCGATTACCTGCTGATACTCCGAGTCCGAGATCGTGTAACTGAACGTGTTCCGGCCGAACGGCACGGCAAACGAGCCTACGAGCGCATTGCTGTCGAGGCTATCGAGGAAATTCAGGCTGAGCGATTCCTGCAAACCAAGCAGGTTGTCGGCTTCGACGCCAGCACGGTAACGCGTGACGCCCGTCGCCGAACTACCGTAGTTGTCGACACCCAGGTTGTAGTACAGCCGGTCTCCGGTCGGATTATTGATTGCGACAATCGAATCACCGGCGCTCTGACCCGGCAGGATCTGGATCGTCGCCTGATTGCGCCGCAGCCGGTTGATCTGTGCGACACCCTGATCGATGTCCGTCAGGCGCAACGGATCGCCAGACGCCGTGGGAAACGCATTCTCGTACCCCGCGTCGGTCAACCATCCGCCACCTGCCGAGGACTCCCCCGCCTTCAGACGATGGATCGGCTGGCCATTGACCATGAAGCTCGCAATACGGCCGACCTGAACCGTGACGTTGAGCGTTCCGGTGGCGAGGTTTTGCGGACCAAGCAATGCGCGCGTCGTTACAAAACCGCCCTCAACGAAGACATCGGTGAGCCGCTTCAGCAGCACATTGATGCGGTGCGAACCGAGATCGTGGTTGACGAACGGTCCGATCACCTCAGTGAGCTTCTTTCGCGAGATACCCCCGGGCGGATCGAACGGTTTGCCATCGGGCCCCTGCAACACAATTCGCTGCACCGAAAAAGTCGGTCCGGATTCGACGATCTCATCGATCGGCGTGCCGAGAGGAATATCCAGCGTGGTTTCGGATGTCGGCGCAATCGTGATCGACGCAGGCGGCTGCTCCAGCTGCCGCTGCCGCGCGTGCTCACGCTGCTGCTCAATAATTAGTTGCGCAGGGTCCTGGACAGGTCGCGCGCCCGGCGGCGCGGTTTGGGCGTGGACAGGCCGATAGGCAAGCCATCCCACGCAGGCAACCAGAACCGACGTTCCCAACCAGAGCTTCAGCAATACTCGCATCCTCACCTCGCCTTTACCGTCTTTGGTGCCGCGAGGGCTGCCTTTTCCTGCGGGCTCGGTCCCGTCTCCAGGACAATCACCAGTGTCACGATCAATCCGAAGATCACCAGCCCAAACACGCTCAACAGTGTTTTATTCATTTCAGTGCCACCACCACGTCGTCAGGCCCAAATGCTGGTCGATCTGGACAGGTGTGCGCGAAGGGGCGCGTACAGTCGTGATGCCGCCGGCCGCCGTGACGCCCTTCCCACCGCTGAACGAACCGCCGTCGATAACGCTGTCGCCGGTCAGCGTCACGCTGCCGTTCGCGGTGAAACCACCGCCGACGTCCATCGCGATGATCTGCGCCCATGTGCTGCCGAAGAACGCCTTGAAGCCACGGTGCTGGTTGATCGCCGAGTAGCCGGTCACGCCTTGTGCGTAGGTGATCGGTGCATCAACCTTGATGTCGCCGGTCGCGAAGACGTTGCCCCCGACGTTGCGGGCGACCGTGCCGGCCTTGATGCCGATGTTGCCGCCCGCCTGGATCGTGCCGCCATACGGCGTGACGTTGCTCGACGCGTCGGCGTGGCAAAAGATCCAGCAACTGCGCGTATAGCTCGCCTGTCCCGTGAACACGGCGGCGTTGGTGAAGGCGTTCCGTGCCGTGATGTTGACGTCGCCGTCATTCGACTGAACGATCCCGCCGGCATTCGTGAAGTTGCGGCTCGTGATCGTCACCGGGCCGTGCACGGCGGCGATATGGGCAAGCTGGTCCGGGTTGCCGACCGTGCCGTAATCGACGTTGAAGCCACTCGTCGTATGCGTGAAGAACAGGAAGCTGCCGCCGCGATCGGAATAGGCTGTGGGTTCGCCGCCGTTCGATCCGCCGGTATGGTCGATGATGTTCTGCACATCGCCGGCTGCGGTGAGACTCACTGCGCCATTCGACAGGATGCGGGCGTTGTCGTTGATGATGTTGCCGCCGGCGGTCAGCTTCGTCTGGCCATTGGCGGCAAACATGATCCCGAGATTGTTCGCGCTCGAGCGGTTTGTAATGTCGCCTGCGGCGGTGAGAATCACGTCGCCGCCGGTCCTGGTGCCGTCGCTCGCCGTGGTACCCGCCTGAATCAGGCTGCCGGTGTTGGTGATCGAGCCGCTACTTGTCAGATGGACCGTGTTGCCTGCGCTCAGCGTCGTTGGACCGGTGCTGTCGTCGGTCAATGCGATATTGCCAGCCTGAACGTTCACGTTGTTCGCGGCAGTTACCGGTGCGCCCTGCAACGACACCGTACCGGTGGTCGTGAGTGCTACATCGCGCTCGGCCTTCAGACTGCCGCCCACAATCGCGATGTCGCCGCTCGCCGTGACGACAACGTCGCCCGCATTCGCGTAGACCTTGCCGAGGCTGTGCACGCCAGCACCCTGGTCAGTGACAATCAATTGGACACGGCCGGCCGTCAGCCCGCCCGCCGCCGTGATGTCGACCGCGACGGCGTTGCTTTTCGTACCCGGTGAGGATGTGCCGATCAGCCAGTCGTGGCCGTTGTCGGAAGGGGAAAAGCTTGTGTCGTAAGCGGCGGTACTGTCGCCCACGATCGCACGGATGCCGCCCGTCGAACTGGTGAAATCGTTGGTCACCGGACCGTTGATGCTCAACTGCTTGGCGATCAGATCAAGATTGACCAGCGTACCTGACAGACCGCCGGGCCCTATTGCGATGGCGCCGCGATTCGTGGCCAGAACAACGTTGCGTTGCGTCACGCCAGGCGCGATCGTCACGTCATTGAAGCTAACCTGCCCGGTCGATAACAAGACGTGGCCCGTGTTCGTGAAGCTGCCGCCATCGACCGTCACCCCGTTCGGATTCGCCAGGATCACGTTCGCGCGAGGACCGAGCACATTGATGTTGCCCTGAATCAACGACGGGTTCGTGCTCGTGACCTGATTGACGATCGTGCGCGCGTTGATGCCGACGTTGTTCAGATCCGCGCCGGCTTTCGAAACGTTGAAGGACGAGTAGGTGTTATTCGAGACACCACCAATCGCGGGGGCAATGTTGACGGTTTGGCGACCGCCGGCCCCGATCGATACCGAAGTCACGGTGCCACCGTCAGGCACAATTCCGGCAGCATGGCTCGCGCCGCACAGACTCCCTCCCGCCAACACCACGCAAAGCGATATTTTTTTTGTGAGCATTTCAAGCTCTATCCATTTCTTTCCGCATTAATCGCGAGCCTCAGTCAAATCCCGACGCTTGATAATGCTTAACGTATTGCCCGATAACGCGCCATCAATTATTCAAAAGACGCTGAATTCGATGATCACTTATCCACCAAGCAGCCCGACAACATGGTTCAACCAAAGCGCCGCGGACGGCCAATCTGCGGGGTAGTAATAGCAGGAACCGAGGTCTTCCAGAATTAGCTTCTGTGCCTCGCTCTCTTGTAGATTCATGTTCACTATGGCCCGAATCTCCTCGATGGCAGCCAACACTTCATCGCGACTGCCGTGGTCGAAGAATGCACGAATCGCGTCATCTGCCGTACCAAATATCAAGTCGAAATCTTGATTGAGACAAGCCGAAAACAGACATCTTAAAATTCGATGCACGCCCATCACTGAACCACCCCAAAAATCCAACACACGAAATTAGTCCCCCTCCACCACTACTCCGAATATTCTCACTGAGCGCTCATCACCTCATTAAAATCACTGCCCCCAAACCCTATGACGCGACAAGCGCTCCATCCTCTCCCACCCAAATAACCGCAGGAATGCTGTAGAAATACGTCACCAATTCCAAGTCATTTTCATCAAGCACATGTTCGGGCCACTGGGCGCGGAGATAAGCAACTATCGCCTCTGGCGCTTCCTCGTCTTGAATCGTGAACCGAGGATGAGGATTCTGTGGCGACGTATAGCAGTCAGCCCCTGGTGCAATGAACTTGATCTTTCCCGTCCGTAGCAACTGCTCGGTCAGTCGAAAGAAGGCCTCCTTGTGCTTCTCAAACGAGAAACTTGGGTTCCACGAACTGATAGCACTAAACAGACCCGTAACCCAAAGACCGAACGAATCGCTGACGATTTCGTCGATATGCTGAATTGGTTTCATCGAGGCACTCCCTTGCGAAACTTAATCAACTTAATCAACTTAATCACGGTATTGTACGTAGTTCCCGCAGCAGCCTTCGGCATGTCAATTTTCCAAGCTAGCCCAATTTGTACTGCAGAAGTCGAAAAATCACGCAACACGAAGTTGGTGTGGTAGCAGCAACAAATCACCGCTGCCGTCGTTGGTTACGCTTCTCTTCGCCCAATTCACCAGTCTGTCATCCGCGGAGCGGTCACAACAAAGACATCGTGAACGTCGCTATTTGAGTGAATAAACTCGACTGCGGCTAGATTGTTTTGTTCCGCGGCACCACCATCAATAGGTGGATCGACGCCATCCCAAATACAATCAAGCCTCGCTTCGAAACCGGGGAAATTCCAAATACCCCCTTCTATCCGAACGATAACCAAACCATGTTGCCCGCCCGCTCACAAACCGCAATTGCCGCATCGGCGGACAGTTTCATCACAACGCTTCCACCGATCGAGAAAAAGTCATCCGGATAATCGTAGCGTCGTTGGAGATCAATTTTCATCGCGACTCACTTCCCTTTAATTCGACTGTCGGGAATCCAACCTGAATCGTTCTTGCAACTCACCTGGACAACTTCGTCAGTTCGATCGTTGACCGCGACATAGCCGCTCGTCGAGCCATACACTGATGCGGGATTATTTCTCGACACCTCATCTGGCGCCTTCCCCGCAGATCGATTATCCATCGTCGTTCCGACAGGCTCCTCATTGACCACCGCTTGTACCTCTTGCGGCGTCCATCCGGGAGCCTCAAGTTGGCCGCCGATAATCACCTTGCTCATATTTTTGGCAAGTTAGACCCAAACTGAAACAATAAAATCAGAGCCAAGCTCCTTTTGCAGTTGATCGGCGAGTTGGACGCCACGTGATTTGAAAGCTGCCACTGCCTCCTCGCTCTTAAAGCCAGACTTCGCCGGGTCCACCATATCCAATGTTTCGTCGAACTCGCGCGCCCAATCAGTGAGCCGTTGCTTTAGCTCCACCGATATCGGCAAGGTGTTAGGGTCAATGTCACCATACATCCCTGGTGACATGTCCCAAAGGGGGTGACATTGATAGTCAGCCATCACCTTTATTTTTCTCATTTCACGCTCCCTCGTGGATTCGCACCCACGATGAATCCATTATTTCCGACCGTAACCGCGATCCGTTGTTGCGGACCATTAACGGTCACTTCATAGATCAGTCGCCCCTTTCCAGAACCCTGATAGCCAACGACCCAGCGTTGTGTTACGGCTTGCATTACAACCTCGGGAACTTGTGCTTGCGAAACGCCCATGTTCGCAAACTCAGCACCATGCTCCTCGATGATGTGTTGGAGGCCGGCACTTGAACTTCAGGTTTCAAGGAAGACAATCTGACCGCGGTGTTTGAAGCAACAAATCACTGAATGTCGAGAGCCTCCACCGTCCCAAGCGCATATCGTCCGCTGTCTTCTAAAAAGGCTTCCACTTCGTAGGCAACAGGTGCGCTGGGATCGCCGAATACGAGCACAACCGAGACAACCGTTCCGACCGGTAACACGACGACATCCTGTTCACCGATCACCATGGCCTCGACTGATTTCGACAACGAAAACACGTCGTTCTCTTTCATCACTTTCATTTTTTCGTCGGAATTCCCGTCACAAACCGAACAGTACCTGAATTGTCCTTCATGAACACAAACGTCGTGTTAATAGTCTTCCCGTTCGCGCCCGTAATCGGGAGGACCTGCTCATAGGTCTGCCCGTACTGTGTAGTCTTTGTCGCTACCGCGGTCGCAGGATCGAAACGCAACTGCGATGCAAGATCCTGCCAGTTGCTCTGGTCAAAGCCCAGGGCTTGGCCAAACCAGTTCGCTTTGGTCTGGTTCTGCGGATGCGCCGCGTCAAGCAAATATCCGCTTAACTTGCTTTCAAGGTTGGACGTATCGAAGCCAACACTGCTGTTTGTGGCAACACCCTGGACTTGGTTGTTGTAGACGCCAGGCAGGTCAACATCGCCACCGGTCGGCACGCGGCTCGACGCAGACGCCTGCCCCGTTGAGCTACCAGCTGCGCTCCCGAACACGCCGCGTGCTGCTGCAATAAGCCTACCGATCGCTGCACCGACGCCAAGACCCGCTAGATCGAGCCCACCCGTGGTCAAAGCTACACAGAGTGTCGTCGAACAGTTCGGCGTGTTCTGCAGAAACTGCCGGAGATTGCGCTGATTCAGATAGAGCTGTGCAACGTCGTTTCTCGCTACCTGGCAAGCAGCGGAATTTCCTCCGGCCCCACAGTTCGCCGCAACATCCTGTTGCGCCCGTTGATAAGCTGCCTGCGTGTTGGCCAGCAGATTCTGATAGCAGCTCAGTGGCTGGCCGTTACACGCGGCTGTTTGTCCTTTCAGATACTGATACTTGGTACTGAGCGAGTTATTCAGTGCCTCGTTTTCCGCTGCAAGTGCAGCCGCATTGGCATTTAAGCCAAGCAGTCCGGCAACCGAGCTTCCCGTCAACATTGCTACCGCCGCGGTGGCAGCATTGAAGGCTGAATTGTCGTAGCTCGTCGTCTGCGTGATCGTCCCGTCGCCGTTATCCCTGTATGAAACGTCTTGGGTACCGTCGTAAAGCCCATCGCGAACAGCCGGGGCAATCAGTGCGCTCATCGCCGCACCCACGGCACCGCTTGCACATCCGGTTCCGTTTGCAGCAGAAGCAGCACATCCGAGAACTGCGTGCTCGACGGCATAGAGCGGATTGCTGGTCGTCCAGAATCCTGTCGTGTCGTCAAACGCGTTCCCAATCGCGTACGCACCAACGGCCGCAGCATCGCTCACCGCGCTATTACGCAGATTCGTAAGGAAGCTACCGCCCTGGATCGCCGTCTGGACACTGGCTTGGATTACCGCTTCGCCAGCGACTGCCAGCGCCTGCTCCGGCAACGTTCCTGCCACCGGCACGCTCGCCTGCGGCACCAACGTGTTTCCGACATTCTGCACACCGGCCAACGAGGCGAGACTGTTCGGCGACGCAGTCCAGGACCAACTCGGCCCGCTCGCATCGAAAGTGATGCCGTTGGTCAATCCAGCCGTCACAGTGCCGATCAAGCCGTTCTGCAACGCGCTGCCGAAATCGACTTGTCCGGTCCCGACGATCTGCCCCACCATGCTCGACAAGAAGCTCGTCAAGCCGACCGAGATCATCGCATTGGCTACACCACCGACTGCGAACGTACCTCCCGCCACGGTCGCTGCCGTTGTAATCGCAGTACCCTCAGCCCCGGCCGCCGCAGCCGCAAAAGCCCCTTCAGCCGCCGCATCCGCTGCACTGGTCATCGACATGATCCCTGCCGAGATCTCGGGTTGCATAATGACGGCAGCAAACACTGCTGCAATCGCGCCCATAATCTGCGCGCCGACGCCGCCGCTATCGGCAATGAAGTCTGTGTGCAGATTGTTGCTAACGGTAGATCGAGTAAAGTTGCTACCGAGCTGGCTCTTCAGGCTTGCCAGCATTGCCTGCGTACCGTCGGTATCGACAGTGCCGTCCGGATTGAGCTTCTGCAGCGCGCCACCCATCTGGTTGAGCGCCTGCACGTTCATGTCGTAATTGGCAGCGGAAATGAAGCCGCCCTGCTGCACGACCGTCCCTGTCGTAACACCTACGCCGTCACCGAGGTCGGTATAGATGGTCCCCACGTTCGTCGAACGTTGCTCACTCGTCAGGCTATTGGTGTTGAGATGCAGGGTCTCAGCGGTAATCGTCCCTGTATTGAGAATGCTGTTGACGAAATGGAGCGTGACGTCCTTGCCCGCGATCTCGCCATCCGCGTTCACAACCGCGTAATTCTCCGGAAGCAGTACTTCGGGCATCAATGCCTGAACGGTCGGGCACGAACCGTTACCCGTTGCACTACAACCCGGCTCAGGCACCGTCTGCTCGACATACCAAAGCATGGGCGCGTTGATCTGCGCCAGTTGCGCCTGCGACAGCTGGGTACCCAACGCTATGTTGTTCTGCTTGGCGTACTCGAGCGCCGCACCGTACAGCGCAGCTTTGTCTTGATTCTCGATCGATGCCTGACTCGTGCTGTCCGTCGCGCTCGTCGTGCTGTAGAAGCTGTTCTTGCCAGTTGCCTGCAAGGCAGCCTGCTCGATCTGACGGTTCTCCGTGTACGGGTCGTAGTAGAACGGCACGCTACCCGGGCGCAGATTGGCCGGCAGCGCAGCGATCAGCGACGCCGACGAAATTGAGTTGACAACCTGCGCGGCCGGGTTGTTGGTCAAATAGGTCGCCTTGACCTTTTCGCCCGAAATCGTCGTGACAGTGACCGTTTGCGGCGCGTTGACATTCGTCACGGACGGCGTCGTCGGCTTGGCGACTGTTTGCACCCCAACCGGGGAATTCGACGGCAAACCGGCCGCACCGGTCACGGACGTCCGTTGGCCGCTGGCGTTCGTCACGAAACCGGCTGCATCAACCGTCGTCGACACGTAGCTTGACACCGACACCGGCCCGAGCGAAATCACCTGCCCCGACACTGCTGGCGGTGGCGTATAGACATTCGGATTCGTGATGCCGTTGACAAGCGTGGCACCGGTCAACGCGATAGTCGGCCCAATCACATTCCCCGTTGTCGTCAGGGTCGGTGAGTTGACAACCAGCGTATTGCCGGCCTGAATCGTCGACGGCACGAAGTCCGCCAGACCGACGGACGACGGCAGACCAGCCGGGTCCTGGGCGGTACCACTGCTGTAGGCGCCGCCATAGAGCTGTTGGCAGAGTGCCGGATTGTTCGCACACCCCCACGCCGGGTACGTTGAGCCGTCATGCTTCAGATTGCTGGCCCAGTAAGCACTGAGGTACTGGCTATTCGAACTGGCCGCGTTCGTCGCATTGATGGTGACATTGTTCAACGCCGTAACCAGACTACCGGTGTTGCTGAAGGTACCCGCCGTCAGGTTGACGTTGTGGTTCGCCGAAATCGTACCCGGATCGGCCGATTTCACGTCGACATACGCCTCGCAGTTGCTCGTGCAACCCGTGAACGGCGTAGCCGTCCCGTAGTTCTGGTGAATCTGAGCCGGTGCTGCGATCGTGTTCGTGAGCGTCGCCGCGTTGATATTGACGTCGTTACCCGCCTCGATGGCACCCGAGGTGTTCGTCACGCTCGCTGCCTGCGTTGCATTCGTCGCCGTCGTGCCGGCTCCGCCGATCACGACATCGTTCCTCGCGACCAGATTGCCGTAGGTGTTGCTGACCTGATTCGCGGCGATGACGATGTTGTTGCCTGCCGTCACGCTGCTGTTCGTCTGCTGGTAGCTATACGTCTCCGAGTTCGGATTCGTCGTCGTAGCCGTCCCGCATCCAGAGAAACCGGATGCACATCCCGCCGTCACGGTCTTCGAACCGTTGTTCGTTCCTTGGTTCGTAAAGC
>NZ_QMFZ01000007.1:0-243145 GCF_003294055.1 Burkholderia reimsis
AGGCGGCGGCGAGCGGGGCGGGCCGGTATCGGGCGGTACGACGTGTGGGGCCGGCGGGCGCGGGACGGCGGCCGGCAAGATCACCGTGAAGGTCGCCACGAAGATCACCGCGAAGGTCGCCGGGGCAGGTTCGTCGTGTTGCGCGAGTGCGTGCGGGCGGACGATCCGGCGCGTGGCTGCCGGCGTCGTTCGTTTACACGCTGAAAGCGGTGCCGGGCCGCCGGGCGGCCCCTATGGAAGATGCGGACTGGCGCCGCGCCCGTGCGTCGATTAGTTTTAAAGGATCACGCAGCGCGTGGCGACGGACGTTCCGGGAGGGGACCATGACCGCATTCCAGAAAGTGTGGCAATTGCTCGTCGGCAAGCCGCTCGACCCCCTCGATCCGCGCACGCGGCATGCGATCGCCGTGACGCCGCTGCTGGCCTGGGTCGGGCTCGGCGCCGACGGCCTGTCGTCGTCGTGCTACGGCCCGGAGGAGGCGTTCCTCGCGCTCGGCCAGCACCACGCGCTCGCGCTGTTTCTCGCGCTGGCGACGGCGGCGACCGTGTTCATCATCGCGCTCGGCTACAACCAGGTGATCGAGCTGTTCCCGACGGGCGGCGGCGGCTACCGCGTCGCGACGGCGCTGCTCGGGTCGAAGCCCGGGCTCGTGTCGGGCGCGGCGTTGCTGGTCGATTACGTGCTGACCGTCGCGACGTCGCTCGCGAGCGGCGTCGACGCATTCTTCAGCCTGCTGCCGGTCAGCGCGCAAGCCTTCAAGCTCACCACCGAGATCGTGCTGATCCTGATGATGACGGGGCTCAATTTCCGCGGGATGCGCGAATCGATCATGGTGCTGCTGCCGATCTTCATCGGCTTCGTGATCCTGCACTTCGGGCTGATCGTGTACGGCGTCGCCGTGCACGGCAGCAGCCTCGCGATGGTCGTGCCCGACGCCGTGCACGAAGCGCACGGCATGTCGCAGTCGCTCGGCCTGTTCGTGCTGCTCGCGCTGCTGATGCGCGCGTTCTCGCTCGGCGGCGGCACCTATACGGGCCTCGAGGCCGTGTCGAACAACGTGAACATGCTTGCCGATCCGCGCGTGCCGAACGGCAAGGTGACGATGTGGTACATGTCGACGTCGCTCGCGTTCACGGCCGGCGGCATCATCCTGCTGTACATGCTGTGGCACGCGAAGCCCGTCGACGGCGAGACGCTCAACGCGGTCGTGTTCGGCAGCGTGATCGACCACCTCGGGCTCGGCTCGGCGTTCGCGCGCCACGCGCTGCTCGCGGCCGTGCTCGCGTTCGAGGCCGGGCTGCTGCTGGTCGGCGCGCAGACGGGCTTCCTCGACGGCCCGGCCGTGCTGTCGAACATGGCGTCGGATTCATGGGTGCCGCGCCATTTCCGCGACCTGTCGGGGCGCCTCGTGCGGCAGAACGGCATCATCGTCGTCGGGCTGTCGAGCCTGCTGATCCTCTTGTGGACGCACGGCAACGTCGACGTGCTCGTCGTGCTGTACAGCATCAACGTGTTCCTCACGTTCAGCCTGTCGCTGCTCGGGCTGTGCACGTACTGGTGGCGTCATCGCAGCGAGCCGGGCTGGCTCAAGCACTTCTTCCTGTCGGCGCTCGGGCTGAGCGTGACGGCGACCGTGCTCGGCATCACGCTGATCGAGAAGTTCACGGCGGGCGGCTGGCTCACGGTGCTCGTGACGAGCGCGGTGATCGCGCTGTGCTTCATGATCAACCGCCACTACGCGTATACGCGCGCGCAACTCGCCAAGGAGGACGAACTGTTCTCGGGCAAGGCACCCGAAGTCGACGAGACGGCCGCGCCGGGCAAGCCCGACCCGTCGCAGCCGACCGCCGTGCTGCTGGTCGGCAAGCATCGCGGTGCGAGCATGCACGCGCTGCTGTGGGTCAACCGGCTGTTTCCCGGGCACTTCCGCAACGTGATCTTCCTCGCGGTGGGCGAAGTCGACGCGAAGGCGTACGACGGTCACGAACATCTCGAACGGCTGCGTCACTCGATCACCGAAGCGCTCGACTACTATGTCGCGCACTGCCGTCGCAGCGGCATCGCGGCCGACTACCGGATCGCGTTCGGCACGAACCCCGTCGTCGAATTCATGAACCTCGCGTCGTCGACGCTCGACGAGTACCCGAATGCCGTGTGCTTCGCGAGCAAGCTGATTTTTCGGCGCGTGAATTTCCTGACGGCCTGGCTGCACAACCAGACGCCGGTCGAGTTGCAGGCGCGCTTGCACGTCGAGGGCAAGCAGATGGTGCTGCTGCCGATGAACGTCGGTTAGCGAGCGGGCGTGGCCGCGTTGCACGCCCGCGTGGACGCGGCACGCTTCGCCGGCGACCGGGCAGCGGCCGTCAGGGCCGGTTATGCCGATGCGGACGGTTCGGCCGCCGCAGCAGCGGATGATGGAATCTGGCTCTCGCGCGGTCGCGCCCCGGGCGCTTGAAGAAGAACAGCGCGGCGAGTGCGGCGAATGCCAGCAGGACGACGCCTTTCACGATTGCGCTTTCCATGGTGCCTCCCGGCCGCGCGCGATGACTCATCGATGACTCATTGTAGGTCGGCCTGCGCCGGCTTGACGCGTGCGGATGCGTCGCCCACACTGGCCGGCACGAGGGCCGCGCGCGTGACCTTGCCCGCCGCGCGGCCGCGTTTTCCGAACCGCGACGAGGTGCGATGTGGTGCGCTTTTCTGTCGGCCTGGCCGGCTGGATGTTGGCATGTGCTGTTGCGCTCGGCGCATCGCATGCGGCCGGTGCGGGCCCGGGCGCGAGCGTGGCCGCCGACGCGCCGCACGACGCGGCCGGCACAGCCGACGCGGCCGGCACGGCGCCCGTCACGCTCGTCAGCGACGTCCACGAATTCGTGATCCAGCACGACGGTTCGCTCGACGAGCACGACGATTCGACGCTGCGCGCGAACGACGCGAACGGCATCGATGCCGTCGCGCAGCGCTACGTGTGGTTCGACAAGAATCTCGAGAAGGTGGAGCTGCTCGCGGCCGAGACGATCGACCGCGACGGTGTCGCGCATCCGGTCGGCGCGGACGGCATCCGCGACGTGCAGGAACCGCGTTCGGCCGGCGCGCCGACGTTCCAGGACGGGCTGTTGCGCACCGTCGTGTTTCCCGGCGTCGAAGCCGGGTCGAGCACGCGCGTGGCGTTCCGCAAGACCCGCACGAAGCCCGTCAACCGCGGCTACTTCGGCTACACCGTGGAGCCGTCGCGCGAGCCGGTCGACAACCAGCGGCTGATCTTCGACGTGCCGGCCGACATGCCGCTGTACGCGGATGCGCGCGGCTACGTCGCGCTGCCGCCGGTCACCGCGAACGGCCGCACGCGCTACGAATTCGACTACCGGCACGGCCCGTACGACCGCATCGAGAACGGCGCGGTCGGCTACGCGACCTACGGCGACCGGCTCGTCGTGTCGACGCTGCCCGACTATGCGGCGTTCGCCGCGCGCTACCGCAACGCGGCCATCGATCCGGGCACGGACGATCCGGCCGTGACGCAACTGGCGCGCGCGCTGACCGCGGGCGCTGCCGATCCGCGGGACAAGGCGCGCATCCTGTACGACTGGGTGCAGGCGAACATGCGCTACGTCGGGCTGTTTCTCGGCGAAACGGCTGCCGCGCCGCATCGCGTCACCGACATCCTGCGCAACCGCTACGGCGACTGCAAGGATCATGTCGCGCTGTTCGGCGCGCTGCTCGCGGCGGTCGGTATCCGCAGCGAACCGGTGCTGATCAATCTCGGATCCGTCTACACGCTGCCGTCGGTGCCCGGTTACGGCGCCGGGGCGATCAATCACGCGATCACGTGGCTGCCCGACCTCGCCCGTTATGCGGATACGACGACGGCCGGCATCGCGTTCGGCTATCTGCCGCCCATCGTGATGGATCGTCCCGCGCTGCTCGTCGATACGGGCGTGCTGTCGCGCACGCCGGCCACGCAGCCGCGCGGCCGCGTCGCGCGGGTTCAAATCGATGCGGCCGGGCCGGGTGCCGCGCATTTCCACGCGTACATCGAGGATGACGGCTGGACGGCCGAACTCGAACGCAACCTGTTTCGCCGCGCGACACCCGACGCCATCGTCCAGCTCGCAAACAACCGTCTGCGGCAAAGCGGCTTGCGCGGCCGCGCGCAACTGTCGACCAGCGACCGGCGCGCGACCGACGGGCCGTTCGACGTGACGCTTTCCGGCACGCTCGATCATTTCGTATGGCCCGACGGCACGACCGCGTTACCCGCGCTGTCGAGCCTGACGGGCGGCATCGCGACGCAGGTCGAGAGCTGGCTGGCCGAACCCGTGCGTACGCAGCCGTGGGGCTGTATCGGCGGCACGTTCGACGAGACCGGCCAGATCGCGCTGCCGGCCGACGTCGCGGTGACCGACCTGCCGGCCGATACGGCCGTGCACGACCGCTTCGTCGACTTCACGTCGCATTACGTATTCGACGCGGCCGCGCATGTCGTGCAGGTCTCGCGGCGGATGACGGCGGATTTCGGCCGCCAGGTGTGTACGCCGGACGAATTCACGGCGTTGCGCGCGTCGCTCGAACGCATCGAGCGCGACACGCAGGCGCAGATCGTCGTGCGGGCGAAAGGGCGCTGAACGTTGAACGTTGAACGGGCAGGGGACGTGAGCGCGTGGAGACCATCGGTCGGCGCGCAGGAGGGACATCATGACGGAACGGGATCACGAGATCGCCGATCTCTCGAAGGAATTGCTGGGCCGGATCGTGCAAGGCACCGTTGCCGGCGGCGCGGTGGTGGATGCGGAGCAGTGCGCGGCGCTTGCCGTGCAGTGCGCGACGGCGCTGGTCGACAGGCTGGAAGCGCGCAGCGGCTGAGCGCGGCAATCACGCGTGGCGGCGATTCGGGCGGCAATTCGGGAGACGGCCGGCGGCCGCGGCCGGCATCACGCGCGATACATGGCGCGTGGCACGTCGCGTGACACGTCGCGCGTTACGCGTCGACGCGCGCCTCGCCGTCCGCGCGCACGGCGCCCGGCGGCTTGCCCACCACGCGCTTGAACGCGCGGCTGAACGCGGCGAGCGAGCCGTAGCCGAGCCGGTACGCAACGGCCTCGATCGTCTCGTGGTCGCGCGTGATCCATTGCGCGGCGAGCCGCATCCGCAGCTCGGTCAGGTAGCGCACGGGCGTCATCCCGGTGGCCGCGAGAAAGCGTTCGGCGAACACCGAACGTGACACGCCCGCTTCGGTGGCGAGTTCCGCCACGCTCCAGTTGCGGCCCGGATCGCGATGCAGCGCGACGATCGCGCGGCCGAGCTTCGGTTCGCGCAGCGCCTGCACCCAGCCCGTCGCGTCGCCGCAGCCGCATTCGACCCAGCCGCGCACGATGAACGCCGCGACCACGTCCGCGAGCCGCGCGAGGATGCCGGCGAAGCCCGCGCGCGCCGAGCAGGACTCGCGCTCCATCGCATCGAGCATCGGGCGGATTTCCGGGTAGCGCGCGAGCAGCGTGCCGACGTGCATGAACTCGGGCATCGTGCCGACGAGCGGCTGCATGCCGCCGAGATCGAGCTCCATGCACGCGCTGAAGATCAGCGCGTCGCCGGCACCCGGCTCGGTCGTCGCGCAACTTGCCGGCGACGCGCCCGACGACGCCACCGACGCCACCGTATCGCAGATCTTCGCGACCTCGAAGCCGTTGATCTCGCGGCACGGCGCATCGGGGTCGGAGACCAGCGCGTGCATGCCGCCGTGCGGCAGCAGGATCGCGTCGCCGGCTTCGAGCCGCATCGTCTCGCCGTTCGCGTCGCGCAGCAGCACGGGCCCGCGCCCGACGAAATGGAACTGCGCGCGGCCCGGCGCATCGCCGAAACTCAGCCCGAACGGCCGCGCCACCTGGATGCGGCGGTACTGGACGCCGCTCAGGCGCATCCCCAGCAGCAGTTCGCTGACGAGGTCGTGTACGTCGGCCGCGGACGAAGGCAAGGGCTCGGACATGGCGAGATTCGGACGATCGATCAACAAGAGCGGATTGTATGTCATAGACCGTCCTGTCGTGGTTCCTTACGATACGCCGTCATCGGTATTTTCCCTAAACGACACGGAACGACGCATGAATCCCGGAATTTCCTCTGTCGCCGCGACGGCGGCCCCCCGCGAACCGGCCTGGGGCGCGGTATTTGCGATGGCGCTCGGCGTGTTCGGGCTCGTCACCGCCGAATTCCTGCCCGCGAGCCTGCTGACGCCGATGGCCGAGAGCCTCGGCGTGACCGAAGGCGTCGCCGGGCAGGCCGTCACGGCCACCGCGACGGTGGCGCTCGTCACGAGCCTCCTGATCTCCGCGGTGACGCGCACGATCGACCGGCGGCGTGTGCTGCTCGCGTTTTCGGTGTTGCTGGTCGCGTCGAATCTCGCGGTCGCGTTCGCGACCAGCCTGACGATGCTGCTGATCGGCCGCGTCGTGCTCGGCGTCGCGCTGGGCGGCTTCTGGACGATGGCGACGGCCACCACGATGCGGCTCGTGCCGACGGCGATGGTGCCGCGTGCGCTGTCGATCATCTTCAGCGGCGTGGCAGTCGCGACGATCGCGTCCGCGCCGATGGGCAGCTACTTCGGTCACCTGATCGGCTGGCGCAACGTGTTCCTGATCGCGGGCGCGCTCGGCGGCATCGCGTTCGTGTCGCAGCTCGTCACGCTGCCGTCGCTGCCGCCGAGCGGCACGACGCGGCTGCGGACGCTGATCGACGTGCTGCGCCGGCCGACCGTCGGCCTCGGGATGTTCGCGACGATCCTCGTGTTCACCGGGCACTTCGCGTTCTTCACGTATCTGCGGCCGTTCCTCGAACAGGTCGCGGGCGTCGGCGTGAACGGCCTGTCGGCGATCCTGCTCGGCTACGGTATCGCCAACTTCGTCGGTACGTCGCTCGCGGGCCGCGTGCTCGAACACCGGCTGCGGCCGATGCTGATCGCGATGCCCGCGCTGATGGTCGTGCTCGCTGTCGCGCTCGTCGCGCTCGGCCGCGCACCGATGATCGATGCGGTGCTCGTCGCGTTGTGGGGGATGGCCTTCGGCGGCGTGCCGGTCGCGTGGTCGACCTGGGTCACGCGCACCGTGCCCGATGAAGCCGAAAGCGCGGGCGGACTGATCGTCGCGGCGATCCAGCTTGCCATCGCGACGGGTGCGGCGGCCGGCGGCGTCGTGTTCGACGCGAACGGCGCGGCTGGCGTGTTCGTCGGCGCGGCGGTCGTGCTGGCCGTCGCGGTCGCGGCGATCGTGACGGGCGTGCCGAAGCGGGTCGGCGTCGCCACGTCCTGACCGGCCGGCAGGCCGGCGCGGTGATGCGGTGGTGCAGGCCCGCCGGCGGCCGTCCGCCCGTCGGGCGTCAGGCGGTGCCGGCGCCCGCGATGCGGTCGAGGTCCGCGAGCGCATCGTCCGGCAACACGAGGCCGGACGCCGCGAGGTTCTCGCGCAGATGCGCGGCCGAACGCGCCGCAGCGGATCGCGGACGTGCGCAAGGCGGCGTGAGCGTGCGGCGGCCGGCCGTTCCATTTGCGCAGCGGGCGAGTGCCTGTCGTCAGCAAGTCATGGCGGTAATGCGTGCGTCGCGCACGCGGCGCACACAGGCGCTTGCGCTCACGCTACGTCGTCAGGCCCGCCGAGCGCGCGACACAGCATCGACAGGTCGTTGAGCGTCAGGTGCGGCGCGGCGGCCTGCTGCGGCACACGTTCCGGTTCCGGATGCGTGTCGCGAACCACCCACGCTGCCTGAAGCCCCGCGTTCAACGCACCGACGATATCGAGGTGATAGTCGTCCCCGACGTGCAGCAGTTCCGCCGGCTGCACGTCGAGCGTTTCCGCCGCCGCATGGAAGATCCCGGGCTCCGGTTTCGCGACCCCGAACGCCTGCGCGCTGAGCGTCGCACGAAAGTATTCGCCGCCGCCGGTCATCCGGAGATCGGCGTTGCCGTTGGTCACCGCGATCAACGGAAACCGCGCGCTCAGCCACGCGAGTGCCGGCAACGCATCGTCATAGAATTCGACCCGGTTGCGGGCGGCAAAGAACGCCGCGTACGCGTGCTCGGCGAGCGCGACATCCTCGTTCGCACGCTCCAGCGCAAGCCGGATCGATCCGATCCTCATCGCACGGAAATCGCCGGCGAGCCCGGGGCACAATCGTTCGTATTCCTCACGCAACCCGCTCAGCGACTGCTGCGTGGGCAGCACACGCGCGGTACCGGGCGCGTGCTCGATCAACCATGCGTGAAGCGCCGCTTCGGCCCGTACGACGGCCGGCCCGAACGGCCACAGGGTGTCGTCCAGGTCGAAGGAGAGGGCGGAAACTTTGGCGAGACGCATGGCGGTTGACGAGAGGGTTTCGTTTACCACGGCCACGGAATGGAGATTCCGGTGCCGTTTTCGAGGGCCTGTCGATACAGGAAGCGGGCGACGGTCAGGTCCTGAAGCGCCAGCCCGGTCATGTCGAAGACGGTGATCTCGTGCGGCGCGCGGTCGACCGACGCGGTTCCGGCGAGGATGTCACCGATTTCAGTGCGTGGCAAATCCGGCGCCCACTGGCACTCGCCGATGCTGCGCGCCTGATCGTGATCGTCCACGACGATGCGCGCGCGTTCCAGCACGCCTGCCGGAAGCTCGCGCTTGCCGGCCGTGTCGGCGCCGACGCAGGTCAGGTGGGTGCCCGGCCGAACCGCATCCGCATCGAACAGCGGGCCGCCGCCCGGCGTGGCCGTGATGACCACGTCGCTATCGGCCACCGCGTCGTTCCGGTCGCGTGCCACGCCGATCGTGCATCGCTCCCGGAACGCCGATTCGAACCCCGGGTCGGGCTCGCCGCTGACGTTCACGTACCGCACCGTGCAGCGTTGCGGCAGCAGCCCGAGCGCGTAGTCGAGCTGGACGCGCGCCTGCACGCCCGTGCCGAACACGCAGATTCGCGTGCTGTCGCGACGCGCGAGCAGTTGCAGCCCGAGGCCGCCGGCGGCACCGGTTCGCGCGGTGGTGATCGCATTGCCGTCCATGATGCACAGCGGGCGGCCCGTGGCCGGATCGAACAGCGCGACGGTGGCCTGATGCGGTTCGCCGCCGAGCGCCCGGTTGCCGGGCCAGAACCCGGCCGCCTTGAAGCCGAGCAGCGCCTGGCACGCGACGTCGCCCGACTTGATCCCGAATACGCCGCCCGTGTGCAGCTTCTCGCGAACCACCGGAAACACGCGCCCGGCCCGTTGACTGTGCAGCACGAAGGCTTCGCGAACTGCCGCCGTCACTTGCGCGGCCTCGAGGGCGGGTTCGACGGCATCGCGGTCGAGAAGCAGGAGTCGGGCGTCTGTCGGCATATTCGGGCAAGCGCTTTCGGCGCAACGCAAAACGAGGGTGTTTAAATTTTGTCCAGATTTGGACAAATAGTCAATGTATCGGCGAAACGGTGCGGGCGTGCGGTTCGGCTCACCACCCGTAGAAGCGCGGCCAGGCCTGCGCGCTGCCGTCGTCGCCGATCGCCTGATACTCGGGATGCTGCGCACCGGTGGCGCACGCGTGATTCGGCAGGATGCGCAGGCGGGTGCCGATCGGAAACCGTTGCGCGATGCCGGAGTCGGGCGCGCCCGCGCGCGACACGATCCCGTGCTCCTGGTTGGCGGCGCTCATCACGTAGTCGCCGAGCACGTCGCCGTGTTCGGTGCAGACCTGCCCGTAGCCGAAATCGCGCGCCTGACGCTGCGTGCCGCGGTCGCGGCTCATCGCCATCCAGCCTGCGTCGACGATCGCCCAGCCTTTCTCTTCCTGGTGCCCGATGACGGTGGTCAGCACCGACAGCGCGATGTCGGACAGGTCGCACACGCCGATGTTGTGCATCACGAGGTCGAACATCACGTACACGCCGGCACGCACCTCGGTGACGCCGTCGAGGTGTCGCGCCGCGAGCGCGGTGGGTGTCGAGCCGATACTCACGACCGGGCAGGGCAGCCCGGCGGCCCGGAGGCGTTCTGCCGCCTGCACGGTGCGGCTGCGCTCCTGTTCGGCGATGGCCGCCAGCGCTTCGGGCGTGCTGTATTCGTAGCTCGAGCCCGCGTGCGCCAGCACGCCGCCGAGCACCAGCCCGCCGTCGACCAGCGCGCGGCCCACGTCGATCAGCAGGCCGGCGTCGGGCGGGATCCCCGAGCGGTGGCCGTCGACGTCGACCTCGATCCACACTTCGAAGCGCTCGCCATGCGCGCGCCCGAATTCGGCGATCGCGTGTGCGGCGGGCAGGCTGTCCGTGACCAGCTTCAGGTCGCAGCCCTGCCGGCGCAGCGCGAGCGCCTGGCCGAGCTTCGCGGGCACCATGCCGACCGCGTAGACGATGTCGCGGATACCGTGCGCGAAAAACTGTTCGGCTTCCTTGAGCGTCGACACCGTGACGCCTTGCGCGCCCGCGGCGGTCTGGGCATCGACGACGTGCGTGCATTTGGTGGTCTTGACGTGCGGCCGGAACCGGACGCCGAGCGCGTCCAGATGTGCCTGCATGCGGCCGATGTTGTGACGCATGCGGCCGACGTCGATCAGGGCGGCCGGGGTGTTGAGGGTTTGAAGGTCCACGATGCGTTGCCTCGGAAGGTTGCCGATGCGAACACTGTAGGGGCGTCGACGGGCCGCGTGTTTAACGCAACGCTAATACGGCATTAAACACGGTTTAATTGACCGGATCGCGCGAGCCCAAGCCAAAGTCCGAGCCCGGCGCAACTCATGCCTTGCCGCGCCACGGCGGCGGGCTCAGCAACCGCGTCGCGGCTTCGAGGAAGACCCGTTGCCGTGCGGAGCGGCCGGTGCGCGACGGCAGCAGCGCCGTGACCGGCGCGGGCGGCAGGTGCCAGTCGGGCAGCAACCGGACGAGCCTGCCGTTCGCGAGCAGCGGCGCGACGTCCCACTCGGAGCGCTCGACGATCCCGAGCCCGGCCAGCGCCCATTCGGTGATGACGGTGCCGTCGTTGGAGGACAGCGCGCCGGTGACGCGGATCACGGCGGACCGGCGTGGGGCACCCTTGACGTCGCCGCCTGACGAGAAGCGCCATCGCGGGATGTCCTCGTCGTTCTCGCGCAGGCACAGGCAGTCGTATCGGGCCAGGTCGGACGGATGGTTCAATGCCTTGATGCGACGGGCATAGGCAGGGCTCGCGCACAGAAATCGCTCGTTGGGCGCAAGCGGATAGCCGATCCACGACGACGACTTGAGGCTGCCGACGTGCACGACCACGTCGGCCCCCGACGCGCTGGTCAACGGGCTGTCCGACAGGTGGAGCGCGATGTCGAGTTTCGGGTGCGCGCGCTGCAGGTCGCGCACGATCCGCGCGACGTACTTTCGCCCGAAGCCGAGCGGGGCGACGACGCGCAGCGTGCCCCGCACGTCGCCGTGGTCGCCTGAAATGCTGACCGGCAGCGCTTCCACGCGCTCGAGAATGTCGACGGCTTCCTGGTACAGCCGTTGCCCTTCGTCGGTCAACGCGACCCCTTTCGGCTGTCGCACCGCGAGCCTGGCGCTCAGGCGCGCTTCCATCCGCTGCAGGCGGATCGTGACCGCGGGCGGTGTGAGATCGAGCAGCCGGGCGGCGGAGGCCAGCGAGCGCGACGTGCCGATCGCGCGTACGAGCCGAAGGTCGTCGAGGTCGAGCATTTCGTGTCTCTTAATGTGAACGATGCAGGGCATTAAACCGCATATCACGCGTCGTAGCCATCGAGGCGGCGGCGCCGGCGACATGGCCGGTGTCGACGGCTTAAAGAACGGTCGCGTTGCGCCGATATAGAGACGACGTCCGGCTTTCTGTGCAGCGTGTCCAGACCAGCACGGTGCATGCCGTGGAAGGCCGAGACCTATTCCAACGAAAAAAATGGAGCCTCTCACCTTATGAAGTCCGTCTTTACCCGTCCCCTGGCAGGCCGCCTCGCAATCGTCGTCGCGGCCGCTTCGCTCGCCGCGTGCGGCGCGACGAACCCGCTTCAACAGGCCGGCCAGGGGATCATGGGCGCGCTGACGTCCGACGCGGGCCGGACCGACGTGTCGAGCCAGAAGCCCGTCGTCCTGAAGATTCCGAACGATCCCGGCATCCAGCCACGCAAGGTCGCGCCGTATTCGACGGTCATCGTCCGCGATGTCGGCTACGACAGCCGCAGCGTGCAGGTCATCGCGAACGCGCAGTACTACCGGCTTCGCTTCGAGAACCTGACGCCCGGATCGTTCGTCGTCCATGCGCGCACGGACAACGGGGTCGCCGGGTCGGGCGTGAAGTACGACGTCAACTTCAACGTGCAGGAATCGCCGAAGGGTTATCAGGTCGCGTTTCAGCCGATGACGCGCAATGCCTATCAGCAGGGGCTGATCGGCAAGTTTCCGGTACCGAACTTCAACGACGCGGACCTGCGCACGCAGTTGACGTCGCTGCAAATCGTCTACCGCTTCGAGGTGGATTCGCCGTACAACTCGGAATCGGTGACCGCGAACTTCATGCGTCTCGCGCGTCCGATGACCGCGCGGCAGGGCTGGGCCGATCCCGTGACGGGCAAGATCTACAGCAGCTACTTCGTGTCCACGCTGCATGGTCGCGACATGACGTATGTCACGCAGGTGTATCCGTATCACAACGGGTCGAAGGCGGTGATCACGGCGGTGATCACCGGCGTCGAAACCGCGCCGGACACGGTCGACTTCGGCGTGCTGATCAACGATGCGCGCCACATGCTCGAGAACATCTCGAAGTCCTGATCGTGTGCCCCGGGGCTGCGCACCGCGTCACGCGCGCAGCCCGACAATCAGCGACCGATGCGCGGCGACCCCGGCCATCACGCCCGACGCCGACGCGAACGTCGCGTTGCTCATCGGCGTCGACGCGTCGCCGGCCGCGAACACGCCGGCGACGCTGGTCTCTTTCCCCGCATCGACGCGCACGACGGGGCCGAGCGGCCCGTCGTCGAATGCACAGCCGAGCTGCTGCGCGAGATCGCTCGCCATTGCCGTACGCGCGCCGACGAACAGCGCATCGACCGGCACGACCTGCCCGTCGGCGAGCCGCAACGCTTCGATACGCGGCGCGTCGCCCAGGATTTCAACGACCGGCGAGCGCTCGATGCGAACGCCGCGCGCGTCGAGCAACGCGGCTTCTTCGTGGTTCGCCTCGACCACGCCTTGCGTGAACCACGTCGTCGGGCCCCAGTCCGGAATCAGGATCGCCTGGTGCACGGACAGCGGATGCGTGGCGAGCACGCCGAGCCGCCGGCCGCTCACCTCGTACCCATGGCAGTACGGACAATGCAGCACGCTGACGCCCCAGCGTTCGGCGAGCCCCGGCAGCGCGGGCAGTTCGTCGCGGATGCCCGTCGCGAGGATCAGCCGGTCGGCGCTGGCCCGGCTGCCGTCGGCCAGCGTCACGTGGAAGCGGCCGTCCGCATCGCGTTCGGCCGTGCGCGCGTCGCCTGCGATCCGCCGCACGGTCGGATACGCGGCGAGTTGCGCGGCGGCTTCCTCGACGATCTGCGCGGGCGGCTTGCCGTCCTGCCCGAAAAAGCCGTGCGCGTGCGCGGCAAAGCGGTTGCGCGGCCGGCCGGCGTCGATCACGAGCACGCGGCGGCGCGCCCGCGCAAGCTGCATCGCGGCCGACAGCCCCGCAAAGCTGCCGCCGATCACGATCACTTCATGATGGTCATGCATGTACCCGCTCCTTTCCTGAACCTGCGTGAATGAAGGGCGTGTTCCGATGGCGGCCAACTCATGAAACACGAGAAGTTGCATGATAGGGCGGTGGTATCATTCACGCAACTTCAAAAGTTTCGAGAGAGGGGCGCCGCCCGTGAGAACCGATAGCCGTTTGTCGCGCATGCTGCACGTGCTGATCCACATGGACCAGGCCGACGGCCCGCTGACGTCGGAGACGATCGCGACGATGCTGGGCACGAACCCGGTGGTCGTGCGACGCCTGCTCGGCGGTTTGCGCGACCACGGCTACGTGCAGTCGGAGAAGGGGCATGGCGGCGGGTGGGCGCTGAGCGTCGCGCTCGACGACATCACGCTGCTCGACGTCTATGGCGCGGTGGGCGAGCCGCCGCTGTTCTCCGATCTCGTCACCGACGACGAGGCCGAATGCCTGGTCGAGCAGGCCGTCAACGCGCACCTGTCGGCCACGCTGAAGGAGGCCGAGACGACGCTGCTCGCCCGCTTCGGCGAAGTCACGCTCGGCATGCTGTCGCGCGATTTCGAAGCGAAGGCGGCCCGGCGGCGCAAGCTGCGCTGACGCGCTGCAGCATCGCGGCCGGGCGCGGCCGCCGTGCGCGCCGGCGCGGCCGAAACCGTCGCGCCGCGATGTTCTGTCCCCCAACTTCTGCCCGGTTCGCCCGCCACAGGGCAAAATACGGGTTTTCCGCACCCGCGAGGGCGCGACCGAATCACGCGCCGGGCGGCGGCAGTGCGCAATCCGCACGCCGCCGCCGGGCGCCCAGGCAAGATCGCTCGCCGTGTCGCGAGCCCACAGGAGTCCAGACCTCATGCCCGAATCCAACCTGTCCTTCTTCGGCCGGCTGTCGCTGGCCGTCGGCACGTTCTTCTCCGTGCTCGGCAACCGCGAGTTCGCGGCCGGCGTGCTGCGCGTGCGCGACGGCGCCCCGGCGCCGGTCGCGCCGACCCCGGCCCCGGCTGCCGCGCCCGTTGCGCCGGCCCCCGCACCCGCACCCGCACCCGTGAAGGCGCCGGCGCCCGAGCTGCGCGAAGCGAGCCCGCAGGCCGCGCTGCAACTGCTCGGCCTGCTGCAGCGCGATGCGCGCTTCATCGACTTCGTCGAGGAAGACATCGCCGGTTATGCGGACGCCGAGATCGGCGCGGCCGCGCGCCTCGTGCACGACGGCTGCCGTGCCGCGCTGCGCGAACACTTCACGATCGTACCGGTGCGCGACGAAGCCGAAGGCAGCCGCGTGACGCTGCCGGCCGGTTTCGACGCGACGGCCGTGCGCGTGACCGGCAACGTGGTCGGCTCGGCGCCGTTCACGGGCACGGTCAGCCATCGCGGCTGGCGCGTGGCCGACGTGCGCCTGCCGAAGCTGACGGGCAGCCACGACGCCTCGGTTGTCGCACCGGCGGAGGTGGAACTGTGAGCGATCCGCGTTATTCGATCGGTATCGATCTCGGTACGACCCACTGCGCGCTGTCGTACGTCGACAGCAGCACGAGCGACGGCGAAACGATCACGCAGCAGGTGCTGCCGATCGCGCAGTTGACCGCACCGGGTGCGCTGGAATCGCGCGACCTGCTGCCGTCGTTCCTCTACCTGCCGCATGAAAGCGAGCTGACGCAGGGCGACCTGACGCTGCCGTGGACGGCCTCGCGCACGTTCGCGGTCGGCGAGATGGCGCGCACGCGCGGCGCCGGCACGCCGATTCGCCTCGTATCGAGTGCGAAGAGCTGGCTGTGCCACCCGGGCGTCGATCGCCGCGCGGCGATCCTGCCGAGCGATGCGCCGCCGGAAGTGGCGCGCGTGTCGCCGCTCGAAAGCTCGATCCGTTATCTCACCCACCTGCGCGAAGCGTGGGACCACGCGCATCCCGACGCGCCGTTCGCCGACCAGGACGTGACGGTCACGATCCCCGCGTCGTTCGACCCGGCCGCGCGCGAACTGACGGCGGAAGCCGCGCGCGCCGCCGGCTACTCGCGGATGACGCTGCTGGAAGAGCCGCAAGCGGCGCTCTACAGCTGGATCCAGAAGAGCGAAGGCGGCTGGCGCAAGCAGGTGCAGGTCGGCGACCTGATCCTGTGCGTCGACGTCGGCGGCGGCACGACCGACCTGTCGCTGATCGCGGTGGTCGAGCGCGACGGCAATCTCGAACTGCATCGCGTGGCCGTCGGCGAGCACATCCTGCTCGGCGGCGACAACATGGATCTCGCGCTTGCGCACGTGGTCGCGCGCAAGCTCGCGCAGCAGGGCACGCAGCCTGATCCGTGGCAACTGCGCGCGCTGACCTACGCGTGCCGCTCGGCGAAGGAAACGCTGTTGTCCGACCCGTCGACCGACGCGGTGCCGCTCGTCGTGCCGAGCCGCGGCTCGAAGCTGATCGGCGGGTCGATCCGCACGGAGCTCACGCGCGCGGAACTCACGCAGACGATCCTCGAAGGCTTCTTCCCGCAGGTCGACGCAGCCGCGCGCCCGGTGAGCCGCGCACGCGTCGGCCTGACGCAGCTCGGCCTGCCGTATGCGCAGGATGCCGGCATCACGCGCCATCTCGCGGCGTTCCTCGGCCGCCAGGTCGCGGCGCTCGACTCGCTCGAGGGCCTGCAGCGCACGCTGCCGCAGGGCGCGACGTTCCTGCATCCGACCGCCGTGCTGTTCAACGGCGGCGTGTTCAAGTCGACGCTGCTCACGCAGCGCGTGCTCGATACGCTCAATAACTGGCTCGCCGCCGAAGGCGCGCCGCCCGCCCGCCTGCTCGAAGGCGCGGATCTCGATCTCGCGGTCGCGCGCGGCGCCGCGTACTACGGCTACGTGAAGCGCGGACGTGGCGTGCGCATTCGCGGCGGCACGGCGCGTGCGTACTACGTCGCGATCGAATCGGCGATGCCCGCGGTGCCGGGGCTCGAGCCGCCGGTGCAGGCGCTGTGCGTCGCGCCGTTCGGGATGGAGGAAGGCTCGGACGCGGCGCTGCCGCCGCAGGAGTTCGGCCTCGTCGTCGGCGAACCGGTGCAGTTCCGCTTCTTCGGTTCGTCGGTGCGCCGCCAGGACCAGGTCGGCACGCTGCTCGACTACTGGTCGCCGGAAGAGCTGCAGGAGCTCGAGGAAATCCAGGCGACGCTGCCGGCCGAAGGGCGCACCGTCGGCGAGGTCGTGCCCGTGAAGCTGCATGCACGCGTGACCGAAGCCGGCACGCTCGAACTCGAGGCGATCCCGAGCGGCACGAACGAGCGCTGGAAGGTCGAGTTCGACGTGCGCGGCGCCGCCTGAGCGCGATGAAGCGCTATACGGTCGGGATCGACCTCGGCACGAGCAATACGGTCGTCGCTTACGTCGAGGCCGGTTCCGACGCGATCCGCGTGTTCGACGTCGAGCAGCTGGTCGGCCCCGGCGCGGTGGCCGCGCAGCCGCTGCTGCCGTCGGTGCGCTATCACCCGGCGGCGGGCGAGCTGCCGCCGGACACGTTGCGGCTGCCGTGGTCGGTCGCTGCGAAAGCAAACGCAAACGCAAACGCGAACGCGAACGCGGCCGCCGATCCGCCGGCCGTGATCGGCCGCTACGCGCGCACGCTCGGCGCGCAGGTGCCGGGCCGGCTCGTCACGAGCGCGAAGAGCTGGCTGTCGCACGCGTCGGTCGACCGGCTCGCGGCGATCCTGCCGTGGGGCGCGGCCGACGGTGTCGACAAGGTGTCGCCGGTCGACGCGAGCGCGAGTTATCTCGCGCACGTGCGCGATGCGTGGGACGCGCGTTTTCCCGATGCACCGCTCGCGAAGCAGGACGTGATCCTGACGGTGCCCGCGTCGTTTGACGACGGCGCGCGCGCACTGACGGTCGAGGCCGCGCGACGCGCGAAGCTGCCCGCGCTGCGGCTGCTGGAAGAGCCGCAGGCCGCGTTCTACGACTGGCTGTACGGCCAGCGCGACATGCTGCGCGACACGTTTGCCGCCGCGCGGCGCGTGCTGATCTGCGACGTCGGCGGCGGCACGACCGACCTCACGCTCGTCGATGTCGCGCCGGGCGACGACGGCGAGCCCACCTTCACGCGTGTCGGCGTCGGCAACCACCTGATGCTCGGCGGTGACAACATGGACCTCGCGCTCGCGCGCCTGGTCGAGACGCGGCTGACCGAGCCCGGCACGCGGCTGTCGGCCGCGAGCCTGTCGCAGCTCGTCGAGCGCTGCCGCGCGGCGAAGGAGCGGCTGCTCGGCGACGATGCGCCGGCGTCGGTCACCGTCACGCTGCTCGGCGCGGGCAGCAGGCTCGTCGGCGGCGCGCGTTCGGCCGAGCTGACGCGGCAGGAAGTCGAGCAGATCGTCGTCGACGGGTTCTTTCCGCAGGTCGAAGCCGGCGAGCTGCCGCGCCGTGCGCGCGCCGCGATCGTCGAATTCGGTCTGCCGTATGCGAGCGACGCGGCCGTCACGCGGCATGTCGCCGCGTTCCTGCAGCGCCATGCGGAAGGCCCGCTACCCGACACGCTGCTGCTCAACGGCGGCGTGTTTCGCGCGGGCGCGCTCGCCGGCCGTCTCGCGCAGACGCTCGGCGCATGGCGCGGCGCGCCGCTCGACGTGCTGCACAACGCGCACCCGGACGTGGCCGTCGCGCGCGGCGCGGTCGCGTACGGGCTCGCGCGTGCCGGGCATGCGCCGCGCATCGGTGGCGGGTCCGCGCGCAGCTATTTCCTCGTGCTCGACGACGGCGCGGCCGATTCCGCCGCGCGCGGCGTCTGCCTGCTGCCGCGCGGTGCGGAAGAGGGCCGCGAGATCCGGCTCGACGATCGCACGTTCGCGTTGCAGCTCGGGCAGCCGGTGCGTTTTCACTTGATGTCGACCGTGGCCGAGACCCCGTACCGGCCCGGCGATCTCGTCGATCTCGACGGCGGCGATTTCGTGCGGCTGCCGCCGATCGCGACGGTCGTCGACGCGAAGGCGGGCGGCGACGCACGCGAAACGCCGGTGAAGCTCACCGCGTCGCTGACCGAGGTCGGCACGCTCGAGATGCATTGCATCGCGACCGACGATGCGGCGCGCCGCTGGAAGCTCGAATTCCAGCTGCGCGGCGATGCGCCGGTGCACGGCGACGACGCCGCGCCCGCGCGACATCCGCGGCTCGATCAGGCGATCGAGCTGATCGAGCGCTCGTTCGGCAGCAAGGCTGCAGGTGTCGCGCCGAAAGACACGCGCCGGTTGCGCGCGCAACTCGAACAGGTGCTCGGCGCGCGTGAAGCGTGGGACGTCGCGCTCGCGCGCGAGCTGTTCGACGCGCTGCTCGCGCGCGCACGCCGCCGCCGCCGTTCGGCCGATCACGAGCGTGCGTGGCTGAACCTTGCCGGGTATTGCCTGCGTCCGGGTTTCGGTCATCCGCTCGATGCCTGGCGCATCGAGCAGCTGTGGCCGCTGTTCGACGACGGGATCCAGTACGTGACCGACGGGCAGGTGTGGTCGGAGTGGTGGACGCTGTGGCGGCGCGTGGCCGGCGGCCTCGACGACGATGCGCAGACGCAGGTGCGCGACGCGATCGCGTTCCTCGAACCGTCCGACGACAGGCGGCGCAAGCTGCCGTTCGATCCGGGCAAGGTCGGCCCGGCGGACATGACGCGGCTGTCCGCGTCGCTCGAACGGCTGCCCGTCGAGCGCAAGGTCGAACTGGCCGAACGCCTGATCGCGCAATTGCAGAAGCCTGCCGAGCGTGCGCTGTGCGCGTGGGCACTCGGGCGCATCGGTGCGCGCCGGCCGTTTTACGGCAGTGCGCACAGCGTCGTGCCGGCGGAAGTCGCCGGTGGCTGGCTCGATGCGCTGTTCGCGCTCGACTGGAAGCAGGTCGAGCCGGCCGCGTTTGCCGCTGCGCAGATTGCGCGGATGACCGGAGACCGTTCGCGGGATTTGCCGGACGTGACGCGCGACGCGGTAATCAAGCGCCTGTCGGCCGCGAATGCATCGCCGGCGTGGATCGACATGGTGCGCGAAGCGATCGCGTTCGACGAAGCCGATACGGTACGCGTGTTCGGCGAGACGCTGCCGGCCGGGTTGAAGTTGCTGGCGGGGTGAGCGGCGCGGTGACGCGATGGTATCGTCGGGATACCTGAGCATGCCGTCGATGCTCACGGATTCGACGACCTTGAAAAAACGGCTGCCGATGCATCGGCAGCCGTTTTCGTTTGTACGGATCGTGCGGCGGTCAGACCTGCGCCATCGCTTCACGCAACGATGCGGTCGACTCCACGGCGATCGCGTCCGGCGCAACGGCCCGCCGCGCGAGATGAATCCCGGCGAGCATGCAGCGCACCGACCCGCCGGCCAGCTCGATCGTCGGCACGTCGAGCGGCAGCAGCCGCGCGGAGCGCTCGATCACCGTGCGCTGGTCGCGCGTGAGGCAATCGAACGCGCGCCGCGACAGCGCGAGCACACGCCCGTCCTTGCCCGACAATTCCAGCGTATTGCCCGCGAAATTCGCGATCTGCGATGGATCGAGCGCGATCACCGCGCGCCCCGTTTCGGTCAGGCGTTGCGCGATTTCTCCGCGACGCCGGCTGTCGGCGATCAGGTCGAGGCCCACCATCGCGAATTCGGTGGCGACGCTCATCATCACGTTCGTGTGATAGATCGCGCGCCCGTCGGCATCGGCCGTGTCGAAGCAGATCGGCTCGAAATTGAAATGCGTGCAGAAGCGTTCGAGCGCGACCGGATCGGCGCGGCGCGAGCGCGCGGTGTAAGCGATCCGCGCGACGTGGTCGAGCACCATCGCGCCGGTGCCTTCGAGGAACACGTCGTCGTATTCGAGGCCCGAGTAGTCGATCACGTCCTGCACGCGATATTCGGCCTTCAGCATCTCGATCACGTCCGCGCGCCGTTCGCGGCGGCGGTTCGGGCTGTACATCGGATACAGCGCGATATGGCCGCCCGGATGCGTCGAGAACCAGTTGTTCGGGAATACGGAGTCGGGCGTGTCGCGCTCGCCGTGGTCGTCGAATACATGCACGCGCACGCCCGCATCGGCGAGCGTCTGCGCGGCGGCCGTGACTTCGTCGCGCGCGGCGGCCGATACCGACGGCAGGTCGGGCGTGCCGTTGCCGGCCGTGCGCTGGAAGGCGTTGTCGGCCGCGGTCTGCGGGTTCGGCAGGAAGCGGTGCGGCCGGATCATCACGACGGCGGCCGGCGCCTGGATCGATACGAGATTCATGACAGGCAGGAACGAAGGGCAGGAAAACGGGCGGCGCACCGGCCGCCCGGGTATCGCGGTCAGCGCGCGAACGCGGCGACGGCTTCGGTCACGTATGCCGCGTGACCCTGCGCGATCGCGGCCGGGTCGTCGATCAGCGCGAACAGGTTCTTCGGGTCGACGGCCGGCGGAATCAGCGCGATCTCGACGCCCGCGTTGTGCTGCTGCGCGAGCGCATACAGGTAGCGCAGCGCCGAATAATCCTCGAGCGCGAAGCCGACCGAGTCGAACACCGTGACTTCGTCCGCGCGTTCGCGGCCGGTCGTCTCGCGTTGCAGCACGCGCCACAGCTCGGTGACGGGGAAGTCGGCCGGCATCTGCTGAATCTCGCCCTCGATGCGCGACTGCGGCTCGAATTCGACGAACACGCGGCCCGCATGCAGCACGCCCGCTTCGAGCTCGGTCTTGCCCGGGCAATCGCCGCCCACGGCGTTCAGGTGCATGCCGGGCTCGATCATGTCGGCCGTGACGATCGTCGCGTATGCCTTGTCGGCGGTGACGGTCGTCACGATGTCGGCGCCGCGCACGGCGTCGGCGGTCGATGCGGCACGCACGACGCGCAGTGCCGGGTACGCGGCGAGGTTCCGCACGAGCTTGTCGGTCGCGCGCGGATCGACGTCGAACACGCGGATTTCGTCGATGCCGAGCAGCGTGTGGAACGCGATCGCCTGGAATTCGCTCTGCGCGCCGTTGCCGATCAGTGCCATCGTGCGCGCGTCGGGGCGGGCGAGTACCTGGGCGGCGAGCACCGACGTGGCGGCCGTGCGCAGCGCGGTGGTGAGCGTGAGTTCGGCGAGCAGCAGCGGGTAGCCGGTGTCGACTTCGGCGAGCGCGCCGAACGCCATCACCGTGTGCATCCCGCGCGCGGCGTTGACGGGGTGGCCGTTCACGTACTTGAACGCGAACAGCGACGCGTTCGCGACGGGCATCAGTTCGATCACGCCGTCGCGCGAGTGGCACGCGACGCGCGGCGACTTGTCGAAGTCGGCCCAGTGCAGGTAATCGGCGCGCAGCGTGTCGACGAGTTCGCGCAGGAACGTCGTGACGCCGGTTTTGGCGATCAGTCGGGCGGTGGCGGGAACGTCGAGGAAGCGGGTCATGCGTCTGTCTCCAAGTTCTCAGTGCCGGTACGGATGTCCCTGGCGTTCTGGTCGACCGGGCGGTGCTTCGGCGCGGCTCGGGCTTGTATGGAAAGCGGCGGCGCGGCGTGTCCGGCCGGTCGATACGTCATTATTTCCGCGAGTCGAGCCAACAAAAAGACAGCAAAAGTGGCAGATTTATCGATAGACTTGGCAGAATGCCAACACGATCCAGCACTTTGACAGGTTTCGCTGGCGCAGAATGCGCAGCCTCCGGCACGCTGGCGGCCGGTTCACGTTCAACAGGAAGCTCCGCCCATGATCACGCTCGACGATGTCGACCGGCAGCTCATCGCGCTGCTGCGCGACAACGCGCGACTGCCCGTCGTCGCGCTGGCGAAGGAACTGCGCGTCGCGCGCGCGACCGTGCAGAACCGGCTGACGCGGCTGGAGAAAAACGGCGTGGTCGTCGGTTATACGGTGCGGCTCAAGCCGGCGGCGGAACGCCACCGGATCCGCGCGCTGATGTCGATCGCCGTGCAGGGCAACCGCGGCGCGGAAGTGGTGAAGGTGCTGCGCGGGCATCCGAACGTGGCGTCGATCCACAGCACGAACGGGCGCTGGGATCTCGTCGCCGAGCTGCATGCCGATTCGCTCGAGCACTTCGATCGTGTGCTCGGCGCGATCCGGTTGATCGACGGGATCGCGAATACCGAGACGAGTATCCTGCTGTCGACGCACAAGGCGTGACGCGGGCGGCGCCTGCGTCAGCCCGTGTTCGGGTTGGGTCGGGCGTCAGGCGCCAGGCATCAGACGAGTGACGCCGGTTCCGGAAACACCGGCTCGCCCAGCGTCAGCATCAACCGGTTCGCCCACGCGAAGATCGCGACCGCGTGCGACAGGTCGAGAATCTCCTCATCGGTCAGCCCTTCGGCTTGCAGCGCGGCGATATCGCGCGCGTCGACCGTTTCGGGCCGCTCCGTCAGCGCGATCGCATAACGCACGATCGCGCGTTCGCGCGCCGTCGTGCCGGCCGTCGCCGGATCGTCGAATACCTGCTCGATCGCGTCGGTGCGTTTCGCGAGCTGCGCGAAGCGCTGCGCATGCACGGATGCGCAATACACGCAGCCGTTCACGCGCGACACGGCCGTGCTGGCGAGTTCGCGCTCGGCGCGCGACAGCCCGCCGGGGCCGTACATGATCGCGTTGAACACGCCCGAGCGTTGCCGCAGGATCTCGGGCAGATGGACGAGCAGCAGGTAATAGTCGGATGTCTTCGCTTGCGGGTGGCTCGCGTCGAGCACGGCCAGCTGCTCGGGCGTCGCGGCATCGAGCGAAACGGTGTCGAGCCAGGCGCGCCAGCCGAGCGTGTCGGACGTGAAGCCGTGGGCGCTCGTCGTCATGCGGCCTCCGTTGCAGTGCGTGCCTGAAGCGCCTGCGCTGCAACGGCGACGCGCAACTGGTACGCGACGAACGCCACGAGCTGCGACAGCGCGACGATCGCGGGCGTCGTGAGCCCGGCCGACTTCAGCGCGTCGAGATCGGACGGGCGCGCATCGACAGGGGCGAGCGTCAGCAGGCGTGCATGCGCCAGGATCGCGCCGATGCGTCGAGGCAGCGCATCGAACGCATCGGCATCCGCGCGTGCGATATCGTCGAGCGTGCCGCCCGCGTCGATCAGCCGCGCGCGATAGGTGTCGGTCAATGCCGGCGCCTTCGATTTGTGCGCGACATACCGGGCCGTGTGCAGTCTTTCGATCAACGAAAGATCGGGCAGCGCGGGATCGAACAGGGCAGCCTCGCTCAGCCGCGTATGAAGCAGCACCTTCTCGCGTGCGCGGCGCAGTGCGGCGATCGCGTCGCCGTCGTGCAGGCCGGCCACCGCATCGATCGTGTCCGGCGCATCGGCCGGCGTGATGGATTCAGTCATCGTTCAGGATTCCTTCGTCGTTTATGTGGTCGATGGGCGAGCGCTCATGCATCGGCGTCGCGCCACTCGTCGCCTTGCAGTTCCGCGTTCGCGTATGCGACGAGCGCGTCGTAGTGGCGATCGCGATCCGCGTCGAACAGCCGGCTCGCGATGCCGCGCGCGAGCCGCTCGGCGCCCGCGCTGATCGCCGGGATATCGCCGGACAGCTTGCCGTGGCTCAGGCTCGCCGCATGGTTGAAGCAATGGATTCGCGTGACGGCCGGGCATGCACCGGGCTCGCGTTCCTGGAACGAGAATGCGGGGCCGAGATCGGGCGATTCCGCGAGTTCGTCGAGCCACAACCCGGGTGCCGGCCGATAACGATCCTTCCAGCGCCGCACGTGCGAGCCGAACGACGCGAATTCCGCGCGCGTCGTCCAGTCCGAATGAAAGCCCGTCGCGAAGATCAGGAAATCGACGGTGTAGCGCCCGCGCGGCGTCGTCACGTCGAGGCCGTCCGCATGTTCGGCGAGCGTCTCGATCGGGCTGCCCGCATGAAAATGCGCATGCTCGTGACGCGACACGCGCAGCACGCTGTCGCGCGGCGGCGGCGTCTGCGACGTCAGCGCGTAGTGCATGAAGCGCCATTTCGTCGCGTCGTCGAGATCGGCATAGCCGTGCACGAGCCCCGGGCTGCCGATGCCCGTCAGCTTGTTGATGCGCGGAATGTCCGCGCGGCGGAAGAACAGGTCGACGCGCGCGGCGCCGGCTTCGAGCGCGGTACCTGCGTTGTCGAACGCGGACGCGCCCGCGCCGACCACGCCGATGCGCTTGCCCGCGAGCGCCGCGAAGTCGATCGGCTCGGACGAATGGGCCCAACGCGCGCGCGGCGCGCGGTGCGCGACGGGCGGCACGTAAGGGCCGCCGAGCCCGTCGCGGCCGGTCGCGAGCACGACGTGCCGCGCGAGCAGCGTCTGCGCTTCGCCGTTGCCGCGCACGTCGAGCGCGAGCAGGCCGTCGTCGCGCGGGCGCAGCGCGACGAGCGTGGTGTCGTTGCGCACCGGCAGGTCGAGCACGCGCCGGTACCAGCGCAGGTAATCCATCCATTGCGTGCGCGGAATCTTGTAGAGCGCGTCCCATGCATCGCGGCCGTATTGCGCTTCGAACCAGGCGCGGAACGTCAGCGCGGGCAGGCCGAGCGCAGGGCCCGCGAGCTGCTTCGGCGAGCGCAGCGTGTCCATCCGCGCGAACGTGACCCATGGCCCTTCGTACCCCGCCGGCGCGCGGTCGATCACGCACTGGTTGTCGATGCCGAGCAGGCGCAGTTCGGCGGCAGCCGCGAGCCCGGCCATGCCGCCGCCGACGATCGCGACGTCGAGCACGCGTGTGCCGTCGGCCTCGCGCGGCGGCACCCACGACGGCGCGGGCAGGTCGAGCCAGCGCAGGTCTTGAGCGAGCCGGGTTTCGAGTGCGTGGAGTGCATCGGGGAGCATCGTCATGCGGCCTCCGGGCGCGTGCGGCGCGATCGTGTCGTGCGTGGCGGGCTGGAAGGGCGTGAAGGATTTGAAGGATTCGAAGGACGTGACGGGCGCCCGGCACGCAGCCGGTCGCCGCGCAGCAGCGCGTCGTGCGCGGCGGCGTCGTGAAAGATCACGTCGTCGAGCAGTGTGCGCGTCGTCTGGTGCAGCGCGTCGAGCAGCGCATCGACGGCCGCCGTGCGCGCCTTGCCGGCCGGCGTCGCGACGCCGAACGCGAACGGGATGTCGACGTCGAGCGGGCGGGCGACGACGCCGTCCACCGGCAGTGCGACACCGGTGGCCGGATCGACGATGCCGATGCCGATGCCGGCACGCGCGGCCATCACCGCATTCAGCGACGCATTGGTTTCGATGAAGACGCGTGCGTCGACCCGCGCGGCCGCGAATGCCGCATCGATCCGCTGGCGCAGCCGGTGCCGGTTCGCGACCGTCACGATGCGGCGGCGCGCGAGATCGCGCAGCGCGATGCGCGGCTGCGCCGCGAGCGGGTCGCCGGCGGGCAGCACGGCGACGCAGGGCGTCTGCGCGATCCAGTGCACGTCGAGCCCCGCATGCGCCATCGGCAGCGTGACGACGCCGATGTCGGCCGTGCCGGCCAGCACCTCGTGCACGACATGCTCGGCCGATTCGCTGCGCAACTGGTAGTGCGGCGCCTGCGCGCCGTCGGGCAGCGCGGCGAGCGCGGCCGGCACGAGCGTTGCCGCGAGCGAAGGCGTCGCCGCGATGCGCACGGGTTCGGCGGTTTCGTCGCCGAGCGCCCGTGCGCGTGCCTCGATCGCACGCAGGCCGACCAGCGAGCGCTCGACTTCCTCGTAGAGCAGGAAGGCACGCCGCGTCGGCGTGACGCGCGGGCCGTGCCGGTCGAACAGCGCGTAGCCGAGATCGGCTTCGAGCTCCTGGATCTGCCGCGTGACGGCCGGCTGCGAGCGGCCGAGCAGTTCGCCCGCGCCGGTCACGCTGCCGGTCGACATGACCGCGGAAAACGCTTCGAGTTGATGCAGCTCCATGACACCTTCCGATGATGCGATTTGCGCATTGTAGAAGTGTGAGCATGCGTGATTCATATAATGAATTTTGCTATCGACAGCGCGAAAACTGCGAAGCGCAGGATCGTCGCGATGGCCGGACGGGCGCGCGTGCGTGCCGGTGGCGACGCGTGACGTACCGGAAACGCCAATCGAATCAAAACGATGCGATGCGTGCCGCCTCATCGCGCGCGGCAGCGCGTGCAGGCGGCCGTTCGCGGGCGTCGCCGGCTTCGCGCCGCGCCCGATATCGATATACGCAAAACTTCGTTGGATCGTCCTGAACCGGATGGTTACATGCCCTCACTCTTTTCGACTGACTGAAGCTGGGGGACGCATGAACGTTTCGGGGAACGACGCACGCGGCGCATGGCGGCGCGTGCTGGGCACGGTGGCGGCGCTCGCTGCCGCATGGGGCTTGTCGACGGGCGGCGCGCTCGCGGCGGGCGTATCGGGCGAGCCGGTGGTGATCGGCGTGAGCGGGCCGCTCACGGGCCAGGACGCGCAATACGGCGAGCAATGGAAGCGCGGCTTCGATCTCGCGCTCGACGAGATCAACGGCAGCGGCGGCATCCATGGCCGGCCGCTCGCGATCGACTTCCAGGATAGCCGCAGCGACCCGCGCCAGGCCGTCGCGATCGCGCAGAAGTTCGTCGCCGATCCGCGCATCGCGATCGAGCTGGGCGACTTCTCCAGCGCGACGTCGATGGCCGCATCGCCGATCTACCAGCGCGGGCAGCTGATCCAGTTCGGCTTCACGAACTCGCACCCGGACTTCACGAAGGGCGGCGATTATCTGTGGAGCACCGCGCTGAGCCAGGCCGAGGAGCAGCCGCTGCTCGCGCGCTACGCGGTGAAGGAGCTCGGCTTCAAGCGGATCGCGGTGCTGTACCTGAACACCGACTGGGGGCGCACCAGCAAGGACATCTTCGCGAAGGCGGTGGCCGGGCTCGGCGCGCAGGTCGTCGCGGCCGAAGGCTACCAGCCGGCGGAGAAGGATTTCCGTTCGACGCTCGTGCGCATCGGCGAATCGAAGCCCGATTCGATCGTGCTGATCTCGTACTACGCGGACGGCGCGCAGATCGTGCGGCAGGCGCGCACGTCGGGTGTCACGCTGCCGATCGCGGCGGTCGGCTCCGTGTATTCGCCGAAATTCCTCGAGCTGGGCGGCGCGGCCGTCGACGGTGTGTATACCGAATCGAACTTCTTCCCGGCCGAACCGCGCCCCGAGGTGCAGGCGTTCGTGCAGCGCTATCGCGCGAAATTCCATGCCGATCCCGATTCGTTCGTCGCGCGCGCATACGACGCGCTGATCCTGTCGGCGGAAGTGCTGCGCCGCTACGGCACGACGCGCCAGGCCGCGCACGACGGCTTCGCGAAAATCAGCGACGTGCCGAGCGTGATCTTCGGCAAGGTGCGCTTCGATCCGCAGACGCGCCGCGTCGCGGGCGCGCGCACCGTGTATCTCGTCGTGAAGCAGGGGCAGTGGGCGCTGTGGGACGGCGCGAAACCGCAGCTCGCCGCGCGCTGACCCTGAACCGCATGCACGTGACGGACGCATCGTGATGGCTTCCTGGCTCGACTACACGCTCAACGGCCTCATCGTCGGCAACATCTACGCGCTGCTCGCGGTCGGGCTCGCGTTGATCTTCGGCGTGTCGCACCTGATCAACTTCGCGCATGGCTCGGTGTACATGGTCGGCGCATTCATCGGCTGGCTGTGCCTGACGCGCTTCGGGCTGCCGCTGCCGGTCGCGCTCGCGGCGGTCGTCGTCGGCTGCGGCGCGCTCGGCGTCGCGATCGAGCGGATCGGGTTGCGACCGCTGCGCCACGCGGCGCGCATCGCGCCGCTGCTCGCGACGATCGGTATCAGCTTCATCCTCGACCAGCTCGCGCAGCTCGCCTTCGGCGCGGACCCGCGCGCGGTGCCGACGCCGCTGCCGGACTGGCATCTGCGCATTGCCGGCGCGACGCTCGGCTCGCTCGACCTGCTGATCGCGGGCATCGGCATCGCGGCGGCCGCGCTGCTGTACGGCTTCCTGCGCTTCACGCGGCTCGGCTGGGCCGTGCGCGCGACCGCGCAGGATCGCGACGCGGCGCTGCAGATGGGCGTCGACGTCGACCGCGTGAACCAGACGGTGTTCGCGATCGCGTGCGCGCTCGGCGGTGTGAGCGGGCTGCTGGTCGGCATGTACTACAACAGCATCGATCCGGCGATGGGCTTCCAGGCGACGCTGAAGGGCGTCGTCGCGCTGCTGATCGGCGGGCTCGGCAACGTGCCGGGCGCGATCGCCGGCAGCCTGCTGCTTGGCCTCGTCGAGAGCTACGGCGTCGCGCTGTTCGGCACGAGCTACCGCGACCTGTTCGCGTTCGGGCTGCTGATCGTGTTCCTCGTGTGGCGGCCGAACGGCCTGTTCAGCGGGAACCGCGCGCTGCCGCCCGAGCCGATGACGGGTACCTTCCTCGCGGCCGCGAAGGCCGTGCGCGTGCCGCGTCCGGTGCTCGTCGCGCTGATCGCATTGGCCGCCGTGCTGCCGTGGCTCGGCGCGTCGCCGTACGTGCTGCAGACGCTTACCAACGCGTGGCTGTACGGGCTGCTCGCGCTGAGCCTCACGCTCGTCGCGGGCACGGTCGGGCAGATCTCGCTCGGCCACGCGGCGCTGCTCGTGATCGGTGCGTATGCGTCGGCGCTGCTGTCGTCGGATCTCGGCTGGTCGCCGGCCGTGACGATCCCGTGCGCGGGTGTCATCACGGCCGTGCTCGGCACGCTGCTCGTCTATCCGGCGTTTCGCTTGCGCGGGCACTACGTGTCGATCGCGACGCTCGGCATCGGCGAAGTGGTGAGCCTCGTGATCCTGAACTGGGATGGCCTCGCGCGCGGCCCGCTCGGCATCACCGGCATCGCGCCGCTGCCGTGGGCGAGCACCGCGCGCGCCGCGTACTGGTTCACGTTCGCGGTGCTCGTCGGGTTCGCACTCGTGCAGGTGCGGCTGCTGCGCTCGCATCTCGGCCGCACGCTGCGCGCGGTGCGCGAGGATGACGTCGCCGCGCGCGCACACGGCATTGCGCCGAACCGCTACAAGGCGATCGCATTCGCGGTCGGCGGCGTCGCGGCCGGTGTGAGCGGCGGCATTGCCGCGCACCTGTACAGCTACATCAATCACCAGACCTTCGATTCGCAGGTGTCGATCCTCGCGCTGACGATGGTGATCCTCGGCGGGCTCGGCAACGTGCTCGGCGGCATCGTCGGCGCGATCGCGCTGATCGGGCTGCCGGAGCTGTTCCGCTGGGCGGCCGATTACCGGATGCTGATCTATGGCCTCGTGCTGCTGCTGCTCGTCCGGTTCCGGCCGCAGGGCCTGCTCGGCACGGTGTGAGGAGGAACGCGATGACCACCAATCGACCCTTGCTCGACGTGCAGGGCCTGACGCGCCGCTTCGACGGCGTGACCGCGCTCGACGGTGCGAGCCTGACACTCGCCGACGGCGAACTGCTGAGCGTGATCGGCCCGAACGGCGCGGGCAAGTCGACGCTGTTCAACCTGATCGCGGGCGCTGACCGGCCCGACGCCGGCCGTGTGACGTTCGACGGCCGCGACATCACGGGCACGGCGCCCGAGCGCCTCGCGGCGCTCGGCATCGCACGCACGTTCCAGCACGGCCGCGTGTTCGGCAACCTGAGCGTGCTCGACAACGTGCTGATCGGCGCGCATGCGCGGCTGCGTGCGGCGCGGCCGGGCTGGCCCGCGCTCGGCGCGGCGGCCGAGGTGTGGCGCGCGCTCGTGCGGCCCGCATCGGTGCGGCGTGAGGAAGCCGCGCTGCGCGACGAGGCGCGCGACATCATCGCCGGGTTCGGCGAACGGCTCACCCCGCGCATCGATCATCCGGCGCACAGCCTGTCGTATGCGAACCGGCGGCGCGTGGAGATCGGCCGCGCGCTCGCGCTGCATCCGCGCCTGCTGCTGCTCGACGAACCGACGGCCGGGATGAACGAGACGGAGACGGCCGAGATGCTGCAACTGATCCAGTCGCTGAAGGCGCGCGGCCTGACGATCCTGCTGATCGAGCACAAGCTCGAACTCGTGATGCGCGTGTCCGACCGCGTGATGGTGCTCGACAACGGCGTGAAGATCGCCGAAGGCGCGCCGCGTGACGTGCGGCACGATCCGCACGTGATCGAGGCATACCTCGGCCGCCGCCATGCGGGCGGCACGCCGGCCGACCGGGCGGCGCAGGCAGCCGCATGACCGACACTTCTTCCGGATTGCGAATGAACATGACCGATGCGCTGCTGAAACTCGAACACCTCGACACGTTCTACGGGCCCGTGCAGGTGCATTTCGACGTGAACTTCGAAGTCGGTCGCGGCCAGATCGTCAGCCTGCTCGGCGGCAACGCGAGCGGCAAGTCGACCACGATGAAGCTGATTCTCGGGCTGATGCGGCCGAAGCGCGGCGTCGTGCGCTTCGACGGCGACGACGTGACGGCGCTCGCGACGCCGCAGCGCGTGCGGCGCGGGATCGCGGCCGTGCCCGAGGCGCGGCGGCTGTTCGGCGACATGAGCGCGCGCGAGAACCTGCTGATGGGCGCGTACACGCGCGGCGACCGCACGGCGGTGGCGGAGGACTGCGAACGCGTGCTCGACCTGTTTCCCCGCGTGCGCGAGCGGCTGACGCAGCGCGCGGGCACGCTGTCGGGCGGCGAGCAGCAGATGCTGGCGATGGCGCGCGCGCTGATGGCGCGACCGAAGCTGATCTGCATGGATGAACCGACGATGGGGCTGTCGCCGCTTTACGTCGACAAGGTGCTCGAACTGATCGACGCGATCAACAAGCAGGGCGTGACCGTGTTCATGGTCGAACAGAACGCGAGCCTCGCGCTGGAGATCGCGCATTACGGGTACGTGCTGCAAACGGGGCGCGTCGTGCTCGAAGGCCCGGCGAGGGCGCTGCTCGACGACGAGCGGATCAGGGACGCGTATCTCGGCGGCGAGGTCGCGGCCTGATCGCGCGATCAGGGCCGGGGGCGCGGCGGTGCATGGCCTGGAGAGATGGCCGCACAAATTCGGACAACCGGATAAGTGGATCGGCGCCGCCCCTCGTAAGCGGATCGCAAGCGCGGCGGCTGTGCCGCGCCGAGCTGTCATGCCGCTTCGAAATCCATCATCGAGCCGGGGTTGTGTCGAATCCTATCCATTTCATGGATAGCTGCCGCGTCACGCCTTCGGCGATGGTTGCGCCGATGGCCTGATCGAACATCTTCAGCAATGCCGTATCACCCTTGCGCATACCGAGCGATGCGCCCGCCCCGAATACGCCGCCGGACAATTGCGGCCCCGCCATCGTCAGGCGGGCGTTCGCCGGCTTCTTCATCGCGCCCTGCATGTAGGTCATCGACACGAGCGTGATGTCGATGCGTCCGGACAGCAGATCGAGGTCGGCTTCCTCCGGGGTCTTGTACTCGCGAACGGTCACGTCGCCTTTCAGGTACCGTTCGACGAACGCGCTTGCCACGGACGCTGTCTGAACGCCGATGATCCTGCCCGCGAGCCGCGGCTTGATCGCGTCGACGAATCGCCGCAGGCCGGTGTCGTCCTTGTCCAGCCAGAGGATCGTTCCGTCGCCCGGCAATTTCGCAAGCGGGCTGGACTTCAGGGTAACGAATTTGCTTCCGATCGAGCTATAGGGCTCCGAGAAGGCGATCGTTTCACGTCGCTTCGGCGTGGCCGAGAGGCCGGACATCAGAACGTCGACCTTGCCGGAAAGCAGCGAAGGAATCAGGCTGTTGAACGGGATGACGACCAGTTTGCACTCGACCTTCATCTTCGCGCACAGAATCCTGTAGTAGTCGATTTCGTACCCGGCCAGCGAGCCGTCGGGGTTGGTGAAGTTGTATGGCCGGAATGCCCCTTCCGTGGCGATCGTGACGGTTTTCCACGGATGGTCCTCGGCTGAAGCGGAGGTGGGCGCGAGCAGTGCGGCAGCCAGCAGGGATGCCGCGGCGGCAAGGGTTATTTTCGCTTTCATGGGGAAGTCCTCTTTTTACAGGGCGGGGGCCGCCGGCTATCGATGGTTGGAGATGAACGGCCGGAATCGCGCGGATCGGCTGCGACCGAACGACTGGTCAGGTGTCCTGTCGTCGTCGATGACTTTGTCTTCGAGGGCGTCGAGCGTGACGCCTTTCGGAACCTCGTGGCGACCAAAGTTCTTTTTCAGCTGATCGACCCGCAGCGCCACTTGCGCGTCGTTCCTTGTCGATGTTCCGTTCATCCTCGATCCTCGAATGGCGCGACAGCGGTAGGTTCGATCGGGTCAAGTCGCATCGGACGCGAATCCGGGCGCAAGGCTGTCTCGATGCGTGCGACCAGCATGGTCAACAGCAGATTCAGCGTGAGATAGATCGCGCCGGCAATGACAAATACGTCCAGCGTTCGATAGGTCTCGCCGATAATGCGGGCGGCGATGCCGGTGACCTCCATCAACGTGATGATGGAGACGAGCGACGTCGACTTGACCATCGTCACGACTTCGTTCCCGTATGCCGGCAGCGCCTGACGCAACGCCAGCGGCAGCACGATGCGGCGCCATCGAAGCAGGAACGGCATGCCGCATGCCTGAGCTGCCTCGATCTGCCCGTGGGGTACCGACAACAGCCCGCCGCGGATGATCTCGCCCGAATACGCAGCGGTACACAGGCTCAGCGAGAGCAGCGCGCAGTAGTACGGTTCCCGGAGAAACGGCCACAGAACGCTCTCCTGGATCCACCGAAACTGTCCCGGGCCGTAGTAGATAAGGAAGATCTGCACGAGCAACGGTGTGCCGCGGAACACGAATATGTAAGCGCCGGCCAGCGCATTCAGCGGGGCGCTTCCCGATACGCGCATGGCTGCGAGCATCACGGCAAGCATCAGGCCGGCCATCAGGCTGGCCGAAGCGAGCTGCAACGTCAGCGGGACGCCTCCAAGCAGCGCGAGGAGGGTGTCGTAGGTGAACTGCAAGTCCATTATTGTCGCCTCACTCCACGCGAATAGAAGCGCTCGGCGGTGCGGAGCCCTCGCCCGGTACATGCCGAGATCGCGAGGAACAGGAGCGCCGCCGCCAGGAAAAAATCAAACGGCATGCCGGTGGCGTTCGCGCCGATCTGCGCCTGGCTCAGGAGATCGGCCACGCCGGTGACGGAGATCAGCGCCGACGCCTTGAGTGCCATTTGCCAGACGTTGCCGATGCCCGGCATGGCGTGGCGCAAGATCAGCGGGATGAGGATCCGGCGCAAACGCAACATGCGCGACATCCCGCATGCCACAGCCGCTTCGATCTCACCCTTGTTCACGGCGTTGTGCGCGCCGCGGAAGACTTCCGTGAGCTGGGCACCCGATGTGATTCCAATGGCCAGCACGCCCGCGATGGTTCCCGGAATGCCGACGAAACCGCTGGCTCCCAGCCACTTTCCGATCTGGGTCAGCGCGGTGCTGCCGCCGAAATAGAACAAATAGATGACCAGCAGTTCCGGAATGCCCCTGAGGACCGTCGTGTACGCCGTGGCCAGCACCCGCTGCGGCTTGCGCCCGCCGATCTTGGCCCAGCAGCCGAGCGCGCCGAATGCGCCTCCTGTCAGCAGGCCGCAGACGGCGACCGCGAATGTCGTGCCGGTGCTGGCCAGAAGCAGCCGGCCCCACCCCTGGCTCGAGAAGCCGAAGATGTCGAAGATGGACTGTTCCATGGTCAATGCGCGGCAGGGAGGGGCAGTTGCACGTCGTCCGGGATCGGATTCCGGAACGGCTCGTCTCCTACGCGTTCACGAAACTCGGCCTTGGCCTGTTCCAGGATGTCAGGGCGCAGATAAAGATGAACGGCCGTGCTGGCCATGATCTTGGCCGTGTGCACCATGCCCTTGTGGGCGATGCCCGACTTCCCCTGGGCGACCAGTTGCCATGAATGGCCGGGTGTGCCGATTGCATACGTGGCCCCGCGTGCCTGCACGGTGGGCGTGACCCAACTGACGCTTCCCACGTCGGTGGACGCAAGCTGCGAGCCATCGCCGACGCGCAGGGGAGCAATGGCGTTGCACAGCACGAGGCCCTTTTCCATCTTCATGCCGACACGGCGGAAAGCGGAAGAAACGGCTTCCTCGCCGACCGTCGCCTGAAACCGGGCGGCCAAGGCATGATCGGCGTCGTCGAACGCCGGCGGTCCGAGTGCGACGAACTGCGCCTGCATCAGATCCTCGAGGGGCGTGTTGCCGACCACGTTCGCGTCGCCGCTGACGATCTGCGAACGCACGGTCGTCTGGGTCATGAGGGCCGCGCCGCGAGCGATGTCGTCCACCCATTCGCGCAAACGCAGGAGATCGTCCAGATCTGCCGCGCGGACCAGGTATCTGACCGTTGCGCGCGCCTGCACGACGTTGGGTGCGGTACCACCGGTGTCGGTCACGGCATAGTGGATCCGGGCGCTCGCGGGCATATGCTCGCGCATGTAATTCACGCCGACGTTCATCAGTTCCACGGCATCAAGTGCGCTGCGGCCAAGATGGGGCGCAGAGGACGCATGCGATGCGACACCGGAAAAGTGATAGTTGATTTCGTTGCAGGCGAGGGAGACGGGATTGGCGACGCCGGAGAACGCCGCCGGATGCCAGCAGATCGCGGCGTCGACGTCGTCGAACACGCCGGCGCGGACCATGAAGCCCTTTCCGGCGCCGCCTTCCTCCGCCGGACAGCCGTAATAGCGGATCCGGCCGGGCAGGCCGTGCGCTTCCAGATAGTTCTTTACCGCGGCTGCGGCATGCATCGAGCCGGCGCCGAGAAGGTTGTGTCCGCACCCGTGTCCGCAGCCGCCTTCATGGACCGGGTCCCGCTCGTCCACGCCGGCCTTTTGCGAAAGGCCGGGCAGCGCATCGTACTCACCGAGAATGGCGATCACCGGCCCGCCGTGACCGGCTTCGCCCACCATTGCGGTGGGTATGCCGGCAATTCCCGTTTCGACGCGAAATCCCAGTTTGCGCAGCAACTGCTCGTGCGCCGCGGCGGAAAGGTACTCCTCGTAGTTGAGTTCGGGTGTCTCCCAGACCCTGTTGCTCAATGCCGTGAATTGATCCTGAATGGCATCGACGCGCGCCCAAACGTCGCGCATTGCATCCACCTGATTCTGCTGCATGAAATTCTCCTGGCTGAACGGATCGAGTACCGCCGATTAGCTGCCGTTCCATGTCTTCGACCACGCGCTGCGGGGACATCGACGGCGGTCCACAATTCAATGTACGTCGATCGAACGGAGCGAGCGACATGTCGGTGTTGCGATGGCCCCGCCGATGGTCAGAATTTATGCCGGATCCCGATGCGGACCATCGTCTGGCGATTGCTGTTCGAAGCCGGCAACGCGCTGATCGCCGCGACGGCCGAGCCGCCGGTCGAGTCGGTGCCGGATGCCTTCTGATAGACGGCGGCCAGATAGACGTCGGTGCGCTTCGACAGGAAGTAATCCGTGCCCACGGCGGCCTGAAGATATTTCGCCCCCGTATTGGTCGCGCCGTTCGCCTCGCCAACCGAATTGCCCTTCGTGTAGTTGAATGCCGCTCCCGCCAGCAGTGCCGACGTCACCTGGTATTTGAAGTTGATTTCGGCGTTGTTGAACGTTGCGGTGCCCGTGTAATGCATGGCGTTCAGGCCGGGAACCGCGCCGAGATTCATGAACCTGATGTTCGAATACGTCGCACCGATCGTCGCCGCGCCGAACGCGTAGGCGCCGCCGACGCCTATGACCTGATATGTATTGGCGGAAGCGAAGCCGCTGTAGACCGGCGTCGTGACCGCGGACGGCGTACCGGTGCCGGTATTGTTGGCGAACATGCCGGCGTTCGCGGCCGGCGTGCGGGCATTCAGGTACGCGGCACCGAGCGTCAGCGGCCCGTTCGCGTAGCTGGCGCCCAGCGACCAGATCTGGTTTGCCGTGACGTTGCCCGCGACTCCGCCGAGGCTGTACGTGCCGACGAACGTCACACCGGCATAGGTCGGGCTCGTGTACTTGATGGTGTTGTTGCCGCGGTATGAATTGTTGAAGTTGTCGATATCGCCAGCGTGCGCGGACATCGCGGTGCCCCACTGACCGGCGACGGCAAATGCGCCCACGGAGTCGACGACGGCATCGTATTGGCGGCCCAGTGTCACGGTGCCGAAACGACTCCCCAGGCCGACAAATGCCTGGCGTCCGAACTCGAGGCCGCCTTGTCCCAGCTTGCCGCTGCTGGCATCGAAGCCGTTTTCCAGCACGAAGAGCGCGTTCAGTCCACCACCCAGGTCTTCCTTGCCGCGCAGTCCCCAGCGGCTGCCCTGCAGTCCGCCGCTCGTCAGGTTGTACAACCGGGAGCCGCCGGCATTGGAGTTGTAGTTCAAGCCTTCGTCGACGATCCCGTACAGCGTCACGCTGCTCTGGGCATGCGCGATGCCTGAGAATGTGCCGAGTACGGCGAGGGCATATAACGACTTCTTCATCGATCGATCTCCGTGGATACTGGCTTTTTTGAATGGAACTCTTTTTTCGCTATTTAATAGTTATGCGAAATAATTATCATTGACCCGATGTCGGAGGGATGATCATCACCCGATCGGATCGTCTTAATCGACCGGCAGAGACAGCGCGCTTGCCCGCGTACGTTCGGACCCGGCTGCCGACGGCTGTGCCGCGTACCGGTAGCGTCCCAGCGTGGCGACCAGGATCGCGGCAGCAAACATGCATCCCGCCATGACGGCCAGCGGCAACGAGTAGTTCCGGTAATGGTCGTAATACAGCCCCAGCAAGGGCGGAACCACGACCCCGCCCAGGCAGAAAGTGGCCATGTTGAACCCGAAGAACGTGCTGAAGGACCGCATGCCGAGATAACGTCTTACCATGTAGGCCATCATGTCCTGCTCGGTTCCGATCGCGAATCCGATCAGGAGACACGCGATTCTCAAAATCGCCAGGCTGTTCGTTGTCTCAAAGAACAGGAAGCCGACTCCGCTCAGCGAAAAGAACAGGCAGGAGATGATCGTCGCGGGAAACCGGTCGACCAGCATCCCGCACAGCAGGCGGCTCACAAGAAATCCCAGACCCACGACGGCGGGGCCCTGAGCGGCTTGCGCGACGGTGAAACCGCGATCGGAAATCAGCAGTGGAATCTGTGACTGGAACGCGAGCGAGCTGGACGCAACGAGAAAAAATACGGCCGTCATGATCCACAGATGACGTGTGCGGATGCCCTCGGAAACCGTCAGACCGGGCTCGTCCTGGTTTGCCCCGCGCGTTGCGGGGCGGCGCTCCCTGAGCAACAGCATGGCGATCGCGCCGCCGACCACCGGAAACGCCGACAGGATCCGATATCCGGTTCGCCAATCGGTCGTTGAAATGAGTTCCTGGGAAACGATCGGCCATACCGACTGGCCGAGTCCGTATCCGACCGTCGCGACCGCGATCGCTGTCCCGAGCCTTTTGTCGAACCACTGGGGAAGAATCGATACGTATCCGAGCGAGGTGGTAGCCGCGCCGCAAAAGCCGATCGCGAACGTCAGCGACGCGATCAGGAAGACCGATCCGTGGACGGACGACAAGACGAAGATCAGCAGCCCGAGCAGTAGCGCGGAGGTGAAGGCCGCGCGCCTGACGCCGAAGCGGTCGATGAAGTGACCGCACACCGGCCCGCCGAACGCGCAGCCCAGCAGCGAAGCGGAGAATACGAGCGACAGTTCGGTTCGTCCCCAGCCGAACTCCGCGAGAACCGGGCGCATGAAGATCGCCAGGCTCGGAAAGAAGAAGCAGCCGAACCCGACGAACCCGCCGATGGCCACGCCCAGCAGGATCGCGGCATATCCCCCTTTCGACAGGTCGCTTGCTGTATTGCGCGTCATTTCGTTTTCCTCATACATGCTCTGATGCCGGCCGGATTTCGGGGGCCGGCCGGTACGACATTGGCGTCGACGGTGATGCGCACACATGAAGTCGGTCGGGGCTTGCCGGGACAGGCGTTCGGTGTGCTTCGCCCGGGTCAGGTGCGCCTGTTCAGTTGCTGCAAAAGCGCGTCGGTCGACGCGACGTCGGCAAAGCACTGCACCATGTTGCCGAGCGTGGCGTTGTGCTCTTCGTCGGTTCGCGCTGCATTGGCATCGGAGACGAAGACCGTCCGGTAATTGAGCATCATTGCGTCGCGCGCAGTCGACTCGCAGCAAATGTTGCTGACTGTGCCGGTAACGACCACCGTGTCCACGCCACGGCCTCTCAGGACCTCGTCGAGATCCGAAGCCCCTTGAATGAAAGCGCTGAAGCGGGTCTTCGTGCTGAACATGTCCGTCGAAGCCACGGACAGCGCCGGAAAGAGTTCGTATCCGGGATGACCTTGCGACAGGTTCTCGATCATCACGGCCGCGGCATCCGGATCGAGTCGCCGGCCGAACCAGTTGCTCCACGCGTCGGCTTGACCGCGAAAATCCGTCTGGATCCAGCATACGGTCGCGCCACGTTGTCGAAATGCGTCCGCCAATCGATTGATGGCGGGCACGATCTCGCGGGCGTACACAATCTCCAGTGCGCCGCCGGGCGCAACGAAGGCGTTCTGCATGTCGATCACGAGCAATGCGCATCGAAGCGGATCGACGTCTTCGAGCGACGTTGCAAGCCTGCCGCGTTGCCGCGACAGGCGAAGGGCGTGATCGGGAATCCTGATCCGGTGCATGCGCTGCTCCTGGCTTGAATCCTTTCCGATGGGAGCGATTCGTGCGGCGTCGTCGATTCGACGGCACGCACGATCGACCTGACTTCGTATTACAAATCGATCCGCATCAGGTCATGGGCCAGCCGCAGCGGTCCCGTGTAGTTCTTCCGGATGTCGGTCACGATTTCGTCCATCAGGTGCGGCCCCATCTGTTCCACTGGGAGATGCTTGGCGGCCGCGCGTTTCAGTACCGGGCTGGTCGAATCGAAGTGGCCGAAGTGCGTGGCGACGAGACTCTTGACGTTGGCGCGCACGGCGATCTTGCCCAGGTCGGTCGGACTGGTATGCGAAAAAGTGCCCACCCCGGTTTTCGCGCGATGCGCGATGAAGGATTCCGGGAACGTGCATTCGTGAATCAGCAGATCGGCGTCTCGTGCCAGCTTGACCATCGCATCGCATGGCGCGGTGTCGCCACTGAACGCGATCACTTTCCCTTCCGCCTCGACCCGCACGCCAAAGCACTCGCATACCTCGCGCGGGATGTGCTCGACCCAGTCGACCGAAATTTTCACGTCGTCGTCCTGGAACACCACACCAGGGCTCACTTCCCGTACCTCGGGTCGTATCGCCTCGAGATTCTGTTGCCGGATCGGGTAGGCACTGCGCGCGCGGAAGTCGGTCTGGTACGCGCCATGCTCGAACAAGTGATCGACGAAGTGCCGGGTGCCTTTCGGTCCGAGCACCAGCGGCGCTCCCGTTTTGTTGAGCATCCAGCTCGAAATCACGAAATAGGGGTAGTCGCAGATGTGGTCGTGATGCAGATGAGTCAGGAACACGAACCCCACGGACGCCGGGTCGATATTGGCGCGCACCATCTGCCGGGTTGCCCCTTCTCCGCAATCGAACAGAAAGTGGCGGCCGTTGTTCAGCGTCAGCAGGATGGCCGACTGTGCGCGGTCGGGATCGGGCAGCGCGGCGCCGGTTCCCAGCATCGTGATCTTCATGGCGTCTCCGGATTTGATGTTTGAGTGACGGCCAGTATAGTTCCGGCATAAATGACCAATTGATGAAGTTTCGTGGCGTAGTGAACACCAGGAGGAATCACCGAATGACTGCAGAATTTGAGGTTCCGTCGATCCGGCGCATTCGCTCGAGCTTGCGCATCCGCCATCTGGAACTCCTGCTGGCGCTGGACGAATTGCGCAGCCTGCACAAGGCGGGCGAGCGGATGAACATGACCCAATCCGCGGCCAGCAAGCTGTTGCGGGAAATCGAGGTGATGTTCGGTGTACCGCTCTTTTTACGGTCGCGCAGGGGGATTACGCCGACCGCGTTCGGCACGGCACTGTTCGGCAAGGCGTCGCTGCTGCTCGCAGATCTGGACGGTGCGCGCGACGAACTCGACAGCCTGGCACGCGGCGGGGCGGGCCGAATTCGCATTGGGGCGCTGCAGGTTGCGTTGCCGGTGCTGGTACCGCAATCGCTGGCCCGGCTGCGCGAGGAACAACCGGGCATCACGATGATGGTGCAGGAAGGCGCGAGCGACGTTCTGCTGACGGCGCTCGCGCACGGTGAACTCGATTGCGTGCTCGGCCGAATGACGCGACCGGTGGCGTCCGACAATTTCCGTTGGGAGGTGCTGTACGACGAACCGGTATGCGTGGTCGCCCGCCGCGGGCATCCTCTAGCCAGGAAGCGGAAGATTACGCCGGAATGCCTGGCGCGCCAGGCGTGGATCCTGCCGCCTCGCGAAGCGCCGCTGCGTCAAACGATCGAACACTATTTCGTCGCGCATCGGGTCGAACTGCCGAAGGTCGGCATCGAGTCGGTGTCGGTGCTGACAAATGCCGTGCTGATTCGTGACACGGACATGATCGCGGCCATGCCGCTGACGATGGCGCATCTCTACGAGGCGTTGGACATGCTCGCGATTCTGCGATTTCGCCCCGACTGGATGTTGCCGCCGGTAGGGATCGCGATGCGGGCCGGAGCATTGGAGTCGCCCGCGTTCGCTTCTTTTCTGTCCACGCTTCGCTCGGTGGCGCGGGAGCTGAAATCGGGGATGCCTTCGTAGTCGGCGGAGGATTCTCGCCGATCTATCCAATTACTGAATCAACGGAAGATAAACGCGACGACCGCGTCGCAATGCGCATCGATCGCTTTCTCGTCGAGCGCGTCGATGCCGTGCGCGTAGCGCATTTCCGCCGTCAACAGGTACGGCACTTGCGCGATCGCGGTAATCATGTACAGCAGCACGACCGGGTCGATCCGCGCGAGCCCGTCGGTCGTTTCGCTGACATAGCGCACCAGCGGCACCGAGCGATCGTGGCGCGGCCGCACGAAGGTTTCCGCCATCCACTTCAGGCGTTCCGAATCGCGATTGGCCTCCTGCATCATCAGCCGCGCGTGCTCGGGATGCGCGGCGCAATAGCGCACGTAGTTGCGGATGTACTGCTTGACGGCGTCGATCGAGAACGTGTCCGACGCCGGGTCGGGCAACGCGACGCCTTCCATGAACCGGTCGAACAGCTGCGTCACGCTGGCGCGCCACAGGTTCTCCTTGTTGCCGAAGTAGTAGCGGATCATCGCGTGGTTGACGCCTGCCGCGTCCGCGATGTCGCGCAGGCTGACCGCGTCGAAACCGCGGGTCGAGAACTGTTCGAGCGCGATCCCCAGAATGTCCGAACGGGTCTGCTCGCTGCGTTCCTGCTGTGCCTGCCGTGCAATCTGCATCTGTCCTGTCCTTGATCGAATCCCCCGGATTGTGCCGTCCGCGCGGATCGGCCGCAACGGGCCGTCCCGACCCGCCGCCGCGCGCCGGGGCGACCTCCTGGCCCGTCCGGGTCGGGGAAAACCCCGCCGTCGTTGCCGCCTTTACCCGCTTGACACTCACGCTCAAAACAATAATTATCCACTCGGATAATTATTTGGTGGAAACAGTTCGGCTGACGATGCAAGCGTGGTGTCGGCCGGTCCCATTCAGACGAAGCAACGCGTGATGACATCCTCGACTCGACTGCAGACCCCCATCGAATCCCCGGCCGCCGAGAGCATGGCGCCGGCGGATTGTCCCGACGCCCGTGCGCGGGAGACCGAAGCCCGCATGACCGACGACGAGCGGTTTTCGCTGCTCTACAGCCTGATGGTGCGCGTGTTCGGCCGCACCGGCCGCGAGCCGCGCGTGCCGGCCGACCTGCCCGTCATCGCCGGCTACGTCCCCGGCGTGCCGCGCCTCGGCGTGCCGGCGCTGAAGCTGGCCGACGCCAGCCTCGGCCTGCGCCATACCGAAACCGCGGACGAGCGCGCGACCGCGTTCCCGGCCGGGCTGGCGCTCGGCGCGACCTTCCATCCGGCGCTGGCGCGCACGATGGGCGCGGCGATCGGCAAGGAAGCGCGCGCACGCGGCTTCAACGTGGCGTTGGGCGGCGGCATCAACCTGGTGCGCGACGTGCGCAACGGCCGCAATTTCGAATACGTATCGGAAGATCCGCTGCTGTCCGGGCGGATCGGCGGCTGCGTGGTGGCCGGCACGCAGCGCGAGGGCGTGATCGCGCTGCTCAAGCACGTGTCGCTCAATGCGAGCGAGACCAACAAGTTCTTCCTGAACGCCGTGATCGATCCGGATGCGCATCGCGAGAGCGACCTGCTCGCGTTCCAGATCGCGATCGAGGCGGGCGATCCCGGCGCGCTGATGACCGCGTACAACCGGGTCAACGGCGAGTACACGAGCGGCAACCGGCATCTGATGCAGGACGTCGTCAAGGACGCGATGGGCTTCAAGGGCTGGATCATGTCGGACTGGCGCGCGGTGTACGGCTGGGAGTCCGCGCTCGCGGGCCTCGACCAGCATTCGGGCGCGCAGCTCGACGAGGCCGAGTGGTTCAACGAGCCGCTGCGGCGCGCGTACGACGAAGGCAAGGTGCCGCTGGCACGCATCGGCGAGATGGTGACGCGCATCCTGCGTTCCTGTTATGCGGTCGGCATCGATCGCGAGCGCGCGCCTGAGCCGGTCGATTTCGCCGCGCACGACGCGATCGCGCTGCAGATTGCCCGCGAGGGCATCGTGCTGCTGAAGAACGAACGCGAGGTGCTGCCGCTCGCGCCGACGACGCGGCGCATCGCGGTGATCGGCGGTTTCGCGCAGGCGGGCGTGCTGTCCGGGTCGGGCTCCAGCCAGGTGATGCCGCACGGCGGTTATGCGGCGGTCGTGCCGATGCGCAGCCATCCGCTGCTCGGGCCGACCGCGATGTGCATCGGCGGCGCGTCGCCGCTCGCGGCGTTGCGTGCGCAACGGCCGGACGCGATCGTCGAATACGACAGCGGCGCGCACGTCGCGGACGCGGTCGCGCTCGCGCGCCGCGCCGACGTCGTGATCGTCAATGCCATCCGTCACGAAGGCGAGCGTTTCGATTGTCCGGACATGACGCTGCCGTTCGGCCAGGATGCGCTGATCGACGCGCTGGCGCGCGCGAACGCCAATACGGTCGTCGTGCTGCAGACCGGCAACCCGGTCGCGATGCCGTGGAGCGGCGAAGTCGCCGCGATCGTGCAGGCGTGGTATCCGGGGCAGGCGGGCGGGCAGGCGATCGCCGAGATCCTGACGGGCCGCGTCAATCCGTCGGGCCGGCTGCCGGTCACGTTCCCGGCCGATGTCGCGGATACGCCGCATCCGGCGCTGCCGGGTGCCGATGTCGAACTCGGCACGCCGATCGACGTGCACTACCACGAGGGCGCGGAGGTCGGTTATCGCTGGTTCGCGAAGACGGGGCGGTCGCCGCGTTTCGGCTTCGGTTTCGGGTTGAGCTATACGCGCTTCGCGTACGACGACCTGCGGCTCGAAGGCGGCGACACGGTAACGGCGCGTTTCACGGTGACCAACACGGGCAAGCGCGACGGCGACGACGTGCCGCAGCTCTACCTGACGGATGCATGCGGCGAGTCGCGCATGCGGCTGCTCGGTTTCGAGCGCGTGACGCTGCGCGCGGGCGAATCCGTCCGTGTGTCGCTGAAGGTCGATCCGCGCCTGCTGGCCCGGTTCGACGGACAGGCCGGACAGTGGCGGATCGACGGTGGCACGTATCGCATCGCGCTGGCGCGTGCGGCGACCGATCACGCGATCGTCGGGGCGGTGCAGCTCGACGGGCGGGCGTTCGGGCGCTGAGCGGACGGCGGCGGACGATGAATGGAGAGATTATGGACGAATTGATGGTTGTATCGGCCCGCAAAACGGGCAACCGGTATCTCGGCGTGACGTTGACGGTCGCCTTCGTCGGCGTCTGGCTGGCGATGTTGCCGTATCCGATGGTGATCCTGCCGATGCTGGCGGAACGAATCTCGCCGACCGACAAGGCAGCCGTGCTGGCGCGGGCACTCGGCATCGGCTCGTTCATCGGCCTGATCGCGCAGCCGATCTTCGGTGTGCTGAGCGATCACACGCGCTCGCGCTGGGGCATGCGCAAGCCGTGGATCCTGGGCGGCATGCTGGGCGGGCTCGGTGCGATGGCCGTCATGGCGACCGCTCGCACGCCCGCGCAGCTCGCGCTCGGATGGGGGCTGATGGCGTTGACCTTCAATTCGACCTTGAGCGGTCTCAACGCGGTGCTGCCGGATCAGGTCCGGTCCGAAAAGCTCGGCGTCTATTCGTCGCTCGTCGGGTTCACGCCGCCGATCGGTGTGTTGCTGGGCGTCGGGATCGCGAGGCAACTGGCGCCCGACCTCGTTTCGATCGCGCTGGTACAGGGGGCGATCGCGCTGGTGGCGATTGTCTGCTTCGTCATGCTGACCAACGACCGGAAGCTGGATGCCGGCCACGTGAAACCGCTGCAGTGGAGGCAACTGGCGGCGAGTTTCTGGACCAATCCGGTCAGGCATCCGGATTTCGCGATCGCGTGGCTGTCGCGTGCGCTGGTGCTGTTCGGCGTAAGCAGCCTGCAGTACTACCTGCTGTTCTATCTGCGCGACCGGATCGGCCTGTCGACGAAAGAGACGCCGCACGCGATGTTCCTGTGCCTGCTGGTGGCCACGACGGCCATGACGGCCAGCGCACTGGTGTTCGGTCGCCTGTCGGATCGGATGCGGCGCCGCAAGGTCTTCGTGATCGGGGCCGGCATCGGGATGGCGCTCGGGTTTCCGGTGCTCCTGTTCTGCACGACGTTCCCGCAATTGCTGGTCGTGATCGCGTGGATCGGCGTGGCGCAGGGCGCGTATCTGGCCGTCGACCTCGCGCTGGTGACCGAAGTGCTGCCCGATCGTGATGCCGCGGCAAAGGACATGGGCGTGTTCCATCTCGCGAACGTCGTGCCGCAGTTGTCCCTGTCCCTTCTCGCCACCTGGCTGACCGGGCCGGGCGGTGCGATCCGCTTCGACGCGCTGTTCATCGCGGCAAGTTGCGCGGTGTTGCTCGGCGGGATCGTCATCGCTGCGATCAGGTCGGTTCGTTGACCTCGACGCGTATTTTTCCAACGGATATTTCATGACCACGAAGCCCAATTTCGTCATCATCGTCGCGGACCAGTTGCGTGCCGACTGCGTTCACGCGGTCCATCCCGCGACGCCCGTCCTCACGCCGAACCTCGACCGGCTCGCCGCCGGCGGTGTCGCATTCACGCAGGCGTTCGGACAACACAGTGTCTGTTCGCCGTCGCGCGTGTCGTTCCTGTCGGGACAGTATCCGCACGTGGCCGGCCATCGCACGCTCGGTTACCTGCTGGGGCCGGACGAGCCGAATTTCCTGCGCGTCTTCAAGGAAAACGGCTATCACGTCGCGATGGCAGGCGGTCGCGGCGACTCGTTCGCGCCCGGCGCGACCGAGCGTTCGGCGCACGAGTATGGCTTCCTGCCGGAGGAGACGCGGCGAAGCGCGGCGGAATTCCTGCAGAGCAAGACAAAGGGAGACCCAACCGACCCGATGGTGCGCGCGTTCTTTCGGGGGCAGCGTTCGAAGGAGCAGGCCGCGATCGAATACGACGAAGTGGTGATCCGCACGGCGGAGCATTGGCTTGCCGCTCCGCCTCGCGAGCCGTGGGTGCTGTATGTCCCGCTGTTCGCGCCGCATCCGCCGTTCGAAGCGGAGGAGCCGTGGTTCTCGATGTACGACCGCGCCGCGGTGCCCGAGGGTGCCGTCGGCAGTGGCCGGATGCCGGCGTATGTCGATGCGCTGTCCAGCGCGCATGGATGGGACCAGCTGACCGATGCGCAATGGCGGGAACTGCGTGCCGTGTACTACGGCATGGTGTCGAGACTCGATCATCATGTCGGCCGCGTGATGGACGCGGCTGCCCGGGCCACGGAGCCGGGGCGCCTGATCACCACGTTCTTTTCGGACCACGGTGAATACCTCGGGGATTTCGGGCTCGCCGAGAAGTGGCCGTCGGGCGTGCACGAATGCCTGTTGCGCAATCCGCTGATCGTATCGGGCGCGTCCCGGCCTGAGGTGGCCGGCACGACCTCGAGCGCGATGGTCGAGATGATCGATGTGTTTCCCACGCTGCTCGAGCTGGCGGGGCTGGAAGCGACGCATGCGCACTACGGGAAGAGCTTCGCACGCTGCCTTCGGGCGGCCGGAGAGACGCATCGTGAGCAGGCGTTCAGCGAGGGCGGCTTCCTGACCCGGGAAGTCGACCATTTCGAGCAGGCCGGCTTTCCGTACGACATCAAGGCGAAGCTGCAAAGCGGGCAACCGGAGACCGTGGGCAAGGCCGCGGTCATCCGGACGCCGGAATGGACGTACGTATGGCGTCTCTACGAGGCGCCCGAGCTGTATCGACGCACGACCGATCCGAGCGAGACGACGAACCTGGCCGGCCAGCCGGAGTATGCCGACATCGAGGCCGGGCTGCTGGAGCGCCTGTTGCGCTGGCAAGTCGAGACGGCTGATGTCCTGCCCGCCGCGAAAGGCTCCCGTTTCCCGCCGGTCGATTTGCCGCGACCCGGCGAGTGGAGTGCGCCGGAAGATCGATAGGCAATAACCGGGCGCGAAGGCGGTACGTTCACTACGCATTCGCGCCCGGCTCGCACGGGCTCGGAGAAGCCAGGCGAGATGTAGTCCGGTTGAACATGCAATTTAATAAGGATGATTAATTATTGGAGGAGCGGTGCGGTGAGGAGACTGACATTAGGCATGGTTGCGCTGGTGATTTCCGGAAGCGCGCACGCGCAGTCGAGCGTGACGCTGTTCGGCACGCTCGGCGGCGGTGTTCGATGGACCGATGGCGGGAAGGGCGGGCAACAGGTTGGCTTCGACAACAATCCGATTGCGGGTAATACCCTCGGTTTCACGGGCAAGGAGGACCTCGGCGGCGGAGTGAGAGCTGTGTTCCTGCTGCAGAGCGGCTTCAACCTGGGCACCGGTGCGTTGAAATCGTCGAGTACGCTTTTCTCGCAGCGGGCGTACGTCGGGCTGGAGGGGGGATTCGGCCGGCTGACGCTCGGGCGCCAGCTGAACGCCGCCGAAGATATCGGCGTTCAACTCGATCCGAACCAGGCCAATGGCTCGACGCTTGCGATGACGCCCGGCATTGTCTGGGGCGGCAATTTCTTTACGCTCGATGCCCGCTTCAACAACACGATCAAATACGTCGGCCGACTCGGCGGGTTTGCGCTGAGAGCAAGCTATTCGCCGGGCGGCGTGGCCGGCGACTGGCACACGGGTACGAATCTGTCCGTCGGCGCCAGTTATCAGTTCCGCTCGCTGCTGCTGGCGGCTGCGTACCAGAAGACCTACAGCGCCACCACCGACCAGTGGGCGAAAACCGCGATGGGCGGCGCGACGTGGCAACTCGGGCCGACGCGGCTGTACCTGAGCTACAGCACGCTGGCGGTTTCCGCGGCGAGCGCGGCCGGCAGCGAGCGGCGCGACAACATTCCCGGGGTCGGCATCGTCTACCAGATCACGCCGACGTTGCAGTTCACCGGCGCCACCTATTACGACATGGCCAGCAACCTGAAAAACGTTGCCGGGGCGGATGGCCGGAAGATGACTTCGTACGCGATGCTCGAATATTTCCTGTCGAAACGGTCGGAACTCTATGTGGAGTTCGACCGGAACGGCTTCTCGGGGGCCTACAAGAAGGATCCGACGAACGTGTCGGCACTGAACCTGCGTCCCGACGGGCGCACGGTGAGCGGTGTATCGATCGGCGTCATGACGCAGTTCTAGAGATATTGCCCATGGCGTCGCGGCGCATGAAGCGGCGCGATGCCAGGGCATCACGGGAGAAACGACATGCAGGTTGGTAGAACGGGATGCCGCCACGTTGCGGCAGCGATGATCGCGTTGAGCGCGCTGAGCGCGGCGGCTCAGGAATCGCAGGGTGGAGCGGCATCGGCATCGGCACCGGACGCGGCATCGGCGGTATCGGCGGCAGCGTCGGCGTCGGGCAGCGAGTCGCGCAAGGCGACGAAGGCGGCCGATCGCAAGTTGCGCAAACAGGTGGCAGGCGTGCTGGCGCGAACGAAGCGTCTCGATGCGAGCCGTCTGCTCATCTTCGCGAAGTCCGGCGTCGTCACGCTGTCCGGCGAGGTGGCCGATGCCGAGCAGGCCGCGCTGGCCGTGTCGGCCGCGCAGCGCGTGCCGGGCGTCGGCGAGGTGCGCAATCGGTTGCGCATCAGTCCGCAGACCCGGTAAGACGGGCACCCTTTGAATCGTCGCGTGCGTTGCATCGGGCATGACGGCGCGACCGTTCCGGCGGCGAAACGCGCGTGAACGAGGCAGCCACGAACAACGCATCAAACGTAGAGTGAATTGAACCGATCATGAAAGCCATACTCGTGATGTACGACAGCCTGAATCGGCACATGCTGCCGCCGTACGGCAACACCTGGGTCCACGCGCCGAATTTTCAGCGGCTCGCCGATCGCAGCGCGACTTTCGACAACTGCTATATCGGCAGCATGGCCTGCATACCGGCGCGCAGGGAACTGCATACCGGGCGCTACAACTTTCTGCATCGCAGCTGGGGGCCGCTGGAGCCGTTCGACGATTCGATGCCGGCCATGCTGCGCAAGAAGGGCATTCATGCCCATCTGGCGAGCGATCATCCGCACTACTGGGAAGATGGCGGCGCGACCTACCACACGCGATACAGCAGCTGGGAATTCTTCCGGGGGCAGGAGGGCGATCCATGGAAGGCGGAACTCGGGCCGCCTCCGATGCCGGCCCGGCTCAAGGGCGCGTTGAAGGAGAGCGCCGCGCGGCAGGATTTCGTGAACCGCCAGTATTACCCGACCGAGGATCTCCATCCGCAAACGCTGACGTTCGATGCGGGCGAAGCGTTCCTGAGAAAAAATCACGACAAGGATTCGTGGTTCCTGCAGATCGAGACATTCGATCCGCACGAGCCGTTCGCCAGCTATCCGAAGTATCGCGACCTTTACCCGGGCGAGGGAGGCGACGCGCACTTCGACTGGCCGCCCTACGGCCCCGTCTCCGCCGGCGAGACGGACGGCGACATGCGTACCGCGCAAGCCGGGTACGCCGCGCTCGTGTCCATGTGCGACCGTTCGCTCGGGCGGGTCCTCGACCTGATGGACGAACTGGATCTGTGGCGCGACACGATGCTGATCGTGTGCACCGACCACGGGTACATGCTCGGCGAACACGGATGGTGGGCGAAGACGGTCCAGCCGTGGTTCAACGAACTCGCCAACACGCCGCTGTTCATCTGGGATCCGCGCTGCCGTCGGGCGGGCGTGCGGCGCCAGTCGCTCGTTCAGATGATCGATATCGCGCCGACGCTGCTCGATTTCTTCGGGCTGGAACCCACGCCGGACATGCAGGGCGGCGCGCTCCGGAAAACGATCGACGAAGACGCGCCCGTTCGCGAGGCCGCGCTGTTCGGCATGCATGGCGAACAAGTGAACGTGACCGACGGTCGTTACGTGTACATGCGCTCGGGCGCCGACCCGGACCGTAACGAACCGCTGTACGAATATACGTTGATGCCGACTCACATGCGGGAGATGTTCGGTGTCGATGAACTGCAGGATATCGAACTGTCGGAACCCTTTTCGTTTACGAAGGGCGTGCGGACGATGAGGATCGCGAGCCGGCCGATCGGGTATGCGTACCGGTCGGGGACGCTGCTGTTCGATCTGCATGACGATCCGAAACAGGAGCGGCCGCTGTACGACGAGTCGGTCGAACTGCGGATGGCCGGACTCATGCGCGATCTGATGCGGGCCAACGATGCGCCGCAGGAGCAATACACGCGGCTCGGGCTGCCGTCCACCGGCGCGATCGAGCCCGCACAGCTCCTGGCCCGCAGCCACGCGGATCGCGCCGAACGGTTGCGTGCGCATCTGGCCGTCCAGGCACGGGCGATGCGCGCCGAGATCGAGCGCAAGCGCGCGGCGCAGGCCGGGGCGTCGTCGGGTGATTGACGTGCGATGCAATCCGGGTTTTGACATGCCGTGGCCGGCAGAGTCGGAGAAACGGTGGTCCGGCGAGGAGGAAAATTGAACAACGACAAGCATCGATCGTGCTGTCCCGGCGCGGGAAAGCGCCAGCAACTGTCCGCCGTTTCGGCGCATGCGTGCGCGTCGGGCATCCACAGCACGGGCGCCGGCGTGCCGTCGAACCGGGACATCGTCTGGTTCGAGGCAGGCAAGAGCTGGGTCGGCACGGATACGCCCGTCATCAAGGCGGACGGCGAGGGGCCACGGCGGCGCGTTACGCTGCGCGCGTTCGGGATGGATCGTTATGCCGTCTCGAATGCGCGGTTCGCGGAGTTCGTCGCCGCGACCGGGTATCGCACGGAAGCCGAGCGCATCGGCTGGAGCTACGTGTTTCGATCGTCCGCCGTTTCAGCGAACCATCTGGTGGGCACCGCGGACGCGCCGTGGTGGCTGGCGATCGACGGCGCGAACTGGGCGGCGCCGGAGGGGCCCGGTTCGTCGCTTGGCGGGCGCGAGCAGCATCCGGTCGTGCATGTTTCGTGGAACGACGCGTGCGCCTTCGCGGCGTGGTGCGGCGGCCGGCTGCCGACCGAGGCCGAGTGGGAGCATGCGGCAAGAGGAGGCGCGCAGGCGCGCCGGTATCCGTGGGGCGATGAGGAGCCGTCCGACGAGATGCAGTGCTGCAATATCTGGCACGGCGTGTTTCCCCATCTGAACACGTCGCCGGACGGGTATGCCGGCACGGTTCGGGTCGATGCGTTTTCGCCGAATCCCGCCGGGTTGTACAACTGCAGCGGCAACGTGTGGGAATGGTGCGCCGATCCGTTCCTGACGCAGTCGTTGTCGAGCGCGGGAAAGGCCAGGAACCGTCAGGCGCTCGCGGAGCGGGAACACACGCTGAAAGGCGGTTCGTATCTGTGTCATCGCGACTACTGTTATCGCTACCGCATCGCCGCCCGGACAGGCCGGCCGCGGGATACGTCGACCGGACACACGGGCTTCCGGATTGCGTACGACGCCGCGCACGAATGACTGGCGGCGTGCCGGCGGAGCGGCCGGGCGTTCTTGAATGGCCCGGCGGCCTGCATGCCGCAACGGTGGCGAATCGATCCTGGCATGCCGGCCATGTTCCCGTTCGACGCGATGTCGAACCGTGCCGATGGCGCGGCGATGCACGGGAGGCCGGTGCGGTTTGCCGGGCCACGTCGCGTGACGTGGCTCCCGCGCCGTTCCATCAGGCCTGCGAAAAATAATGATCGGTGGCGGCATTCAAGGTAGATTGACGTTTTCGCGATCGCGAACGCCACGGAGTGCCGCGCATGTTGACCTATTCCGTCCAGAAAGTCGGCTACGACTTCGATCAGCTGGATCCGCAAGGCGCGACGGACTACGCGTCGTTCATGCACGCGTTCGACGCGTTCCCGTGGGGCGCGCAGCATGCGCAGTGGGACGACACGCAGACGGGCCCGTTGCCTGCCCTCGTGCTGCAGCATGCCGATGATCAGCGGGAGTTGTGGGTGACCGCGCTGGGCGATGCACATGCGACGGGCTTCCAGTTGTTCGCCGTTTCGATGCGGATGAAGAAGGGGCTGTTCGGCCTCGGAAAGGGCAAGCTGGAGCGGAACGTCGACACGATCGACGTCGAATCGCGCGCGGATGTCGACACGTTGTGCCGGCTGTTTTGCGACCGCCGGTACGACGAACTCGACCGGCTGGCGGCGCGGCACGCGGAGCGCAGCGCGACGGCGTCTGGCGACGACGGCGACGATTGATCGCTGTCGCGCATCCGCATCAGGTGCCGCCGCATGCGCGATGCCGGCGGTCTAAGTCTCTTTCGTACCGGCCACCGCCGCGCGCGGAAACGTCAGCACGACCGCGAACCCGCCCGCGTCGGGAAACGCGAATCCGACGCGCCCGCCGTGCGCCTTCATCACTTCCTGCACGATCGCGAGCCCGAGGCCCGACCCGGTGCGCCGCTCGCTGCCGTCCGGCGCGATCCGCACGAACGGCTGCAATGCGGCGTCCCAGTGTTCGCGAGGGATGCCGCGGCCGTTGTCGGTGACGGTCAGCGTGATCGCGCCGTCGGTGTGACCGGCAGTTGCGACCGAAACGACGATGTCGTCCGCGTGGCCGTGCAGCAACGCGTTGTGCAGCACGTTCGACAGCGCTTCCTGCAGGCTGATCGCGTCGCCGTCGATCCACGCCAGCGGCGCATCGCTCGCGAACGCCACGGCGACATCGCGCTCGCCCGCGAGCGGAATCGTGCGGCCGAGCACATCCTTCGCGAGCGCGACGAGTTCGACCGGTTGCAGCGGCACGGCTTCGGTGCGATGGATCACCATCGCGTGATTGAGCAACTGGCCGGTGAGGCGACCGACGTCCGCGCTGGTCGCGCGCAGCGCGTCGAGGCGTGCCGCGTGGCGCGCGGGATCGGATTCGCCGTCGAGCAGCTCGATCTGCGCGTCGAGCCGCGCGAGCGGCGTGCGCATCTGGTGCGCGGCGTCGGCGATGAAGCGCTGCATCGCGTTGATGCGTTCGGCCAGGCGGTGTATCAATCCGTTGATCGACCCGATGATCGCGTCGATCTCGCTCGGCGTGTCGAAGGCCACCGGCCGCAGGTCGGCCGGGTCGCGCGCGGCGATGATCGTGCCGATCTGCGCGAGCGGGCGCAGGCCGCGCCGGATCGCGAGGCCGCTCGCGCCGATCGCGAGCACGCTCATCAGCAGGATCAGCGTCCATACCTTGAGGCTCATGTCGTTGGTGAGCTGCTGGCGTGCGTTGGTTGTCTGCGCAACGGTCACGAGCGCCCAGCCCGGCGTGCTTTCCTCGGGCATGTAGCGCGCAATCGTTGCGGTGCGGATCCGGTGCCCCTGGTACAGGCCGTTCGCGAACGCCGGGCCCTGTTTCGCGGCGGCGAGCGTTGCGGGGCTCGCGAGATCGCCGTAGCCGGCCACGACGATGCCGCGCGAATCGACGACCTTGTAGTAGACGAGGTCGTAGCGCGACAGCGTCGACAGCGCGGCCACCGGCGGATTCAGCGCGAGCACGCCGCCCTGCACGTAGAGGTTTTCCGCGACCTGGATCGAGGCGCCGGCAAGCAGTTGGTCGTACGCGCGTTCGGCCGCGACGCCCGCGTAGTAGCGCGCGATCGCCGCGAGCGCGAGCGCGCCGGACGCGACGACGAGCGCGATGAACAGCAGCGTGCGCCCGAACAGCGTCTTCGGGAACCAGTCAATGCGCGGCAATCTGATACCCCATCCCGCGTGCGGTGCGGATCTCGACCGAGCTGCCCTGCAGCTTCTTGCGCACGCGCGTCACGTATTGCTCGACCGCATTCGCGGTCGGCTCGTTGCCGAAGCTGAACAGCTGGTTCAGCAGTTCGTCCTTCGAGAAGATGCGTTGCGGGCGGCTCGCGAGGATTTCGAGCAGCGCGAATTCCTGGCGCGACAGCGATAGCGGCTGGCCGTCGAGTTCCGCGAGGCGGCTGCTGCGGTCGATCACGAGGCCGCCGAGCGTCAGCACGTCGTTCGCGTGGCCACTGTTGCGGCGCAGCAGCGCCTGCACGCGCGCGTCGAGCTCGCGGTAGTCGAACGGCTTCACCAGGTAGTCGTCGGCGCCGAGGCCGAGGCCGCTCACGCGGTCGTCGATCGCCGAGCGTGCGGTGACGAGCAGCACGGGTGTCGTGCTGCCCGACGCGCGCAGGTTGCGCAGCACCGCGAAGCCGTCCATGCCGGGCAGGTTCGCGTCGAGCACGACGAGGTCGAAGCGCTCGACGCGCAGCAGCCCGTTCGCGGTCGCGCCGTCGGTCTCGAGATCGACGGCATGGCCAAGCCGCGCCAGGCGGCTGCGGATCGCCGCGCCGATTTCGGCATCGTCCTCCACGACGAGAATGCGCATGGTGCCGTTTCGCAGATGAGTGGGTTAGGGGTTTTCCCGGGGCCGGGATGTCAGCATTTTCTCAGACTCGGTCGATAACCTGTGTCGAGCCGGATGCAGCACGCAAGGACGGCATTAATACCAGAAATATTCAAGGAGACGGCAACATGCAGCATGTCACGGGCACGACGAACGCGCGATGCAGCGCGACGCGGGCTTTCGCGTGGCCGTTTGCCGTCCGTCGCACGGCGGCCCGCGCATGACGACGTCGCCGCGCCGCCGCGCATTGATCGCCGCCGGCATCGGCATGCTGGCCGCGCCGCCGCTCGTGCGCGCGAAGCCGCGCACCGTCCGGATCTCGAAAGGCTTTGGGGTGCTGTACCTGCCGCTGCTCGTGATGGAGAAGCAGCGGCTGTTCGAGCGGCACGCGGCGCGCCACGGCGTGCGCGACGTCGCGGTCGACTGGGTGCTGCTCGACGGCGGCAATTCCGTCAACGACGCGATGATGGCCGGCACGCTCGATTTCGCGGGCGCCGGCGCACCGGGTTTCATCGAGCTGTGGGCACGGGCGCGCGGCATCCCGAACGTCGAGGTGATCGGCATCAGCGGGCTGTCCACCACGTCGCTGTCGCTGAACGCGAACCGCGCGGGCCTCGTGTCGCTGCGCGACTTCACGCCGTCCGACCGGATCGCGGTGCCCGGCATCCGCACGTCGCTGTCGGCGGTCGTGCTGCAGATGGTCGCGAGCCGGCAGCTCGGCGCGAAGCATTTCGCGCAGCTCGATTCGATCACCGTGAACCTGCCGCATCCGCAGGCGATGCAGGCGCTGATCCGGCGCGAGAACGGCGTGACCGCGCACTTCACGTCGCCGCCGTTCTCGACGCTCGAGCTGCGGCAGCCGGGCATTCACCGCGTCGTGAATTCGGTCGACGTGCTCGGCCCGCTGACGCTCGACGTCGTATTCGCGCCGAAGCGGCTCGTCGATACGGACCCCGCGCTGGCCGTCGCGTTTCTCGGCGCGCTCGACGAAGCGAACCGCCTGATCGCGCAGGACCCGCGCGCGGCGGCCGCGCTGTATGCGGCGTCGTCGGGCGTCGGCGTGTCGCACGACGACGTGATGCGGATGCTCGCCGCGCCCGACACGCGTTTCTCGGTACTGCCGAACCAGCTGATGGACTACGTCGAATTCCTGTACCTGGCCGGCACGATCAAGGCGAAGCCGCGCGCATGGCACGAGATGTTCGCGCCGATGCTCGACGACTACCGGTCGCGCTGATGCCGCCGCTTCCTTTCCCCGACATGCCCCGCACCCGCGCGATCGTCGCGCGCGGCGCCGATTCAAACGACATGCAACCGCTATGCAACCGATTCACGCAAGGAGCCTGAAGTGAATGCTACCGACACCCTGGACCCCGCGTCCGCCGAAGAACAGCGCATCATGTCGAAGATGGCGCGGCGCCTGCTGCCCATCCTCGTCGTGATGTTCCTGATCGCATTCATCGACCGGCAGAACGTCGGCTTCGCGAAACTGCAGATGGTGCACAGCCTCGGGATGACGGAAGCCGCGTTCGGGCTCGCGTCGTCGCTGTTCTTCATCGGCTACCTGCTGTTCGAGGTGCCGAGCACGCTCGCGCTGCATCGCTACGGCGCGCGCGTGTGGCTCGCGCGGATCATGCTGACGTGGGGGCTGATCACGGTGCTGATGGGCTTCACGACGTCGATGCCCGCTTTCTGCGCGCTGCGCTTCGTGCTCGGCATCGCCGAGGCCGGCTTCTATCCGGGCGTGATCTATTACCTGACGTTGTGGTTTCCCCAGAGCTATCGCGCGAAGGTGCTCGGCATCTTCACGCTCGGCAGTGCGCTCGCGAACATGCTCGGCTCGCTGGTCGGCGGCGTGTTGCTGAGCCTGAACGGCGTGTGGGGGCTCGCGGGCTGGCAGTGGGTGTTCGTGGCGACGGGCATCCCGGCGGTGATCGTCGCGATCGTCGTGTTCCGCGTGCTGCCCGCGTCGGTGCGCGACGCCCGTTTCCTGGACGACCGCGAGAAGCAGATCGTCGAGGCCGCGCTCGAACGCGAGAAACCCGCGCAGGCCGAGCACGGCCAGCCGTGGAAAGCGCTGCTCGACCCGCGCGTGATGCTGTTCGCGGCGACCTACATGCTGATGTCGACGTCGCTGTACGGCGTGACCTACTGGCTGCCGACGCTCGTGAAATCGTTCGGCGTATCGAGCACGACGAACGGCTTCCTGAGCATGCTGCCGTGGGCGCTTGCCGTGCTGCTGCTGGTGTGGCTGCCGGGGAAACTGCGCCGCGCGAAGAGCATCCTGCGCACGATCGCGATCGTCGCGGCGCTTGGCGCGCTCGGCTTCCTGCTGAGCCTCGTGCTGCCGTCGACGCCGCTGCGCTTCATCGCGCTGGTGCTCGGCGGCGCATGTATCCCGCTGCTGTATCCGTGCTTCTGGTCGATGCCGCCGCGCTACTTCACCGGCGCGCGGGCGGCGGCGAGCGTCGCGGCGATCAACTCGATCGGCAACCTCGGCGGCTTCTTCAGCCAGAACCTGATGCCGTTTGCCGGCAAGGTGACGGGCACCGCGTTCGGGCCGATGATCGTGCCGATCGTGTGCCTCGCGCTGCTCGGATTCGGCGCGCTGGTCGCGTGGACCCGCTCGGAGCGGGGGATGGTGGCGGTGCGGGCGTGAGGCGCGCGGCGCGGCCGGATTGTGGTCCCGGACACGTTGGTCAGGCCGAATGGCCGACTGCACGCGTAAAGGAGGGGGTGCTACCATGGATTACATATGTAATCCATGGAGTGTGCGATGAAAACCGCGACCATGCCGGCGCTGCGTGTCGATCCGCAATTGCGGGAGGCGGCAGAGTCGGTCCTTGAGGAAAACGAGACGTTGTCTGCGTTCATGGAGTCGGCGCTTCGCGATGCTATCGCGCGTCGTCGCCTGCGGCGCGAGTTTGTCACCCGTGGCCTTGCATCGCGCGACGAGGCGCGCCGTACCGGTGAATACGTCGATGCCGCCGACGTGCAGGCCGAACTCGAAGGCATGCTGAACGCTGCGAGAGCAGCGACGGCGGCTGATTGATCTATCGGGTCCGATATACACGTGCGGCCCGTGGGGATCTGGCACGGATGTATCGATACCTGCTCGAACGTGATACCGATGCAGCGGCAGCGGGCTGCGGGCGCGATCGAACAAGGTACGCCACGCTTCGAATGTTTCCGTTCACATGCCGCAAGATCGACGATGGGAATCCGTTTCCGCGTGAGCTGATCGTGTCTTTCGGCAAGTCGGGCTATGTCCTGCTTTTCGAGATTGAAGCGACCGAGCAAGTCACGATTCCAGCCGTGCGACATCAACGGGAAGACGACTACCACTGACGCATGATCGACGCGGCAGCCGGCATTTGCCGACATTGCCGCCTCGATCAGCGATCAATCCTCGGCCCCCCATTCCCGCCATGCGCGACCGCAGCAGGCGCAGGCGACAGCGGAATCTCCACCTCGACCGTCGTCCCCTCGCCGAGGGTCGTCGCGATCCGCAGCGTGCCGCCAACGAGATACGCGCGCTCGCGTAACCCGACCAGCCCGAACGATCCCGACTTGCGCGGCACGCCGGGATCGAATCCCGCGCCGTCGTCGCGAATCGTCAGCTCGATCGCCTGGTTCGCCTGCACGAGCGCGACGTTCGCATGCGACGCGGCCGCGTGCCGTGCGACGTTCGCGAGCGCTTCCTGGGCGATGCGAAACACCGCCGTCGCGTAAGGCTCGTCGAGTTGCAGTTCGGGCGGGTCGACATGCAGCGCGCAGTCGATGCCGTGACGGTGCCGGAAATCCTCCACGAGCCATTGCATGGCCGCGGCGAAACCGAGATCGTCGAGCATCAGCGGGCGCAGGTCCGACGCGATGCGGCGCGTCGCGGCCACCGCGCCGCGCGCCAGCGTGTGCATCGCCGCGATCTTGCGCGCCAGCGGTGCATCGTCCTGCGGCACGCGATCGATCAGCCATTCCAGATCGTTCTTCAGCGTCGCGAGTGTCTGCGCGAGTTCGTCGTGCAGCTCGCGTGCGATGCGGCGCTGCTCGGCTTCGCGTGCGCTCGCGCTGATCGCGGCGATCTCGCGCAGCTCCTCGCGCGACGCCTGCAGCGCGCGCTCGGCGCGCACGCGTTCCTCGACTTCGCGCCGCAGGTCGCGGTTCGACGCGCTCAGTTGCGCGGTGCGTGCGGCAACGCGCTGTTCGAGCCGTTCGTTCGCGTCGTTCAGCTGCGCGCTCTTCTGCACGACGAGCAGATGCTGGTAGCGCGCGCCGGCCAGCGCGCGCACCGTCTGCGCATGCAGCCGGCCGTTTTCGAACAGCATCGCGAACAGCACGACGCCGGACGCGACCAGACCGTACGCGCGCCCCGCGTAGAAGCCGAGATCGTAGCGCCCGTGATTCAGCATCGCCGACAGCGCGATGTCGAACAGCCACGCGACGAGCACCGTCATCACCCACAGGTCGAGCACGGAATGACGCCGCCGCCGCTGCCACATCAGCATCAGCGCCACCAGGTTCAGCCCCCAGACGATCGTGATCGCGTTCGTCATCGTCGCGGCCATCCGGTTGCCGTTCATGATGCGCGGCAGCAGGTCGTGGCCGACCGTCGCGAGCAGCGCGAGCGCGGCCGTCGCACCGAGCGCGGCCGCGATGCACAGCACCACGGGAATCGCCGCGCGGCGTTGCGGAGCCGGGATCGGGCCCGCGGCACGGGATGCCGCACGCAGCAGCGCGTACGCGGCGACCGCCAGCGGGAAGCCGCCGTGCCAGAACAGGTAGAGCCAGGCGGTGGTCTGGTCGCCGGCGCCGAGCAGGCCGGTCGGCGCGAACAGCCCGGGAAAGGTCAGCATGTGGGTGCCGGCCATGAAACCCGTGAACAGGTAGCCGCCCGCGAGCACGAGCAGCGGCTTCTCGCGCAGGATCGCGTACTGGCCGAGCAGCAGGCCGGCCGTCACCATGTCGTTGACGACGATCGCCGACTGGTACACGGGGATGAACGCCCAGCCCGGCGCAAGCGGCCTGCCCGCGAATGGCGCAAGCGCGGCGAAGATCACCGCGGACACGAGCACGGTCGCGAGCGCGAGCCGCCGTTCGCGCCGGCCCGGCGGCAGCGACGACATGAACAGGCGCGACGCGTCGGCGGTGTCGTCGTCCGGGGGCGAGGGCGGAAGGTGGAAGGCGGCCGTCATGCGTCGCCGCCGGGGTCGAGGTCGTGGCGCACCGCGTAGCGGACCAGCGCGGCTTCGTGCGGCAGTTCCATCTTCTCGAGGATCCGTGTCTTGTACGTGCTGACCGTCTTCGCGCTGAGCGCGAGTTCGGTCGCGATCTGCGTGACGGTCTGGCCGGCGACGATGCGGCGCATCACGTCGAGCTCGCGCGCGGACAGCCGTTCGTGCGGCAGTGCCGCGGCCGGCGCGCGCAGCGTGAGCGCGAGGCTTTCGGCCGCCGACGGGCTCACGTAGACGCCGCCCGCCGCGACCTTGCCGACCGCCTCCACGAGCTCGGCGGTCGCGCTGTCCTTCGTCAGGTAGCCGGTTGCGCCGGCCTTGAACGCGCGCGCCGCGTATTGCGCCTCCGCGTGCATCGTCAGCACGAGCATGCGCAGCGACGGCGCGTGGTGCTTCACCAGCCGGATCAGCTCGATGCCGGTCGGCGCGGGCATCGACAGGTCGAGCAGCAGCACGTCGGCGGCGCTGCGCTCGACCAGCGTGAGCGTGGCCGAGCCGTCGCTTGCCTCGCCGACGATTTCGAAGCCGCCGGCCGTTTCCAGGATGTGACGCAGTCCGTCCCGCATGACTGCGTGATCGTCAGCCAGAATTACCCTGATCATCTAGCGATCCTCTTCGGGATGACGCCGCGCCCTGCTGTCCGGTGGTCGCCGCGGCCGTTCTTCTGATCAATATATTCCGCCGAATCCGAAAACGGTACACATCCGGGAAATTTTCGAGACGGGTTTTCGACGAATGTGTACTGAAACGAAATAATTCCCGAGAAAACGTACGCGGCGGGGCGGGCGCGAATCAGGGTATTCCCGGGTGATCGCGGCGGCGGGAACCGGGCGGCGCGGCGGGTCGCCAGCCGCCCCGCGAACCGTCCGGATTCGGGACTAAACTGGTGCCCGATGCCACGACACTAACGAGGAGCCCCGTGATGATCGATCTTGCCGATATCCTGCCGTCCGCACTGCCTGCCGCCGTCGCGTGGGCCGAAGCGGAGGCGGCGCGCGGGATCGCGCAGGGTGCGCCGCTGACGCCGGCGCAGGCCGACGACGCGCGCGCGGTGGGCGTCGCGCAGCCGGAGCGGATCCGCTTGGTGATCGTCGAGCGCATGCCGTTTCCGGAGACGCCGACGCTCGCCGCGATCGCCCGCGACACGGGCCTGTTGTCGCCGGGGACGATCGGGCTCACGCTCGGTCATGCGGTGTACGTGCTGCGCGGACAGGACACGCGCCGCCTGCTGACCCACGAATTTCGCCACGTGCATCAGTACGAGGCCGCCGGATCGATCGGCGCGTTTCTCGCGCGCTATCTGCAGGAGATCGCGACGGTCGGCTACCACGACGCGCCGCTCGAGGCCGACGCGCGGCAGCACGAATTCGATTGATCCGCCACGCCGGCGCGACCGCGCGCACCGCCCGATGAACGCTCGCCATGCCATCGCCGGCCCGGTGCTCTCACGCCGGGTCGCTTCGCCATGGAGCGTGCAATGAGCGACACGATCCACGCATGGATCGGCGCGATCGGCGCGCATCCGCTGCTCGTGCTCGCGGTCGTGTTCGTGACCGCGTGCGCCGAGGCGATCGCGCTGATCGGCACGGTCGTGCCGGCCGGCGCCGTGATGTTCGCGGCCGGTGCGCTGATCGGCGCGGGCGCGCTCGACGGCTGGACGACGATCGGCGTCGCGGCAGTCGGCGCCGTGATCGGCGACGGCATCAGCTACGAGCTCGGGCGGCACTACCGCGGGATGATCCGCAACGCATGGGCGCGCTTCGGTTATGCGAACGCCTACGGGCGCGGCGAGGAGTTCGTGCTGCGCCATGGCGTGAAGAGCATCGTGCTCGCACGTTTTCTTGCGCCGGTGCGCGCGGTCGTGCCGGTCGTCGTCGGCTGCGCGACGCTGCCGCGCCGGTCGTTCTATCCGGTCAACGTCGTCTCGGCACTCATCTGGGCGCCGGTGCATGTCGCGCCGGGCATCGTGTTCGGCGCGTCGACCGCGCTGGCCGCGGCGATCAGCGTGCGGGTCGCCGTGATCCTGCTGGTGGTCGCGGCGCTGGTCGCGCTCGTGTGGATCGGCGTGCGCGTCGCGCTGCGGCGCGGTTGGCCGCTGTTGCGTCGTGCGCTCGTCGAAGGGGTGCACGCATGCGCGCACCGCTGGCCGCGGTTCGGCGCGCGGCTGCACGACGCGATCGCATACGTGCGCGGCCTGCCGGGCGCGGTGCCCGCGCTCGCGCTGCTGTTCGTCGGCTGCGTGTGGCTGTTCGCGGGCCTCGTGCAGGATGTCGTCGCGAACGATCCGCTGACGCACGCGGACATCGCGCTGTATGCGTTCCTGCAGAACCTGCGCACACCGCCGGTGGACGCCGTGATGCGCGCGCTTGCCGTGTTGCACGGGCACGATACGGGGCTGATCGTCGCGGCCGCGTTTCTCGTCTGGCTGATGATCCATCGCTGCTGGCTGACCGCCGCGTGGTGGCTCGCGACCGTCGGCGTCGCCGTCGTGCTCGTGCCGGCGTTCGGTGCGGGCGTACCCGGCGCGACGCCCGCGAGCCTGCCGCCCGGCGCGCTGCATGTACCGCTGCCCGATGCCGAAGCCGCGTTCGCGATTCTCGCAAGCAGTGGCCTCGGCTGGGTGCTGACGCGTGACCGGCCCGCGCGGTGGCGGATCCCGGTCGTGACCGCGGTGGTGCTGTGGATCGTGCTCGGCGGTTTCGCGCGGCTGTATGTCGGAGACACGTGGCTGTCGGGCCTGCTGGGCGGCTGGAGCCTCGGGCTGGCCTGGTTCGCGTTGCTGGCCGGCGCCCATGCGTACTGGCGCGTGCGCGAGCACGTGCAGCCGAGGGGCGCGCTCATCGCGGTGACCGTGGTGCTCGCGACGGCGGGCGTATGGACGGTTCCCGCGCAATGGCAGCTCGACCGCGCGGCGCGCCCGCATGTCGGAGACGTGGTCGCGATGACCGTCGACCAGTGGCTGCGCGGCGGATGGCAGCGCGTGCCGGTGCGGCGTACCGAGATCGGCGGCGACCGCGAGGAATATCTGCCGCTGCAATGGAGCGCGACGTCGGACACGCTCGACCGGCATCTCGCGCAGGCCGGCTGGCAGCGCGCGACGCCGTGGTCGCCCGCCACCGCGCTGCGCTGGCTGCTGCCGCAGGCGCCCGCCGACGCGCTGCCGGTGCTGCCGCGTTACACGCACGGCGAAAGCACGCGCCGCGTGTTCGTGCGCGTCGATCCGGGCCAGCCGGAAAGCCGCCTCGTGCTGCGGCTGTGGCGTTATCCGTACGTGTTGCAGGACGCGCTCGGCATGCGGCCGCTGTGGTACGGCGCGCTGTATCGCGAGACGCTGCATCGGCCGGCGCGGCTGATGACGATCGTGCGCTCGACGACGATCGACGATGCGGCGTCGATCGCGAAGGCGCTGGCGGTCGAGCCGACGATCGGGCATCCGCCGGCGGGGACGACGGCCGCGCCGGCCGAGATGCTGCTGGTATGGATGGTCAGGCCGTGAGCGGGCCGTGCGCCGCTTACGCGTGCGCCGGCTGCGCGGGGACGACGGACAGGCGCAAGCCGACGGTCTTGAGCACCGCGAGCAGCGTTTTCAGCGTCGGGTTGCCGTTGGGGGACAGCGTGCGATACAGCGATTCGCGGCTGATGCCGGCTTCGGCCGCGACCGCGCCGAGCCCGCCGTACGCTTCCGCGACGGTGCGCAGCGCGAGCAGGCCGGCCGCGCGGTTGTCGGGATCGTCGAGCGACTCCATCGCGACGCGCAGATAGGCCACTGCGAGTTCGCGGTCGGCGCCGAGTTCGGCGACTTCCGCGTCGTGGTGCGATACCGCACCTTTGAGCTTGGTCATGTTTGCCTCCGTTTCCAGTTCGACCAGTGTTCCTTGGCGCGCCTGATGTCGTCGGGTTGGCTGCTTTTGTCGCCGCCTGACAGCAGCAGCACCAGTGCGCCGCCGTACCGCCCGAAATACACGCGATAGCCGGCGCCGACGTGGACGCGCGGTTCGATCACGCCTTCGCCGACAGGCTCGCAATCGCCGAAGTTGCCCGTCTGCACGCGGCGCAGGCGTTCGCGAATCCTGGCCTGAGCAAGCTTGTCGCGCACGGCGTTCAACCATTCGGTGAAGGGCTCGCGACCATCGTCGCGCTGGTAGCGAAGAAGTTCGAACTTGGAGAGCATTGTAACTTATAAGCTACAAAAAAGGTGGATGAAAAAGGAGGCTGTCGTGCGCGTTGCCGGGTGGTGTGCGCAGGGGCGTGCGCGCATCGGCGAGTCGGAACGACACAGGACGCCGCATGCGTGGCAATTGCCGTGCAGGCGGCATCGTCGACGTTCGGGACGGGCAGGCGGCGAAACCGGCTTCCCGGACGAAGATCATTCTTTCATCCGTTACCTGGCGTGGCGATTCGGCCGAATGGCCGGTGTCGATGGCGCGTGCCGAGGGCACGCGCCATGAGCGGGGACGTGAAGCAAGTGCGCGAACAGTCCGACGGCGGGCGCATCGCGCGGTGCGTCCGCCGGAAAATCCTGATGCGTTACCGTTGCATCGTCATGCCGTCGCGGCAACGCGTGCCGACGCAAACTCCGCCAGCGTGCGCAACGCGTTCCGCGCCGAGCGCAGGTAAAACGACTGCAGATGAAACACATGCCAGCGCGCCGCATGAATCTCCAGCCGGCACGGCACGCCGCAGGCCTGCGCGTGACTGGTCAGCCGCTGCGCGTCCGACAGCAGCACTTCCTGGTCGCCGGCCTGGACGAGCATCGGCGGCAGGCCGCGCAGGTCGGTATCGAGCGGGCCGCGGGCCGCCGCCGATCCGGCGCCGTGATACCAGCGCAGCCCTTGCTCGAGCCAGCCGCGGCGGATCATCGGATCGTCGTGGCGGCGCGAAGCCAGCGTCGCGCCGCCGAGCGCGGGATCGGTCACGGGCGAGATCAGCAGCAACGCGGCGGCGGCCGGCTCGCCGCGCTCGCGCAGCGCGATGGCCAGTGCGAGCGCCAGCGCACCGCCGGCCGAATCGCCCGCGATCGCGATCCGGTGCGGCGCGTGACCCTGCGCGCGCATCGCGTCATAGACGGCCAGCGCATCGTCGAGCGCGGCCGGGCTCGGATGCTCGGGGGCCAGCCGGTAATCGGGCACCCACACCGGCAGGCCGGCATCGTTCGCGAGCCGCGTCGTCACGCCGCGATGCGTATGCGGCCCGCCGAGGCAGAATGCGCCGCCATGCAGATAGAGGATCGCGCCGCCCGTGTCGCCGCGTTTCGGCGCAACCACTTCGACCGGCACGCGGTGCGCGTGCGTGCGGTAGCGCAGCGTGCCGCCCGTGCCGGGCATCAGCGGCGACAGCAGCGCGACGACGCGGCGTTGCATGCGTGCACCGAACGGCGGCCCGATCAGCGGCCGGAACGCCACGCGCAGGAAACCGCGCAGCGAGGCGGCCGTGAGCGCCTCCAGCGGGCCGGCGGGCGGCGCGACCACGACGTCGCATGTCGGGGCAACCGATTCGGGCACCGGATGCGTGAAGCGGTAGGCGGACATCCCGGTGAAGCGGGTGATCCACCGGTAGGTCAGCGTGAAGCCCGGCCAGTTCGTGCTGTTGTGTCCCGATGCATCGACATACCAGCTCTTGCAACTGTTCCACACCGATCCTTCGAGCCGCTGCTGCACATGCGCGTTGAAGCGCCGGTAGCGGCGCGCGTCGACGTCGATCTCGCGCGCGCCGTTGCGCCGCATCGCGTGCAGGCAGCGCATCACGTGCGCGATCTGGCTTTCGAGCATGTAGACGATCGAGTTGTGGCCGAGATTGGTGTTCGGGCCGTACAGCATGAAGAAGTTCGGGAAACCGGGCACGGCAAGCCCGAGATACGCCTGCGCGCCGCGCCGCCATGCGTCGTTCAGGTCGAGCCCGTCGCGGCCCGTGATGCGCATCGGCGACAGGAACTCGGTCGCCGCGAACCCCGTGCCGTAGACGATGGCATCGACCGGATGATGCACGCCGTCGACAGTCTCGATGCCGCGCTCCGTCACGCGCCGGATCCGCTGCGTGACGAGTTCGACGTTGTCGCGGCTCATCGCGGCCAGGTAGTCGCTCGACAGCAGGATGCGCTTGCAGCCGATCGGGTAGTCGGGCGTGAGCCGTGCGCGCAACGCGGCGTCCGGCACGTCGCGCGCGAGCAGCTTGCGGAACGGCCGGCCGACCGCGACCTTCATCAACCGGTGCAGGCGCGTGAACGCGATCGCGCGCGATTCGTAGCGCAGGTAGATCGATGCGCGATGCAGCTTCATCGCCCACGGAAGCGTGCGGAACAGCGCCTTCTCCCACGGACGGTACGCACGGTCGGGGCGCGGCATCACGTAGGCCGGCGAACGCTGGAATACGGTCAGGCGCTGCACGTCGCCGGCGATCGCGGGGACGAACTGGATCGCCGACGCACCGGTGCCGACCACCGCCACGCGCTTGCCGGCGAGCGCGTAGTCGTGATCCCAGTGCGCGGAGTGGAATGCGCGGCCGCGGAACGTGTCGATGCCGGGCAGGTCGGGCATCGCGGGGCGGCTCAGCTGCCCGGTGCCGCTGACGAGCACGGCGGCGCTGAGCGTCGTGCCGTCGGCGAGCGTGACGCGCCACAGCGCGGCGGCTTCGTCGTAACGCGCATGCGTGACATCGGCGCCGAAGCGCAGGTAGCGCGCGAGGCCGTACTTGCGCGCGCAATGCTGCAGGTACGCATGGATCTCGGGCTGCGGTGCGAACACGCGCGACCAGGCCGGATTGGGCTCGAACGAAAACGAGTACAGGTGCGAGGGCACGTCGCACGCGGCGCCGGGGTAGCTGTTGTCGCGCCACACGCCGCCGACGTCGTGCGAGCGTTCGACGATCGCGAAATCGTGGATGCCGGCACGTTGCAGCGCAATGGCCATGCCGATGCCGGCGAAGCCGGCGCCGATGATGATCGCCGCGAGCGGTGCGGCGGAGTCGGTCAGGTGGGTAGCGTCACGCGACGACATGGCGGGTCTCCTCCGGCTGGACGGCTTCGTGCGCGGCGTGCGAAGCGGGAACGGTATCAATCGTTGTCCTGACGGTTTCGCGCTGCGGCCGCGCGGACGTGCGGCATACGCCGCGGATCAGGTCGACGGCCTTCTCGGCGATCATGATCGTCGGTGCGTTGGTGTTGCCGCCGACGAGCGTCGGCATGACCGACGCATCGACGATGCGCAGCCCCTGCAGGCCGCGCACGCGTAGCTGCGGATCGACGACGGCGAGCGCGTCGTGCCCCATCCGGCACGTGCCGACCGGGTGGTACACGGTGTCGGTGCGCCGCCGCAGCACGTCGCGGATTTCATCGTCGGTGTCGACGTTCGCGGTGAACAGGTCGCGCGTGGTCCAGCCGGCGAGCGCCGGCGCTTCCATCAGCCGTCGCGTGAGCCGGAAGCCCGCGACCATGTCGTCGAGGTCGCGCGGATCGTCGAAGAACGCGGGGTCGATGCGCGGCGCCGCGAGCGGATCGGCGCTGTCGAGCGTGACCGAGCCGCGGCTGCGCGGCCGCAGCAGGCACACGTGGCACGACAGCCCGTGGCCGGCGTGCAGCTTGCGCGCGTGATCGTCGACGAGTGCGACGACGAAGTGCAGCTGGATGTCCGGTGCGTCGAGGTCCGCGCGGGTCTTCAGGAAACCGCCGCCTTCCGCGAAATTCGACGTCAGCATGCCGCGCCGTTCGCGGCGAAAGCGCGCGAGCTCGCGCAGCATGCGCACGCCGCCGCGCGCGGATACGCCCATCGTATCGACGCTGCGCGTGCGGTAGCCGAAGATGAAATCCGGATGATCCTGCAGGTTGCGGCCGACCCCGGGCAGGTCGGCGTGCACCGCGATGCCCCGTTGCCGGAGCTCGCCGCCCGGGCCGACGCCCGACAGCATCAGCAGTTGCGGCGTTTGCAGCGCGCCGGCCGCGAGCACGACTTCGCGCCGTGCGCGCAGTGTGCGGACCTCGCCGTGCTGCCGGACTTCGACGCCGGTCGCGCGCGTGCCGTCGAACAGGATGCGCAGCACCTGCGCATGCGTCTCGACCGTCAGGTTGTCGCGGCGGCCGATGTGCGGCAACAGGTACGCGCGCGCCGCGCTCCACCGTTCGCCGTGCTTCTGCGTGACTTGGTAGATGCCGATGCCTTCCTGCTGCGCGCCGTTGAAATCGTCGGTGAGCGGCAGGCCGGCCTGTTGCGCGGCTTCCAGGTAGCGCGCATGGAACGGGTTGCCGGTGCGCAGGTCGCTCACCCACAGCGGGCCGTCGCGGCCGTGCCACGCATCGTCGAAGCGCTCGTTGTGCTCGCTCAGGCGGAAGTACGGCAGCACGTCGTCGTAGGCCCAGCCTTCGTTGCCGAGCGCGGCCCAGCCGTCGTAGTCGACGCGATGGCCGCGGACATAGACCATCGCGTTGATGGCCGACGAACCGCCCAGCGCCTTGCCGCGCGGCTGGTAGCCGATGCGCCCGCCGAGGCCGTGCTGCGGCACCGTGTCGAAGGCCCAGTTGTTCACGCGGGTCGGCATCATCGCGACCGCGCCGGTCGGCACGTTGACGAGCGTGCCGTCGCCGCGGCCACCGGCCTCGAGCACGCAGACGGTCACGGCCGGGTCCTCGGTCAGCCGCCCGGCGACGACGCAGCCGCCCGACCCGCCGCCGACGACGATGTAGTCGAAAGTCCTGCTCATGGGTTCATCCTCCGATGGTCGATGGATCAGGCGGGGCGCGGCAGCGCGCACGGGCGGCCGGCGCGGGGCCGGGCAGGGGCAGGGGTTCGTGCAGGCACGGCGCGCCGGCGTGCGAAGCGGGCTGCGGGATCGGTCGGGCGACTGCGTCGCATGGTGTCTCCTCCGGAGGGCATTGGCGTCGTTCGGGCGACGACTGGATGACGCCGATGGTGCTGGCCGCATGGGAAAACACCAATGCTGCTTCGGGACAATTGTTTTAGTATTTGGGCCAAATCGGCGCTTCGAGGGTTTCTCCGCATGAGCTTCTGGGATTTCACCCGGAGTCCGGCCAGCGCCCGGCTGCTGGTCGATTTCGGCGACGAACGCGGCGTGCCGCACGCGACGCTGCTGGCCGGCACGGGGCTCGCCAACGCGCAGCTCGACGATCCGAAGGTCGAGGTGACGGCCGCGCAGGAACTGCGGCTGACCGGCAACCTGCTGCGCGCGCTCGGGCGCGCGCCGGGCCTCGGGTTCGAGGTCGGCCTGCGCTACCACTTCTCCGCGTACGGCGTGTGGGGTTACGGGCTGATCGCGAGTGCGACCGCGCGCGACGCGCTCGCGCTGGCGATGCGCTTCCTGCCGCTCACCTACGCATTCACCGTGATCACGTATCGTGAAGAGGACAGCACGTGCGTGCTCAGTTTCGGCTCGCCGGAACTCGATGGCGCGCTGAGCCGGTTCCTCGTCGAGCGCGACATGTCGGCGGCGGCCGTATTGCTGCGGGAAATCGGCGGCGACGCATTCGAGCTGTCGCGCTTCACGGTGCAGGCGACGCGCACGCCGTCCGCGCCGGTGCCGCGCATCGCCGGCGTCGAGCCGGTTTTTTCGGCGCGCGCGAACAGTCTCGCGTTCGATCGCGCGTTGCTCGACCGGCCGCTGCCGCACGCGAATCCGCTGACGGTGTCGATGTGCGAGCAGATGTGCAGCCAATTGCTCGAAGCGCGGCGCGCGCGGGTGGGCACGTCGGAGATGGTGCGCCAGTACCTGGGCGCGACGCCCGGCCCCGCGCCGTTCTCGCTCGAGGACATGGCGCGGCTGCTGAACACGAGCCCGCGCACGCTCAAGCGCCGGCTGCAGGAGGAGGGCACGACGTTCCGGGCGCTGCTCGCGCAGGCGCGCGGCGCGATGGCCGAGACGCTGCTCGGCGATGCACGCCTGTCGCTCGCGGAAGTGGCCGAGCGGCTCGGCTTCAGCGACCTGTCGAGTTTCTCGCAGGCGTTCAAGCGCTGGTACGGCGTGCCGCCGGGCGCGTATCGCAGCGCGGCGCAACGGGACGGCGGCCGTTCCTGAATCACGCCACGATCGCTGGCTGTGCGGCCGGCATTCCAATCAAGAGAGAACCCGCATGATCACGATTCGCCCGATGACCGACGACGATTTCCCGCGCTTCTGGCCGACCTATCGCGCCATCGTCGCTGCTCAGGAAACCTATGCATTCGATCCCGATGCGACACCCGAAGCGGCGCGCGCGTCATGGCTCGATGCGCCGCTCTGCACGTGGATCGCCGAGGAGGACGGCGTGGTACTGGGCTCGTACTACCTGAAGGCGAACGCGGCCGGCCCCGGCAATCACGTGTGCAATTGCGGCTACATGGTGAGCGAGGCCGCGCGCGGCCGTGGCGTCGCGCGCCTGATGTGCGAGCACTCGCAGCAGGTTGCGCGCGAGCGCGGTTTCCTCGCGATGCAGTTCAACTCGGTCGTTTCGACGAACGAGGTGGCGGTCGCGCTGTGGCAGAAGCTGGGATTTGAAATCGTCGGGCGCCTGCCGCGTGCATATCGTCACGCGCGGCTCGGGTTCGTCGATTGCCTCGTGATGTTCAAGTGGCTCGGCGACACACCCGCCGCCCGAGCCTGAGCGCGCAACGGCCGAATCAGACGGCGAACGCGCCGTCGAACACGATCCGGTCGTCGAGCGCGAGCGTGCCGCGCGCGAAGATCAGGTCGAGATGGTGGCTGCCGTTTTCGCCGCCGCCGAGCCCGAGGTGCAGGCCCGGATGACGTTCCTCGAACCCCGCGTTGCGGCCGTACAGCCCGCGAATGCCGAGGTTCGTGCCGATGCCGAATTCCTCGATCCGCCGGTGATTCGGATGCCGGTCGAGATAGGCCGAGAAATCGCGCCGGAAGCCCGTGTCGTCGGTATCGAAACCGACGATCGTGCTGTTCTCGACCTGCAGCGTCGCGAGCCGCTCGGCCACCTTGTACTTGATCGCGAACGGCACGGTGCCGAGAAACGTGCCGCTGAAGACGATCGTGCCGTTGAGATCGGTCACGTGCGTCGCGATCTCGCCGGGCACGACGTCGAGGTTGCCCATTCCGTCCACGCTCGTCCATTTCTGGTCCGGCGCGAGCGAGCCCGCCAGCGTGTTCCCGGCTTCGTCGATGAAACGGATCTGCGATGCGCGCGCGGCCGCGTCGATCAGCCGGCCGTTGCGTGCCGCGATGTCGTCGAGCGATTCGGCGAACGCCTCGTCGAGATGCGGGCCGTAATCCTTGAACAGCACCGACTTGCTCCAGTGCTCGACGATCGCCGGGCGGATCGCGGCGAGGAACGGCGGCCCGCTCGGCGACGGTGTCGGCAGGCACGACGAGTCGTACAGCAGCACGAACAGGTCGGCTTCATCGAGTGCGGCGGTGATATCGGCGGGCGGGGTGCTTTCGAGGCAGAGGGTCGTGGCGTCGAGTGAATCGGGCAGGGCGGCAAATGCGCGCAACGCGATGTCGCGGTTGCGGGTGTCGTGACCGACCAGCAGTTTTCCCGATTCGCCGCGCGCCAGTTTGTCGCGCAGCGCGGGGTGGAAGCCGAGTGCGCGGTGCAGGTTCAGCATGCGTGTCTCCGGAAGCGGCGGAAGGGCCGCGGCCCTTCCGCGAGAACGGGTGGCCCGCTCAGACCGGCCAGAGCGCGGTGCCGAACGGCACCACGGCGTCCTCGACCATCATGTCGATGGCCTCGGGGTGCGTGTCTTCCTGCATCCAGTCAAGCAATTCGATCTGCTGGGTGTCCTGCATGTCAATTCTCCTGTGGTGAACATGAGTGTTTCAACATGAAAGCGCGGCTAAAAAGTTGCCACTCCTCATCAGGCATTTCGTGAATGCCGGATGAGTGGCGTTGATATTAGTCTGACGAATTTGCGAATGCAATGCGTTGCAAGGATTTTAGCCTCGGCGTGCTAAACAACGCGGGATGACGACACACGTGTGGTAAAAGGCGGGTAAAGAGAGCGACGGATTCAATGTCATTTTTTCAATGAAATGAATCGCAATCGATGTATCGTATTCGGCGAATTTTTATCGGAATTTAGATAGCCTCGATCATGGCGACCGACGTCGTGCGCGGAAGCGATGCATACGAAGGCATCGCCGGTCGGTGCGGGCGTGTCGGCGGCCCGATGCCGTGTCAGCCGAGCAGCGCCTTGCCGAGCGGTTTGGCCGGCTCGGAGCGGAGCACCAGCGACGTCGTGACCGCGCCGAAACGGGCAATCGCGTCGATGATGGTTTCCAGTTGTCCCGGTGTCGGCACGAGTACCTTCAGCAAGAAGCAATCGTCGCCGGTCATCCGGTGAACCTCGATGACGTGCGGCATCTCGGCGAATGCGCGCAGCGCGGGCTTGATGTGTTCGTGTGTCGTCTTCAGCCGAATGATGGCCATCATCCCCAACCCCAGCGCCGCCGGGTCGATTCGCGCGCCGTAGCCGGCGATGATGCCGCGTTCTTCCAGCCGCTTGACGCGCTCCGACGTCGCCGGCTGCGACAGCCCGATGCGCCGGCCCACCTCGGACAGCGGCATCCGCGCGTTTTCCTGTAGTGCCTCGAGGATCGAAAGATCCAGGCGATCGAGCTCTCCATTCGACATGTCCGTTCTCCCGCTCCGTTAATTCATCGGCATATTGTCTCAATAACCGATGACTTGCCATTCCCGGCCGGTTTCCGGCGGACGAGACTGAGCGCTCGCCTGTTCATGGAGACGGAGATGGAGCAAACGATCGTGATCGTGCCGGGGATCGGCAACTCGGGACCGGATCATTGGCAGAGCCACTGGGAGGCCGCGATTCCGGGCGCCATCCGCATGGCGCCCGCGTCATGGGATGCCCCCGACCTGCGCGACTGGATGGCGGCGCTGGATGAAGCCGTCGCGCAAGCCGCGGCGCCGCCGGTGTTGATCTGCCATTCGCTGGGGTGCCTGCTGTTCGCGCACTGGCGCGCGGCGTCGGCGCGCGTCGTGCGCGGCGCCTGGCTCGTTGCGGTGCCCGATCCGGGCGGCCCGCGTTTTCCGGCCGCGGCGCGTGCGTTCGCGAACGTGCCGGGCGGCGATTTCGGCGGTTTGCCGGTGCTGGCGATCGCCAGTTCGGACGACGGGTACGACCCGTCCGGGCGCGGTATCGCATGGGCGAGCGCACGTGGCGCGACGCCGCTGCGGCTCGGCCCGCGCGGCCACCTGAATGCGGAAGCGGGATTGGCGCAGTGGCCGGAGGGGCGTGCGTTGCTGACGGCCTTCGTGGCCGGATTGCCGCGCTAGCGCCGGCAAGCGGCTGCCGTCCTTCCACGCGTGCTTGCCCGTGACGGCTCAAGTATGATCGGTCGACAGAATCGGAAGCCTCGACGGACAGTCGGGACCGGCGCGTGCGAAACGCCGGTTCCGTCGCGTCGACTCCCCCGGCTTCGAACGACAAAGGAGACACGCGATGCGCGCAGCGCCGCAACCGAAGCCCACCGGCCCGTCGCAGCCGGACACCGGCGCGACCCGCCATACCCCCGAACGTGACCCCGATCGCATGGCCGCGTGGCGGCTCGCGATCGGCCTGTCGCTCGGCAGCGCGATCGCGCTCGGCCTCGCGCGCTTTTCGTATGCGCTGCTGCTGCCGCCGATGAAGGCCGATCTCGGCTGGACCTTCGCGCAAGCGGGCGCGCTGAACACGGCGAACGCGGCCGGCTACCTGATCGGTGCGCTCGGGTTTCCGTTGCTGTCGCGGCGCTGGCGCGCGGGCACGCTGCTCGCGGCCGGGTGCATGCTGACCGCGTTGCTGATGGCCGCGTGCGGGCTCACGTCCGGCACGCACGCGCTGCTCGTGCAGCGGCTCGCGACCGGCGTCGGCAGTGCGCTGATCTTCATCAGCGGCGGCGTGCTGGCCGCGCGGCTCGCGTCGGCGTCGCCGCGCGATGCGGGCCTGCTGCTCGGCCTCTACTACGGCGGCACCGGATGGGGCATCGTCGCTTCGTCGCTGCTCGTGCCGGCGACGCTCGCGCAGGGCGTACATGGCTGGCAGCCCGCGTGGTTCGCGCTCGCGTTCGCATGTGCGCTGTTCTCGGCGGTGGCCGTGTCGGCCGCGCGCCGCATCGAGCGCGTGCACGCGGCACCCGCCGCGCCGCGCGACGGTGCGGTGCCGGCGGCGACCGCGAGCCCCGTGCGATTCGCCCTCGCGCTGGCCGGCTACGGCCTGTTCGGCGTCGGCTACATCGGCTACATGACGTTCATCGTCGCGCTGCTGCGCGGCGCGGGAATGAGCGGCACGGTGGTCGCCGCGTTCTACGTGATGCTCGGCGTCGCGACCGTCGTCTCGGCACGGCTGTGGTCGGGGCTGCTCGACCGGATGCGCGGCGGCCAGGCGCTGGCCGTGCTCAATGCGCTGCTCGGCATCGCGACGCTGATGCCGGCGATGTTCGTGCATCCGGTTGCCGCGTTCGCGTCAGGCGTGCTGTTCGGCGCGACGTTCCTGTCGGCCGTCGCGTCGACGACGGCCTTCGTGCGCCACAACCTGCCGCCCGACGGCTGGGCGAAAGGGATCAGCGCGTTCACGACGGTCTTCGCATTCGGGCAGATCGCCGGGCCGGTCGCGATCGGCTGGGTGTCGGACAGCGCGGGGCTCGCGCGCGGGCTCGTGTATTCGGCGCTGACGCTGTTCGCGGGTGCCGCGCTCGCGGCCGGGCAGCGCGCGTTGCGGGCCGCCGCGTAGTCACGCGCGATTCACCGCACGCACGCCGTGCGCGATACGCGATGAAACGCACGGCCGAAGTAGATCAGGCTGTCGCCGTCGTCGCGCACGCGGATCGACGTCGCCTCGATGAACATCACCGAATGCGAGCCGACTTCCTTCATGTCGGCGATCGTGCCCTGCAGGCTCGCGAGCGCGTCGCGCAGCACGGGCACGTCCTGCTCGCCGCGATCCCACACGGGCAGTTCGAAGCGCCGGTCCATCGGCAGCTCGGTGAGCCCCGCGAAGTGCCGCGCGAGCTGTTCGTGTTCGGCCGGCAGCACGTTGATGCAGACGTGGCGATTGCGTTCGAACGTCGCATGCATCGCGCTCGACCGGTTGAGGCACACGAGCAGCGTCGGCGGCGTGTCGGTGACGGAGCACACGGCGCTCGCGGTGATCCCGCAGCGGCCGTGCGGCCCGGCGGTGGTGATCACGTTGACGGCCGCGCCGAGGTGGGCCATCGCTTGCCGGAAGGCCTTCTGCGCGTCGGTCGGCTCGACGCGTGCCGGTCGCTGGATATCGGTCGTGGAAGACATGGGCGCTCCTGGTTGGACGAGAGCGGCGATCATGCGGCGCTGCGGGTGCAGCGCCTGATCGCCGACGATGACCCAAGCGTACGTCGCGAAAAGGCGGACGACCATTCGCACGATTGACGATGGAGATGGCGTTCTCGCCAACGCGTCTAAAGGTTCTACCTAGGTACGCGGGGCGACGCGCGAAAAAAACCGGGAATGTGCGTTCGTGCGGCCCGAGAAGGGGTTTTCAGCGGGTTTTCGGCTCGTTATGATGTGCCGCGCATCCCCAGCGAACGACGTGCGCGACGCGCCGGCAACCGGCCCCGTAGGCGGCGCGTGCGATACCCATACCGATATTCAGCGAGACCCCCGCGATGACGTCACCCGCACCGATCGTATACATCGTCGACGACGACAGCGGCATGCGGACGTCGCTCGCCTGGCTGCTCGAATCGGTCGGGATCGCGTCCGAGGGGTTCGCGAACGCCGCGGATTTTCTCGCGCGCTTCGACGTGAACCTGCCCGCGTGCCTGGTGCTCGACGTGCGGATGCCGGAGAAGAGCGGCTTCGACGTGCAGGCCGAACTGAACGCGCGGGGCGCGACGCTGCCGGTGATCTTCGTCAGCGGGCACGGCGATATCCCGATGTCCGTGCGCGCGCTGCAGAACGGCGCGATCGATTTCGTCGAGAAGCCGTACAACTCGCAGCAGATGCTCGAGCGCGTGCAGCGCGCGCTGCGGCTCGCGCAGCAGCGGCACGCGGTGAGCCAGCGCCACCGCGAGCTGCGCCAGCGGCTCGATGCGCTGACCGCGCGCGAGAAGGAAGTGCTGCGCGGCGTGGTGGACGGCAAGGGCAGCAAGCAGATCGCGTCGGATCTGTCGATCAGCGTGAAGACCGTCGACGTGCATCGCGCGAGCATCAAGGAGAAGCTCGGCGCGACGTCGATCGCCGCGCTCGTGCGGGACGTGATGGTCGTGTGGGGCGACGACGGGGAGCCGTCGCGATAGGGGGCTGCGGGGTCGCCGACGTTGGCTTGCTCGCACGAGTTTCATACGTGTCCTGCGCGAGTAGCGCACGAGCCCTGCACGAGTCCTGCGCGCGCCACCGCTCGGCAGCGCGCAAGCGATGCAGCCCACCGCTCAGCGCATGTACAACCCGCCGTTGATGTCCCAGCACGCGCCGTTCGCGAAGTGCGCGTCGCCCGACGCGAGCAGCACGGCCGCATCCGCCACGAAACCGGCCGACCCGAGCTTGCCGCCCGGCAGGCTCGCGAGCACCTGGCGCAGTTTCTCCGGCGCGACGCTTTCATGCACGATCGGCAAATCGAGCGGGCCCGGCGAGATCGCGTTGACGGTCACGCCCCGCGCGGCGAGATCGCGTGCGAACACCTTGGTCAGCGTCAGCGTGCCGCCCTTCGCGGCCGCGTAGTGCGCGCCCGTTGCCGAGCCGCCGTTCTGGCCGGCGAGCGATGCGATGTTGACGATGCGGCCCGCACCACGTTCCGCGAAATACTGGCCGAACACCTGGCAGCCGAACAGCACGCTGCGCAGGTTCACGTCGATCACCTGGTCGAACTGCTCGGCCGTGATCTCCATCGCGGGCACAACCTTCGATGCGCCCGCGTTGTTCACGAGCACGTCGATCGTGCCCCAGCGCGCGACGAGCGCATCGCGCGCCGCTTCGAAATCGCGTTTCGACGTGACGTCGAGCGGCAGCGCGATCGCGCGTTCGCCGCCCGGGTCGAGTTCGCGCGCATGCGCATGAATGGCGTCGGCGGCGATGTCGGCCAGCGCGACGCGATAGCCGGCCGCATGGAAGCGGTCGGCGATGACGGCGCCGAGCCCGCGTGCGGCGCCGGTAACGAGGACGACTCGGTCTGACATGGTGCGTGATTCCCTGGTTCGCGGGCGTGTGAACGATGAAGCCGCGCCCGCTTCGTGGTTCATGCGGCGAGGGCCGCTTCGAAGTGTGCCGCGATCGCGCAGACCCGCTCGTCCGCGCCCTTGCGCCCGACGATCTGCAGGCCCGCCTTCAGCGGCGAACCGGCCAGCGGCAGCGGCAGGCTGAGCGCCGGATGGCCGCTCAGGTTGAACGGCCGGATCAGCGACGACATCGCGATCACCGATACACCGTCGCGCGCCTGCTGCAGCGTGATCGGCAGCGCGGGCAGCGTCGGCAGCACGAGCACGTCCGCGAGTTCGAGCGCGGCGTCGACCTGCGCGGTGAAGCGTGCGCGTACGGCTTCGGCTTCCGCGAGAGCGGCGGGTGTCGTCGTCGCGGCGGTGCGCAGCCGCGCATCGAGATCGGCGCCAAGCTTGCCGGTGTCGACCAGGTGGCCGAACGCGCGCGACGTTTCCGCGTTGATCACGGTGAGCCCTGCCGCGAATGAAGCCGGCATTTCGTCGAGCACGAGCGCGTGCGAACGCAGGCCCGACGCGCGCACGGCCGCGTCGAGCGCGGCGGCGATCGCCGGATCGGCTTCGACGCGGATCTGCGCGATCGTGCAGCCCGCCACGGAGGCCGCCGCTTGCGCCCGATCGAAGCCCGGCGCGATCGCGGCCATCACCGCGGCCAGCGTGCGGATATCGCGTGCGAACGGCCCGACGCAATCGAGCGTGGTATCGGCCGGCGCGACGCCGCGCCGCGACACGCGGCCGAACGTCGGCTTCAGCCCGGCCACGCCGCAGCAGGCGGCCGGCCCGCGAATCGAGCCGCCGGTGTCGGTGCCGAGCGCCGCGTCGACCGCGCCGAGCCCGACGAGCGAAGCGGAACCGCTCGACGAGCCGCCCGGGATGCGCGTCGCGTCCTGCGGATTGACGGGCGTGCCCGTGTAGTCGTTGATGCCGGTCATGCCGAACGCGAGCTCGTGCATGTTCGCCTTGCCGGCGATCTGCCAGCCCGCGTCGAGCAGCAGGCGGACGACGTCCGCATGTTGCGCGGCCGGCGGTGCATCGGCGAGCGCGCGGCTCGCCGCGCGGGTCGGATGGCCCGCGATGTCGATCGTGTCCTTGATCGCGATCGTGGGGCCCGGGCCGCCGAGCGTGAAGGTGTCGATGAAGCCTGTCATGGTCGATAGCGTGCGGAAGCGGTGGAAAGCATCAGGGCCGTGGCGCGGCGGCGAGCGGCCACGGGCCGTCGAGCACGCGTTCGGTGCGAAAGTGCCGGATCAGCCAGGTCGCCCCGTCGCCGGCCGGCATGAAATCGACGGTCAGCCGCGCGGCGATCAGCTCGGCCGTGCCGTTCGCGTAGCGCGACGCCTGCAGCATGATCCAGCGGCCGCGCGCGCTCGTGTTGCCGGCGCCGATCTCGATCGACTCCGACGTCAGGAAGTGCAGGTTCGCCGAGAAATGCGGATCGGGCGGCAGGTAGCGGCCCAGCATCGCGACGATCGCGGCCGTGCCTTCGAGGCGGCCGAACTTCTGCGCGTATTGAGGGCCGATGCCTTCCCACACGGCGTCGGGTGTGAACAGCCCGGCGAGCGACGGGCCGTCGCCGGCATCCTCGGGCACGTCGCACAGCGCCATGTAGCGCGTGATCGTCGCGCGCACCGCGCGCTCGGCGTCGAGCGCCGCCACGCGCTGCGCGAGTGCGTCGATCAGGCCGGGGGACGAGCTGCGAGACAGGTCGGTCATCGCGCGCCTCACGACGCGGGTTTCGCGGCCGGCGGCACGGTCAGCGCGCGGCCGACCCGCGCTTCGATCTTGCCGTAGCGCCACAGGTTGTATTCGCCGACCGGCGTCGTGCGATACAGGTTGCACACGGCGACCGTCGTGTCGAAATCGGCGACGTCGGCCATGATGTAGAAGGTCCACGGCGCGCCGTCGGCCTGGCCGACCACGAGGCGGTCGTCGTCCATCACGCCGAGCACGCGCACGCCGGGCATCGCCTCGACGGCGGCGAGCATCGCGCCGTACGCCTGCCACACTTCGCCGATCTTCTCGCGCGGCAGGTCGAAGAAGTTCTGCGACACGCCGCAGCAGAACAGGACACGCAGCGGCAGCGGATTCGAATCGGACATCTCGGGTTCTCCAGGGGAAACGGTTGGGCGCATGCGCCGGCCGGTAGCGGTGCTTCGGCATCGGCGCCATGCGCGTTCGGGAAACAGCGCGGCCCAGGCGCGGGTTGCGCGGGTTACAGGTAGCCGGGAAACGGCGTGACGCCGGTGAACACCGCGCCCGCGCCGTCGAAGTTGCCTTCCGCGAGAAACGCGTGCTGCGTGACGACCATCGCGTCGCGCAGCAGCCGCTGAAGCGGATGCGTGCGATAGATCGCCGCCGTGCCGCCGAGGCGGTACGCGCGTTCGACGACGCTCGCGCCTTCGCGTGCGATATGCGTGGCCGCGAGCCGCAGCAGGCTGACCTGGTCGGGCGTCACGGGGTTGCCCGCGAGGATCGATTGCCACACCGTGTCGGTTGCGTCGTAGAAGAACGCGCGTGCCGAGCGCAGCTGCGCTTCGGCCTTCGCGAGCTCGATGCGGAAATACGCGCGATCGGCGAGGCGCGGCGCGCCGGTCGTCGTCTGCCGGCCGCCCGACATGCGGTTCGCGACGTCGAGCGCCGCGCGCGCGAGGCCGAGATTGACGACGGCCAGCACCTGCGCCGCATACGCGACGGTCGGGTAGCGGTACAGCGGCTCGTCGACGGTCGGCTCGCCGCCGCGCACGAAGGTCCACGCTTCGGGCACGAAGCGGTCGTCGACGCGCAGGTCATGGCTGCCGGTGCCCTGCATGCCGACCACGCTCCAGTTCTCGACGATCTCGACATCGGCCGCGCGGAACACGGCCGTGCGCGGCTTGTTCGGCGCGGCGTCCTGCGCGCCGGGCACGGCGATGCCGACGCCGAGCCAGTCGGCACCCTTGCAGCCGCTCGCGAATTTCCACGTGCCGTTCACGCGCCAGCCGCCCGGCGCGGCCTGCGCCGGCTGCACCGGGAACAGGCCGCCCGCGAACACCTGGTCGGGGCCGCTCGCGTACAGCTCGGCCTGGGTCTCGAGCGGCAGCGCGGCGAGATAGACGTTCGCGGAGCCGAAGCTCGCGACCCATGCGGCCGAACCGTCGGCGGTCGCGATCCGTTCGATCATGTCGAGGAAGGCGGTCGGCGCGAGCGCGTCGCCGCCGAAGCGGCGCGGCGTGCCCGCGCGATAGATGCCGGCCTGCCTGAACAGCGCGATCACGTCGCGCGGCACGTGCGACAGGCGATCGAATTCGTCGCGGCGCGCGGCGACGGTTTCGATCACGGCGTCGAGCGGCGACAACCGCGCGGCCGCGGTGCCTGCCACGGGCTGGGAGGACGGCGCGGGTTCGATGGCGAGGGCGGCTTGCGGCATGGTTGTCTCCTGGACGGATAGGGGTTCGGATGCGGGGCGGCATGCGTGCTGTCTCGGGTGGCAACACGACGATGCAACCAGTCTAGAAACGCCGAAAACACGCAGCAATTGGTGCGTTGGGCCGCGCGACTGGTGAGGTTCCGTGCCGGCCTAAAGAAATCTTCAGATGCGATCGGCGCGCGCCGGTGCTATGTTGGCTTTCCGGCCGCGCGACGCCGCGCGCCTTCATCCGAAGCCGATCATGAGTTTCCCTGACGAAGACGATTTCCACCGGCTGCTCGACGCGCTGACCACCTGCGTGCTGCTGCACGACGCGCGGACGAAGGCGATCGTGTGGGCGAACCGCGCCGCGTGCATCGCGCTCGGTTTTTCCGTCGAGGAACTGCTGCCGCTGAAGGCGCCGGACATGACGCGTCCCGAGCCGAAATACCAGCGCGAGATCGCCGTGAGCGCATGGGATCGCGCGCTCGTCGACGGGCCGCAGGTGTACGAATGGTGCTACCGGTCGCGCACGGGCGTCGACATGCTGTCCGAGGCGACCGCCACCTACGTGCCGCTGCGCGGGCGCGACGTCGTGATGGTGCAGTTCCGCGACATCAGCGCGGAAGAGGCGGTGCGCCAGCAGTTGCGCCGCTACGAGGCGCGGCTGCGCGAATTCATGCAGGATCTCGACGAAGGTATCGCGGTCGTCACGCCGCGCGGCGGCGTGCAGTTCATCAGCGAGTCGGGCCGCCGCGTGCTCGGGCTCGCGCCCGACGAAGCGCTCGGCGAGGTGCTCGACTACTGCTCCGAGGCCGATCGCGACCGGCTCGTCGCGCAATTGCACGATGCGCCGTCCGCGTGCCCGTCCGCGCCGCAGCGCTACCGGATCGTGCGGCGCGACGGCTCGCCGTGCTGGCTGCGCATCCTGTGCCGGCAGGTCGAGATCGAGGGCGATCTCGACGGGCTGCTCGTGCAGTTCCGCGACGTGAGCGACGAGGTCGCGATCGAGGACGCGCGCCGCGCCGAAGCGCGCATGCTCGAACACGCGGGCCGCTACAACGCGATGGGCGAGATGGCGAGCGTGATCGCGCACGAGCTGAGCCAGCCGCTCGCGGCCGTGCGCAATTTCATCGAAGGGGCGGTGCAGCGGCTGAACGGGCGCGGCGCGATCGACGACGCGATCTGGGGGCTGCGCAGCGCGGACCGCCAGGCCGAGCATGCGGCGCTGATCATCAAGAGCGTGCGCGAATTCATCGTGAAGCGCGAGCCGGTCGTCGCGCTCGCCGACCTGCGCGACATCCTCGCGGACGTCGCGTATTTCATCGAGCTGCGTGCGAAGGATGCCGGCGTGACGGTCGCGATCGTGCAGGCCGATGCGCCGCTGCCGATCCGTTGCGAGCGCGTGCTGATCGGGCAGGTGATCCTGAATCTCGCGTTCAATGCGATCGAGGCGTTCGCCGGTTGCGAACGCGTGCCGCGCATGCTGACGCTCGGCACCGCGAACGTGGCCGGGCACGCCGAGCTGCGCGCGATCGACAACGGCCCCGGCATCGCGGCCGGCGCGCACGGCCGGTTGTTCGACGGCTTCTCGTCGTCGAAGGCCGGCGGCAACGGGATCGGATTGTCGCTGTGCAAGAGCATCGTGACGCGCCACGGCGGCCTGATCGGCGCGAGCCCGGCCGAGGGCGGCGGGCTCGACTGCCGCGTGACGCTGCCGCTCGCCGACGGGTGAGCGCAACCGCGTCGGTGTGTCGCGGCGAGGCGGCGACGCGCGATGCATGGTCAGCGCCCCAGCGCCCGCGCGGTCTGGCCGTCGATGCCGAAGTCCGTGTTCGGAATGTCCTTGATGATCACGCGCGTCGCCTGCAGCGGCGCGTCGAGCACGTTCGCGCCCACGTCGGACAGCGCGGCGATCAGCGCGCGTTTCTGTTCGTCGGTGCGGCCGGCGATCAGGATCGCGACGATTACCGGCAGCGACGGCGGCGCGCCGTCCGCGGCGCTGCGCCCGCCGAGGCCGATATGTGTCGCGGGCAGTTCGGTGAGCAGCACGCGCACGGATTCGATGGGTGCGCCGATCGCGTCGACGGTCGCGATGCTGAGCCGTGCGATCAGTTCGGCCTTGCGCGCGTCGTCGTGGCCGGCCGGCAGGAAAACTTCGAGTGTGGGCATGGTCGTCCGGAAAGGTGAAGGTGACTGGCTCACCGTTGCGCGGGCGACGGCGAACCGGTGGCCGTTCAAAGGTGAAGGTGACCGGCTCACCTTTGTGTGGGCGACGGCGAGCCGGCAGCCGCTCACAGGTGAAGGTGCCCGGCTCACCATTGCGTTGGCGACGGCGAACCGGCCACGGCTCACAGCAGGAAGCCGATCGCGCTGAGCGCTTCGGTCGAGTCGATCAGGCGCACGACCTTTTCGGCAATCCGCATCTCGCCTTCGGCATCGACGTGCAGCTTGTGCGTGACGTCGGCCGCGAACAGCGTCGCGACGCCGCGCTTGTACGCGACGACGACCTGCGCCGATTTCAGCCCGACGGTGCCGGCGCTGCCGCTTTCCAGCGTGAAGCGCGACACGGTGCGCACCGTGCGCGCCGCGTCGGCGGCCGACGCCGAGTAGCCGGACACCATCCGCTGCACGCGCTTCTCGCGCATGTCCTGGTCGTCGAATACGTAGTTCAGCGTCGCCGCGAAATCGGTCGTGTCGGGATCGATCGGCACCACGTAATGGCCGGCCGGATCCCACAGGTCGAGCCATGCGCGATAGTCGCGGCGGTCGAGCATCTCGGCTTCGCGCCACACGAATTGGACCGCGCGGGCGAAGGTCTGCTCGGAAAAGAGGGCGTTGCGGTCGTCCATCATTGCTGCTCCATCATCTTGCGCCATTGCTGGTAGGCCTCGCGCATCCCGGTTTCGTCGGTCGCATGGGCGGTCTTTTCGCCGTTCGCGGCGGTCGTCTCGCGGTTCAGCCCGCGATTCACGAGGATCGGCACGTCGGGGCCCGCGTGCGCGCCGCGCTGCACGCGCTCCCACGCTTCCGCGTCGTCGGGGCTCCCGAAACCGAACGGGCCCTGGAAGTGCTCGTGAATGCGCAGCCGTTCGCGGTTCGCTTCGTCGGGGCCGCCGTCCATCGCGAGCGCGACGTGCCGGATCTCGGTTTCGTTCGCCGCGATCGGCCGCAGCACGCGGAAGAACGCCATCGACAGCGCGAGGTTCGGGAACAGGTTCAGGTTGAAGCCGACCCCCATCAGCGAGCGCACGATGCGGCGCACTTCGTCCGGCGAGTGGCGCTCGGCGAGCTTCGCCGCGAGCGGCGCGAAGCGCTCGGGCAGCGGTGCGCCGTCGTCTTCGTCGAGGTCGATCAGCTCGGGCATCAGCACCGCGAGGCTGTGGCCGTTGCCGAGCCCGCGGCAGAACGCGTCCTCGCTCGTCATGAAGCTCGTGATCGCGGCGGCCGTCTCGTCGTCGATCGACTTCATCCACGACTTGTGCACGACCGGGAAGTGATAGAGGTCGGTCGTGTTCTCGAGCTGGATCTTCCAGTTGCCCTTGAACTTGAACTTGTGCTCGCCGTTCGCCTTGATCGGGTAGCCGGCGCCCTGTTTCATGAACAGGTCGATCCACGGCTTTGCGCCGCCGAGGAAATCCTCGAGCGGCTCGATCGTGTCGTTGAAGCTCGCGAAGACCAGCCCCTGGTACACGCCGACGCGCAGCTTCACGAGCGGCAGGTCGCCTTTCTCGCACACGCCTTCGTAGCCGTCGCCGTAGGGCAGCGCGCGCAGCGTGCCGTCGAGCGCGTACGACCAGCTGTGATACGGGCACGTGAAGCCCTTTGCGTTGCCCTTGTGCGATTCGCAGACGGTCGCGCCGCGATGACGGCAGCGGTTCTGCAGCACGTTGATCTCGCCGGTCTTGTCGCGCACGACGATCACCGGCTGGCGGCCGATCGTCGTCGTGATGAAGTCGCCCGGGTTCGGCAGCTCGCTCTCGTGTGCGACCCAGATCCAGGTGCGGTAGAAGATGCGCTCGAGCTCGGCTTCGAACAACGCGGGATCGTGATACATCGCCGGTGCGATGCGGTCGGGTTGCGCGAGGCCGTGCAACGCGCTGGTGTCGATCGTCTGGTAGGGAATGTCGCTCATCGTTGTCGTGGGGAAAAAGTCGCGAGGAAGCGCAAGGCCCGGTCGGACGGACCTCGTGCGGATAGCGGAACCAGTTTCGTCGTCGCGATTCCATCCGTCAAATTGATCTAAAAAATGCAGTCAAATAAGCCGGATGAATAATTACGCGGGTGACTCGCGATGCGTCGCGACCATGCATGCGATTCATGGGCGGCATTTTTGGCGGGAATTTGACCGGGTCCGGCTGCGCTCTTATCGTGGTCGGACGCAGTGAACAGATTCGATCGCGGACCTGCCGCCGGATGCCGGACCGGCAGGACAACTGACTCTATTCGGACTCCACATGAACTCATCGGCGCCCCTGTCTGCGGTTGCGTTGCCCGCTTCCCGCAGCACGCATTCGGTTCGACGCGCGGTCACTACGGCCGTGCTCGGGCAGGCACTCGAATGGTACGACTTCTTCCTGTACGGGACGGCCGCCGCGCTGCTGTTCGGCAAGCTGTTCTTTCCGGTCGGCAGCGATCCGCTGACCGGCACGATCGCGGCGTTCGGCGGCTTCACGGTCGGCTTTGTCGCGCGCCCGATCGGCGGCCTGCTGTGCGGGCACATCGGCGATCGTTACGGCCGCAAGACCGTGATGATGCTGACGATGTTGACGATGGGCGCGGCGACGGTCGGGATGGGGTTGTTGCCGACCTATCGAGAGATCGGCATCGCTGCACCGGTCGCGCTCGTCTTGCTGCGCGTGCTGCAGGGGCTCGCCGCGGGCGGAGAATGGAGCGGCAGCATCCTGCTGATCCACGAGAACGCGCCAGCCGGGCGGCGCGGCGCGCTGGCCGCGTGGAGCCCGTGCGGCGCGGCGTTCGGCTTCGTGTTGTCGACCGCCGCGTTCCTGCTCGTGCAGCAGCTGCCGGCCGCCGACGTCGAGCGCTGGGGTTGGCGCATCCCGTTCCTCGCGAGCATCGTGCTGGTCGGGTTCGGCCTGTGGATGCGCCGCTCGATCGGCGAAAGCGCGGAATTCGCCGAAGCGCGTTCGACGCAGAAGGCCAGCGCGACGCCGCTCGTCGACGTATTGCGCGAATGCCCGCGCGAGGTGCTGACGGTGTTCGGGCTGAGATTCGGCGAAGGCGCGGTGTCGTATCTGTTCTTCGCATTCTCGCTCGCATACGGGAAGTTCATCGGCCTCGATGCTTCGTGGCTGCTGAGCGGGCTCGTGATCTCGATGCTGCTGATGATTCCGGTGACGCTGTTCGCGGGCCGCCTGACCGATCGGGTCGGCCGCAAGCCGGTCTACCTGCTCGGCGCCGTCGCCGTCGTGCTGATCGCGTATCCGTACTTCACGCTGCTGCAGTCGGGCCGCTTCTCGCACGTGATCGTCGCGCTGATCCTGGCGAACAGCGTCGCGATCGGCATCCTCGAAGGCGCGCAGCCGGCGTTCATCAGTGAACTGCTGCCCGTGCACCTGCGCTTCTCGGGGCTCGGCATCGGCCGCGAAATGGCGTCGGTGCTCGGCGGCGGGCTGTCGCCGGTGATCGCGACCGCGCTGCTTGCGCATTACCGCAGCGCGACGCCGATCGTCATCTATCTCGTGATCCTCGGTGCGATCACGGTCGTCGCGACCTGCATCGCGCCGGAAACCCACCCGAAGGCGATGCGCGATGCAGCCCGCTCGCGCTGACCGTCGCCACGCCTTTCGTCTAGGGCCTGTTCACGCTAATAACGGGCTTGCGAACGTGCCTTTCCGCCCGCAGTGCAAGGAGTACGGAGCGCCGTTTGGCCGCGCCAAACGCCCCGAAGGAAGTCCCCTTGGGGGACAAGCGACGCACGACGCCGCAATGTGGGCGGAAAGGCACGTTCCCCTGTTTGGAACGATTTATTCGTGGGGCCAGCGCAAGCCCGTTATTAGCGTGAACAGGCCCTAAACCCTTCGCCCTTTCAGGAAGTCACCATGCAAGCCAATTCCGCCATTCGTGCCGTCGTGCCCGCGTCACCGCAACCGGCCGACCGCTCGCCGCTGCCTCTCGAGGCGGTGATCGCCGAAGTCGAACGCAGGCGCGACGAGTTCGACCGGCTGTCGCATGTGCCGCGCGACGTGATCGCGATGATGAAGCGCGCGGGCATCTTCCGCGCCGGCACGCCGGGCCGCTTTGGCGGCGACGCGCTGCCGCCACACGTGTTCCTCGCGATGCTCGAACGGATCGCGGTCGCCGACGGGTCGGCCGCGTGGGTCGCGGCATTCGGTTCGGCCAATACCTATCTCGCCGCGCTGCCGCTCGACACGCAACGCACGATCTATGCGGACGGTCCCGACCAGGTGTTCGCCGGTGGTCTGTACCCGCTGCAGCCGGCGCAGCGCGCGCCGGGCGGCTACCGCGTGACGGGGCGCTGGCGCTTCGCGAGCGGCTGCAAGGGCGCGGACTGGATCGGCGTCGGCATCGGCGGTGCGCCAGCCGACGGCGAGGCGCCGGGCAAGCCGTTCACGGCCGTGTTTCGCGCCGACGACGTCGAGATCGTCGAGAACTGGCGTGTGGTCGGCATGCAGGGCACCGGCAGTCACGATCTCGCGCTGAACGACCAGTTCGTCGACGAAGCCTGGACCTTCGTGCGCGGCGGCGAGCCGACCGTCGACGAGCCGCTGTACCGCTATCCGGCGGTCGCTTACCAGGCGCAGGTGCATGCGGCGGTCAACGTCGGCATCGCGCGCGCCGCGCTCGACCTGCTCACCGCCATGTCGGGCGCGACGAAGACGACGACCGGTGCGCCGCGTCTCGCCGATCGTCCGTACTACCGCGAGGGCCTCGCGAAGGCCGAGGCCGACTGGCGCAGCGCGCGCGCGTTTTTCTACGAGACGGCGGAGGCCGCGTGGGCGTCGCTGGCCGCCGGCCGGCCGGTGTCGCCGCAACAGGCCAACCTGCTGCGGCTGAGCGCGACGCACGCGGCGCAGGTGTGCGCGAAGGTCGTGATGCAGGCGTACCAACTGGCGGGCACGGCCGCGATCTATCGCGAGAACCGGCTGCAGCAACTGGTGCGCGATTCGATCGTGGTCACGCAGCACGCGTTTCTCGGCGAGGCGACCTATGACGGCTCCGGTGCCGTGTTTGCCGGCATCGCACCCGTGACACCGTATCCGTGACCGGCGATCGCGCCGATTCTTCGCAGCAGGAGCTCGAGATGAACGATGCAACGATCCACGACGACATGCGCCAGGACTTTCGCGAGGCGATGTCGCGCCTGCCGGCCGGCGTCAACGTCATTACCACCGACGGCGTGCACGGCCGCTGGGGCATCACCGCGAGCGCGGTGTGCTCGGTGACCGACACGCCGCCGACGATGCTGGTGTGCGTCAACCGCGGCAGCCGTGCGCACGACATCATGCACGGCAACGGGCGCGTCGCGATCAACCTGTTGCCGTCCGCGTGCCAGGAGGTCGCGAGGGCGTTCGCCGGCATGGCGCCGGGCGACACGCGTTTCGACGATGCGCGCTGGCGGGACGGGAAAACCGGCGTCCCGGTGCTGGCCGACGCGAACGTCAGCCTCGAAGGACGCATCATCGACAGCAAAACGGTCGGCTCGCATTCGGTGATGTTCGTCGAGGTCGACCATATCGCGCTGCATGCGGCGGCCGACGGGCTGATCTACTTCGGCCGCGCGTTCCACCGGCTCGCGCATCCGCTGGCCGCGCAGGCGGGGTGACGGATGGACATTTGCCTGTTCCTGATCGTCGATCGTGGTGGCGACGATGACGCCGGCGGGCCGCCACCGGGCCTCGATGATGCGATGGCGGCGCTGCGCGCGGTGCCCGGGCTGACGCGGCTGGTCGTGCATCGGCCCGCCGCGCTGGCCGCCGATCGCGCCGACCCCGTCGCGCGCCCGCCGTCGCCGGCATGCGTGGTGCAAGGCTACTTTGCCGAACTCGGCACGCTCGAAGCGATGCTTGCGCCGACGGGGGCCGCGCACGCGTGCGTCGCGCGTTGGCAGGCAGCCGGGCGGCGCGTCGTCCAGCAGGCGATGGCCGTACGCCCGATCCCGCTGGCCGGCCCGCGCGCGGCCGCGCAAAGCTGCACCTACCTCGTCAGCTACGACGGCGAAGCCGCGGACCCGAACGCGTGGCTGTCGCATTATCTCGATCATCATCCGCCGCTGATGGCGCAGTTGCCGGGCATCCGCGCGATCGAGATCTATACGCGCATCGATTACCGGACCGCGCTGCCGGTGCCGCGCGCGGATGCGATGCAGCGCAACAAGGTCGTGTTCGACGATGCCGGTGCGCTGGAGCACGCGCTGGCGTCGCCGGTCCGGCTGCTGATGCGCAGGGACTTCGACGCGCTGCCGCCGTTCACCGGCGCCACGCCACATTTCCCGATGACGAGCGATAGTTTTGAGATAACATCGATCGAGTAGTCGGCGCCGCGTCGCGCGATTGCGGGTCCGCCGCGTCGACGCCCCCGCCGCGGCTCACGAGCGCCATGACCCAATCCCGTCCGGTCGTCACCGACCTCAACCTGCTGCGCGTGTTTCTCGCGATCTCGGAGCTGCGCAGCCTGACCGCGGCCGGCGAGCGGCTCGGGCTCACGCAGCCGGCCGTCAGCCACGCGTTGCGGCGGCTGCGCAACCTGTTCGACGATCCGCTGTTCGTGCGCACGCCGACCGGCATGGCGCCGACCGACACGGCGCGCCAGCTGCACGGCCCGCTGACGCGCGCGTTCGGCATCATCGATCTCGCGGTGCAGCAGGTCGCGCACTTCGATCCGACCACCGCGAACCGCACCTTCCGGTTGTCGATGTCCGACATGTCGGAGTTCTATTTCCTGCCGCCGCTGCTGGCGAGGCTTGCGGACGTCGCACCCGGCATTCGCGTCGATATCGCGAGCGCAACCGTCGACGCGGTCGGCGCTGCGATGCGCAGCGGCGAGATCGATCTCGCGCTCGGCTACGTGCCCGATCCGGGACCCGGCTGCGTGAGCGAAACGCTGTTCTCGGACGAGCACGTGTGCATGGTGCGGGCCGGCCATCCGCTGCGCAAGCGCGCGCCGACGCAGGAGGACCTGACCGCGCTGCGCTACATCTACGCGAGCAGCAATGCGACCGGCCACCGGATGGTCGAGAAGTGGCTCGACGAGTTGCAAGTCGAGCGCACCGTCGTGCTGCGGCTGCCGCACTTCATCGTCGCGCCGGAGATCGTGCAGCACACCGATCTGGCGATCATCTTCCCGCGCAGCGTCGCCGAGCGCTTCAACCGCGGCCGCGCGTTCCGGATCTTTCCGTTGCCGTTCGTGCTGCCGCCGATCGAAATCCAGATGCACACGCACGTGCAGTTCGCGGCGGACCCGGGCATTGCGTGGCTGCGCGGCGTGATCCACGAGATGTTCCATCGCCCGGAAGCCTGACGGCGATTGCGCGCCCCTGCATAAAAATCCGCTTCACTGATTTAGAATGCGTTCACGCATCAATTTGACGAATAGTGATAGTGGAGGCGGTCATGACGTCGGTCGATCATCTCGATCTGAACCTGTTGCGCGTATTCCAGGCGATCGTCGAGGAACGCAGCCTGACGAAGGCCGGCGAGCGGCTCGCGTTGTCGCAGCCGGCCGTCAGCTATTCGCTCGGCCGGCTGCGCACGCTGTTCGACGATCCGCTGTTCGTGCGCACGCGCTCGGGCATGCAGCCGACGCCGGTCGCGCTCGAACTCGCGGGCATCGTCGGCAAGGCGCTCGACATGGTGCGCGTGGCGCTGCGCTACGCGGAGCGCTTCGATCCGGCGACCAGCACGCGTACGTTCCGGCTGTCGCTGTCGGATGCGGGGGAGATGGCGTACTTGCCCGCGATCTGCCAGGCGCTGCGCGAGCGCGCGCCGCGCGTGACGCTGAGCGTGCAGCCGCTGCCGGTGGAGGAGATCGAGGAAGCGCTGCGCGCGAGCCGGCTGGATTTTGCGATCGGCAACCTGCCGGAGCTGATGCCGCGCACGCGTCACCAGATGCTGTTCGAGGAAACCTACGTGTGCATGACGGGCCGCCGGCGCGGGTTGCCGAGCGGCGGCGCGCTGAGCCTCGAGCAATTCGTGCGCGCCGCGCACGTCAACGTGAAATCGGTCGAGCACAGCCACCACGCGCTCGACGACGCGTTGCGCGCGCAGGGCGTGGGCCGCAACATCGCGCTCGAGGTGCCGCACTTCGTCGCGCTGCCGAGCGTGCTGTCGGTCACGGATCTGTACGCGACGCTGCCGAAGCGGCTCGCGCAGATCCTGAATCGCGACAACGCGTTCCGCCTGTACGACCTGCCTGTCACGCTGCCGCCCGCGCCGGTGACGATGCACTGGCACGAGCACTTTCACGAGGACGAGGGCAACGCGTGGATGCGTGCGCTGCTTGCCGAGATCGTCGAGCGGTTCGACGACGCGTGACGGCCGGGGTGTGCGCGGCGGCTTCCGCGTGAGCGTGTCAGAGATCGAGGACGAGCACCGCCGAGCGCGCGCGCGACACGCAGCAGCAGATCACCGTGTTGCTCGCGCGTTCGGCCTTGCTGAGGCGGTACTCTAGTCGACCTGCCTGTTGGCGCAATTTGGCGCTACACCGAAGCCCATCCGATCGATCCGTTCATCGCACAACGCTTGGAGAAAGGGTGGAGGGTGCCGGGCCTCGCCGCGAAGTTGCAAGCGTCGCAGCAATGGCATGGCGAGCGCGCCGTTCAGGTGCGAGTTCGTGGCGCTGGCTGGTACGGCAATCGGTACAAGATGAAGCTTTGATCCATCGCGAGTACTCTGACCCGAAGCCGTCCGTCCGGACACTCTTGCTAAAGTATGGGCTTCGAAGTGCTGGGCCTAACGTTGAGAGAGCAACGTTATGTCCTGCGAAGCCGATACGGAGAACAGGATTCATGGCTTCAGTGACTATTGATCTGGGTTCTGGAAAGCGCGCTACGCTGACGCGCACGGCAGGTTCGGCCGGTGCAGTTCCTTCGGCTAGCCAACGCAGCGATATGTCCGATTTGATGTTGCACTGGCCGAAATACACAGGGCTGACCGCGAACGCGCTGACGTACCTTCGCCAACTTGGCCTAGACGCGTTCCAAGGCACGCCGCTCGATGCGCTCAAGGCAGCCATCGAAGATGGGCGCGTGGCGGTACAGATCGAACGACAGGCGGTTGGTGGTGGAGGCTCGGCTGGAGGTTCTCCCACAACCCCGCCATTCCCAAAAGCCAACAGGTTCGCCAGCGTGCCGGGAATGGCCGCGCTACCGGTCGACAAGCCCTTGCCTGGTTGGGCGACACCCAGCGATGTGTCTGCGGGCGAACTCATGAGCTATCTACAAAGTGTTGTTGCTGGCAGCGGTGCAGGTGGTGCGGCCGCGCTTGCGGGCGGCGCGGGCTTCGCTGATTCGACTTCGCTCAGCGAGGTATCTCCATTCGATTATTCGCCAGATGTCTTGGGAGACGCGGTTCAAGTCGCGGGCATCGACCGAGGCGATATGATGGCCTGCGACATCATCAAGGCCGAGTGCAAAGGCTCGGTGTTGCGCGAGTTCCCCGGCCAGTATCTGAATTCGACGCTCAACGAGATTCAAGGCGATGCGAGCGATGGCATCAAAGAGGCGCGTAAGGCGCTCAAGTTGCTCAACGATAACCGTTTCAAGAAATAGGTGCCCGACATGACCACAAACACATTGTTCGATCTGCTCGACCAGCTCGACTCCGCGAAGATTCACTACACCCTGAGCCGCAATCGACCGGATACGGTGCTGGTTTCGGTCACGGTGGTCGGGATGCGGGTAGAGGTGGACGTGTTCCGAGACGGGCACACCGAGGTCTGCATCTTTCGCGGCACGGAGGAGCCCACGGACGATGCCAATGCACTTGAGCAGATCATCGAAGCGAATCGGGATTGACCGCTGAACGCCGCGCCCGGTGCATCGCGCAGATAAGCCGGGCGATACGGACGAACGGATTAACCGACCGTGAAGACTGACGTGATACGCGGGGAGGGGCTGCTGCGGCCGGGCTGGCCTGAGAGACTCACGGTCAATTCCGTATGACTGTCCGTACACGTTTCGTATCAAACAGTCATATTGGCCGTAAGTCATTGTAGGGCGCGTCAGAGATCGAGGACGAGCACCGCCGAGCGCGCGCGCGATACGCAGCAGCAGATCACCGTGTTGCTCGCGCGCTCGGCCTTGCTCAGGCAGTGATCGCGATGATCGGGTTCGCCGTCGATGACGGGCACCATGCAGGTGCCGCATACGCCTTCGCCGCATGATGTATCAACTTCGACGCCGATCCGCGCGAGCGCGTCGACGATCGACGTGTCGGGCGTGACGCGCACCGATTGCCCGCTGCGCTGCAGCCGGACTTCGAAGCCTTCCGCCTGAGCGGCATCCGCGGTGGTGACGGCTGAGGACGGTTCCGCCGCGAAGCGTTCGAGATGAATCGCATCTCCCGGGATGCGCTCGGCCGCGGCTGCGACAACGGCATCCATGAACGGCCCGGGGCCGCACGTATAGACATGCGCTTTCAGATCGATCGACGCGATGCAGCGGCCGAGTTCGGCCACGAGCGCATCAGGCTCGACGCCGTAGTGGAACGTCACGTGCGACGCGAACGGCTCGGCCGACAGTTCGTCGACGAAGGCCGCGTGCTCGCGGCTGCGCGCGAAGTAATGCAACCGGTAGCGCGCGCCGCGCCGGTGCAGTGCATACGCCATCGACAGCAGCGGCGTGATGCCGATACCGGCCGCGATCAGCACGTGCTCGCTCGCGTCATCCGTCAGACGAAACAGGTTGCGCGGCGTACCGATCGACAGCTCGGCGCCAACCTGCACATCGTCGTGCAGCGAACGCGAGCCGCCGCGCGACTGCGCTTCCTTCTTCACCGCGAACAGATAGCTGCCGCGCTCGTCGGGGTTGCCGCACAGCGAGTATTGCCGCGTGACGCCGGACGGCGCGGTGACGTCGATATGGGCACCGGGTTCGTACGCGTCGAACGGCTGGCCGTCGATGCGCGAAACCCGGAAACAGCGGATGTCCTGCGCCGCGTCGATCAGCGCGTCGATCCGGACCTGGTGGCGGTTCGCTTGCATGGGAAATTCCGTGGGGTATGAGGAAAGCGGCGCGGCAGACACCGCGCCGTCATGCGATCGAGAATAGGGACGGGCATCGCATAAATCAAATCGATTAAAAAGCGATGCATGAATCAGTGGGATGGATGATGGTCGGCGTCGGAGCGTGCCCGTCGTTCAGCGCGCGGCGATTGCGTTGCCCGCCTCGGTTGCCTGCGGTGCCGCTGCCGACGCATGGCCGCGTTCGCGATCGAGGCTGCGGCGATAGTGCCGGCAGCCGGCGGCGAGCAGCAACGCGGCGAGCGTGGCCGCCGCGACGTTGACGATCGACATCGAATGGCCGACCGCCGCCGGCGCGCCGAACACGCGATCGGTGAACAGCGCGACGACGGTCGTACCGATCCCGAGCGCGATCAGGTTCGACACGAGCAGGAACAGCGCGGAGATCTGCGCGCGCATCTGGTTCGGCGCGAGCGTCTGCATCGCGGCGGTCGAGGTCGGCATCGGGAACGACGCGAAGAACATCGCGACGACGAGCATCGCGAGCGAAGCGGGCAGCGAGTCGAGTTGCGTGAACAGCGTCGCGGGAATCACCATGCACGCGGCGCCGATCGCGCCGGCGCGCATCGGCGCGTCGCCGCGGCCGCGTCGCAGCAGCCAGTCGTTGAGCCAGCCGCCGCAGAACACGCCGGCCGTGTTCGCGACCAGCAGCACGATGCCGAGCGTGTAGCCGGCTTCGACGGCCGTCATCCCGAAGCAGCGGATATAGAACGCGGGCGTCCAGCTCAGCAGGCAGTACAGCGTCATCGCGTAGAACGAGAAGCCGAGGTAGTGGCACGCGAAGGTCGCGCGATGCGTGCCGACGAAGCGCAGCGAATCGCGCATCGAGACGCGCCGCACGGCGCCAGAGCGATCCTGCGCGAGCCCCTTGCGCTGCGGGTCGCGCACGGTCGCCGCGAACAGCAGCGCGACCAGCAGCCCCGGCAGCCCGACGATCAGGAACGTGACCTGCCACGCATGCACCTGTCCGACCACCGGCAGCGTGAACGCGCTCGCATGCTTGAGCAGCGCGATCACGTAACCGCCGATCAGGAACGCGACGCCGCCGCCGATGAACGAACCGAGCGAATACACGGCGATCGCGCGCCCGAGCTTCTCCTTCGGAAAGTAGTCGGCGAGCATCGAATACGCGCCGGGCGACAGTGCGGCCTCGCCGACGCCCACGCCCATGCGCGCGATGAACATCTGCACGAAATGCTGGCTGAGGCCGCACGCGGCGGTCGCGACGCTCCACAGCGCGATGCCGAGCGAGATGATCCGCGGGCGCGCGTAGCGATCGGCGAGATACGCGACCGGCAGCCCCATCACCGCATAGAACAGCGAGAACGCGAAGCCGTTGAGCAGGCTGAACTGCGTGTCGGACAGGTGCAGGTCGCGCTTGATCGGCTCGATCATCAGCACGAGGACCTGGCGGTCGACGAACGAAAAGACGTACGCGAGCATGCAGATGACGACGACATACCATTCGTATGTATAGCGCTTGCCGTCGGCAGCGCGGGCCGTGGATGCGGACATGCGGATTCTCCAGGAGCGGGCGGTGGATAAGCGCGGCATCGGCCTCGCGGGCCGGGCGCCGTCGCGGCGCGAAAGCGTGCGGAGGGCACGTGTCGGAGACGCAGCGTAGTCGGCCAAATCCGGCCGCCATAGCCGGAGTGACAGCCGCGCCACACGGGCATCTACCGACCCGGATAAAGAAAACACCAGGGTTGCGCGCCCTGGCCGCCGCGCGGCGCGCTTGCAGCGGGGCGCGCGCGCATCATGCGGCGCATCTATAAGCGTTATAGAGCGCATTGCGTCGACGTCCGAAATTGTCGTTCCTAGACTCGGCCCGTTTTTGATCGGCTGCGTTGGCCCTTCGCGGCGAACGCGCTTCACACCAGCCGGCGCGATACCGACAGGCGCCGGAACTTCTACGGGACGACGACGATGAACCAACCGAACAGGCGGGCCGACCGGCTTGCCGTACCGCTTGCCGCGCTGCTGGCCTGCGCGGCGCTGCCCGCATTCGCGCAATCGAGCGTGACGCTCTACGGCCGCGTCGACACCGCGATCGAATACGCGAACGCCGGGCCGAACCACGTGACGCGCATGGGCAGCGGCAACCTGTTCGCTTCGCAGTGGGGGCTGAAGGGCGTCGAGGATCTCGGCGGCGGCTACGCGACGATCTTCAAGCTGGAGGACGGCTTCAACGCGGCCAGCGGTGCGCGGTCGAACAGCAGCGCGCTGTTCGGCCGCGAAGCGTGGGTCGGCATCACGGGGCCGTTCGGCGGCGTGCAGTTCGGCGAGCTTTACACGATCCTGCACACGACGCTCGTCACGTACAGCCTGCCCGGACTCGGCGCGGGGCTCGCGTGGGGCAACGCGACGAACAACTTCGTCGGGCCCGCGTTCCTGCGCGTGCGCAACTCGATGCGCTATACGTCGCCGCGCTACGCGGGCTTCATGCTGCGCGCGATGGCCGCGCGCGGCACCAACGGCGCGGCCGGGCAGCCGGCGACGCTCGGCGATACGTACGGCGCGGGGCTCAACTACGTGCGCGGCGGCCTGTCGGTCGACATCGACTACATGCAGCAGAAGTTCAGCCCGGTGGCCGCGGCCGCGCTCGGCGACACGAGCCCGGCCGCGAACGGCAACTACACGCTCGGCGCGATTTCGTACGACTTCAATGTCGTGAAGGTCGCCGCGCTGTACCTGCGCCATCGCGGCGGCCCCGACGTCGCGACCGCGATCGACAGCCAGAGCGCGTATCCGCACAGCGACATCATGGAACTGAGCGCGACGGTGCCGATCGGGCGTGCGTCGCTGCTGCTGAGCGTCGGCCATTACCGCAAGGTCGCGGACAGCGACGGCAATGCCGATTCGTACGGCATCCGTTTCGACTATCCGCTGTCGAAGCGCACGGTGCTGTACACGGGCGCCGCGATGGTGCGCAACGGCGCGCATGCGCGCTTCGTCGTCAACGGCGCGGCGGGCGGCGGCGTCGCGGTCGCCAAGCCCGGTGCAACGGCGAGCTCGATCGTCGCGGGCATCCTTACGTCGTTCTGACCGGCGCGCGCCGCTGCCCGCTTGCGCCGTCCGAGCCCTTCGCGCCGTCATGCGCAGGCGGGCGGCTGCGGCGCGAGCCATGCGTCGAACGGCGCCAGCTCGCCGATGTGGAACAGCTCGAGCAGCAGCGCGCGCAACCAGCGATGGCCGGGGTCCGCGTCGAAGCGCCGGTGCCAGTACGCGTTGACGGCCCATTCGCCGGCACCGGCGATCTCGTACAGGGCGCACGGCTGCCGCGCCGCGAACGTGATCGCGATCGTCTCCGGCAGGATCAGCGCATAGTCGCCGTCCCGCAGCAGCGCGGGCACCACCATGAAATCGGGCAGCGCCGCGCGCACGCGCGGCATCAGCCCATGCCGTTCCAGCAGTTGCATCGATTGCGGATGCGACGTGACCGCGACGAAGCGCAATGTATCGGGCGCCTCGCCATCGAGCACGTAATCGTCGGGGAGCGCGACGCGCTGCGCGGTGCGGCGCGGCATCAGCAGCACGCAGCGCTCGTGCAGCAGCGCGGTGCGCTGGAAGTGGCTCGACGCGTCGGCGAAATGCCCGAGCGCGAAGTCGATGCGCCCCGATTCGAGCGCGACGTTGAGCTGGCATTCGTCGACGTGCAGCGTCTCGATCACCGCGCCCGGCGCACGGCGGTCGAACGCGGCGAGCAGCGTCGGCAGGAACGCGCTCGCGGCGAAATCGCTCATGTGCAGGCGGAACACGCGCTGGGTACTGTCGGGCGTGAAGCGCGACCCTTCGTCGAGCACGTCCTGCAGGATCGCGAGCGCCTTGTCGACCGAGATCGCCAGCCGTTGCGCGCGCGGCGTCGGCTCGACGCCGGTGCCGGTGCGCACGAACAGCGCGTCGCGGAACATCAGCCGCAGCCGGCCGAGCGCATGGCTGACGGACGGCTGCGTGACGCCGAGCCGCAGCGCCGCGCGGCCGACATGCCGCTCCTCGTAGACCGCGCGAAACGTCTTCAGCAGGTTGAGGTCGAGATCCTGCACGCGCAGTTCGGACAGGTCGCTGTCGTGCGGCGCGGATTCCACGCGGGTCGGGGCCGCCGGGCGGCCGGTTGCGGCGTGCGTCATCGGGATTGCCTCGCGGTGACGGAAGGCGCATGGCCGTAGCGCCGCGCATACGCCTTCGCGAAGTGGCCGAAACCATGGATGCCGTGTGCGATCAGCACGTCGGTCACGCTGCGCGTGTCGCCGCGTTGCAGCGCCGCGTGCACGGCGGCGAGCCGGCGCTCGCGCACGTAGGCGGCCGGCGTGGTGTGCAGGAACGCGCGAAACGCGTGCTGCAGCGTGCGGGGCGCGACGCCCGCGACGGCCGCCAGCGCGGCGAGTGCGAGCGGCTCGCCGAGGTGCGCGTCGACGTGATCGCACGCGCGGCGCACGTGCGCCGGCAACGGCGGCGTGCCGCGTGCGAGCGCGTCGCTGTACGAGTGCGGCAGGTGCGTGAGCAGCAGCGACATCAGCCACGCGGTGAGATCGGCGCCGAAGAGGGGCGAGGCCGTGCCGATGCGCGGTTGTGCGCCGAGCTTGCACAGGTATTCGAAGGTCGGCAGCACGAGCGCGGCGCCCGTGCCGGTGCCGATGCCGCCGGCCGCGAGATCGAACTGCAGCGGCCGCGTGAGCGTTGCCCGCAGCATGTGCTGCAGCTTGCGTTCGAGCGCGCCGCGTTCGAGCCGCAGCACGAGGTTGCGGCAATCGGGGCTCGTGCTCAGGCGGCTGGCGAGCGCGGGCGACGATACGGTCAGCTTGCCCGGGCCGGCGCGCGCGACGACGCTGCCGGCCTGCAGCTCGCAGGCGCCGGCGAGCGTCAGCCTGAACAGGAAGTGACCGGCATCGTCGCCGAAATCGATGCGCGTTTCGCGGCCGTAGCAGAGTTCGAGCAGCGCGCCGTGATGCAGCGGCACTTCGTACAGCTCCGCATGAAACGGATCGCGGCCGCGCGCGGCCATCCGGTGCGGCCCGAGCCGGTGCGCGACCGCGCGTTCGACTTCGTCGGGGGCGTGCAGCGTGCCGAGCCTATTCGGCGCATGGCGGGAAAGGGCGATATCCATTCACGGACCTCGTATCGGATGCAGGGGCGCGGTTTCGTGCGTGTCGCCCCGATTGCGTTGCGCGAACGGGCGTGCCGTTGCGCGTTTTGAAGCGACGCGGCGGGGGTGGACGCGTAGTCTCGGAAGCACTCATTCACCGGGAGAAGACGATGAAGGTATGTGTTCTGGGCGGCGGCCACGGCTGCCATGCGGCGGCCATCGACCTGTTCGAGAAGGGCCACGACGTGACGTGGTGGCGGCGCGACCGCGCGCCGCACGCTCGGCTGCGCGAGCTTGGCGTGCTGAACGTGACCGACTATCGCGGCAAGCGGACGGTGCCGCTCGGCGACGCGCCCGGCGCGATCCGCCTGAGCGGCGATCTCGCGGCCGCGCTGCGCGGCGCGCGGCTCGTCGTGGTGCCGCTGCCGGCCACTTCGCACGATGCGCTCGCCGCGCAGGTCGCGCCGCTGCTGGAGGACGGCCAGGTGGTGTTCCTGCCGCCCGGCACGTTCGGCAGCGTCGTGTTCGCGCGTGCGGCGGCCGACGCCGGCAACCGTTCGCGCGTCGCCTTCGCCGAGACGGGCACGCTGCCGTATCTCGTGCGCAGGCACGGCGACAACGACGTCGTGATCAGCGCATACGCGACGCGGCTGCCGACCGGCGTATTTCCGGCGAATGCGGCCGGCTGGGCGTTCGACGTGCTGCGCGCGGGTTATCCGTCGGTCGAACGGGTCGAGGACGCGTTGTCCGGCGCGTTGATGAACGCGGGCCCAGTGATCCATCCGCCGCTGATCCTGATGAACGCCGGGCCGCTCGAGCACTTCGACGCATGGGACATCCACAACGAAGGCACGCAGCCGTCGATCCGCCGCGTGACGAACGCGCTCGACGCCGAACGCATCGCGGTGCGCGAGGCGCTCGGTTACCCGGCGCCGCATTTCCCGCTCGCCGATCACTACGCGACCGACGGCGACGAATGGATGTACGGGCGAGGCGCGCACGGCAAGCTGACCGATAGCGGCGACTGGCGCGAGAAGATCGATCTGCGCACGCATCGCTACATGCTCGAAGACACCCGGCTCGGGCTGTCGTTCATCGTGTCGTGCGGGCGCCGGGCCGGTGTGCCGACGCCCGTCGCGCAGGGGCTGCTGAGCATTGCGAGCGCGGTCGCGGTGCGCGACCTGTATGCGGAAGGCCGCACGCTGGAGCGGCTCGGGCTCGCCGCGCTGTCGAAGGACGCGATGCGCGCGCTGCTCGACGCGGGGTACGCGGCATGAGGGCGGGCGCCGATGTGACGCGTGTCCACGTGCTCGGCGCGGGGCGCATGGGGCAGGGGATCGCGCTCGTGTTCGCGTTCGCGGGGCTCGACGTGACGCTGGTCGACTTCAAGCCGCGCGACGCGGCCGGATGGCGCGCCTTCGAGGCACGCACGCGCGACGAGATCGAAAGGCCGCTGCATGCGCAGGTCGCGCTCGGCCGCATCGACGCCGCGCAGGCCGAAACCGTGGTCGCGCGCATCGCGCTCGTCGCCCGGGACGGTGCGGCCGATGCGGTGCGGCAGGCCGGCATCGTGTTCGAGGCGTTGCCCGAAGTGCTCGATGCGAAGGCCGACGCGCTGCGCTGGCTCGGCGCGCATGTCGATGCGCATGCAACGATCGCGTCGACGACGTCGACGTTCGTCGTCACCGAGCTGCAACGCCACGTCGCGCATCCGTCGAGGATGCTGAACGCGCACTGGCTGAACCCGGCGCTGCTGATGCCGCTCGTCGAGATCAGCCGCAGCGATGCGACCGACCAGACCGTCGTCGAGTCGCTCGCCGCGTTGCTCGAACGTGTCGGCAAGAAGCCGGTGATCTGCGGGCCGGCGCCCGGTTATATCGTGCCGCGCATCCAGGCGCTCGCGATGAACGAGGCCGCACGGATGGTCGAGGAGGGCGTCGCGAGCGCGGCGGACATCGACACGGCGATCCGCACCGGTTTCGGCCCGCGCTTCGCGGTGCTCGGGCTGCTCGAATTCATCGACTGGGGCGGCTGCGACATCCTGTACTACGCGTCGAAGTATCTGGCCGGCGAGATCGGCCCGCGTTTCGCGCCGGCCGCGAGTGTCGTGCGCAACATGGAAGCCGGGCGTGACGGCGTGCGCACGGGTGCGGGCTTCCACGACTACGCGGAGGTCGACGTGCCCGCGTACATGCGGCAGCGGCTCGGCGAATTCGCGCGCTTGCTCGATCACCTGGGGCTCGCGCCGGCGTTCGACGGCGCGCGGCGGGAGGGCGGCAACTAGGCGGCGCGCCGGGGTGGCGGGCGCGGCGGGCGGCACGCGCCCGGGACGGCCGTGCCGCCCCCCGCCGTGTTCGCCGCCTGCCGGTGCGGATCGGCCCGCTTGCGCGGATCGAAGCGTCGTGGTCACGCCGTGTCGCCGCGCGTGTCGGTAGCGGGAGCTGCGGGAGCGGCGCTCACGATCCGCGTTTCGCGCATCATGCACAGCGTCGCGACGGTGACGAGGCCGAGCGCGACGAGAAACAGCGACACGGGCCACGATGCGTGATAGCGCGCGAGCAGCGCGGTGGCGATCAGCGGCGACATCCCGCCGGCGAAGATCGACGCGACTTCATGCCCGAGCGCGACGCCCGAGTAACGCACCTCGGTGCTGAACAGCTCGCCGACAAGCGCGGGCAGCGTGCCGATCATCGCGCCGTGGCTGACGGCCGTGCCGACCGTCAGCGCGAGCCAGACGAGCGGTGTCGCGCGCGTGTCGAGCAGCCAGAAGAACGGGAATGCGCACGCGACGAGGCTCAGCGCACCGATCAGGTACACGGGCTTGCGGCCGATCCGGTCGGACAGCCGGCCCCACGCGAGCATCGCGCCCATCTCGACGATCATCGCGATCATCACGCCGGTCAGCATCACGCCGTTCGGAATGCCGACGTATTTGCCGTAGACGAGCGAGAACGCGAGAAAGATGTAGGCGCCGCCGTTCTCGGCCACGCGCAGCCCCATCGCGAGCAGGATTTCCTTCGGATGGCGGCGGATGCACTCGACGATCGGCAGATGCGTGTGCGCGCCGCGCTGGCCGGCCTGCTCGAAGTCGCGGCTTTCGGGCAGGTGGCGGCGGATATAGATGCCGATCGCGAAGATCGCGATGCTCGCGAGGAACGGCAGCCGCCAGCCCCAGGTGCGGAACATATCGTCCGGCAGCGCCTGCGCGGCGAGAAACGCGGCCGACGACAGCACGAAGCCGCCGCCCACGCCGAGCTGGCTCCACGCCGCGTAGTAGCCGCGCTGCTCGGGCGGCGCGTTCTCGCTGATCATCAGCACACCGCCGCCCCATTCGCCGCCGGACGCGATGCCTTGCAGCAGGCGCAGCACGACGAGCGCCGCCGGTGCCCACAGGCCGACCTGCGCATAGGTCGGCAGCAGGCCGATCGCGAAGGTCGACGCGCCCATGATCAGCAGCGTCCACACGAGCGACGCCTTGCGCCCGTAGCGGTCGCCGACGTGGCCGAACACGATCCCGCCGAGCGGCCGCGCGACGAAGCCGAGCGCGAATGCCGCGAACGCGGCGAGGCTGCCCGCGAGCGGCGACGCGCCGGGCGGAAAGAACACGTGGCCGAACACGAGCGCCGCGGCCGTGCCGTACACGAAAAAGTCGTACCACTCCATCGCGTTGCCGGCGACGGAGGCGATGACGATCCGGCGCAGTTGCCGGTCGGCGAGCGGCCGGGCGGCGCTCGGGGATTGCACGGTGTCGGTCGGGTACATGGCGGACTCTGAAGGGGGGCGGGCGCGTGCCGTCTTTGCAGCACTGCGGGCTAGTGTTGTCGGCACCGCGCCCCCGGTCAAATCCGCAGAAAAAGGGGAGTGTCATCACTCCCGCAAATGATGGTCATGCGGCGCGCGGCCGTGCCCGCGCGCCCGGCATGCCGTCACCGCTCGATCTGCCGGTTCCAGCGCGTATCCCACTGCGCGCGGCGCGCGTTGATCGCGGTCCAGTCGACCACGGTCACCTTGCGCACGAGATCGTCGACATTGCCGAGGCTCTGTTGCATCGCGGCGGGCATCTTCGCGAGACGGTTGGTCGGAATCTGCTTGCCGGCCTCGGCCGCCTTCGTCTGCGCGGGCGCGGACAGCAGGAACTGCGCGAGCTTCTGCGCGAGCTGCGGATCGGGATTGTTCGCGACCACGCACAGGTCGACGAGCAGCAGCACGGGGCCTTCCTTCGGGTTCGCGTAGGCGACGGGGATGCCCTTGTCCTGCAGGTCGCCGACGCCGGTCGGCGTGAGCGGGAACAGGCCGGCTTCGCCGGTCTGCACCATCTCCGAGATCTTCGCCGAGTTCGGGATGTACTCGACGACGTTCGGCCCGACCGTGCTCGCCCACTTGCTGAAGCCGGGCTCGACGTTCTGCTCGTTGCCGCCGAGCAGCCGGTTGATCGCGAGGAAGCCGTGCAGCCCGAACGTGCTGCTCGACGCCGACTGGAACACGACCTTGCCCTTGTATTTCGGATCGGCGAAATCCATCCACGACGTCGGCGGCGTCCAGCCTTTCTCGGCGAACAGCTTCTTGTTGTACGCGATGCCGGTCATCCCGAGCTGCACGCCCGCGCCGACGTCGTCCTTCATCCGCGCGAACGGATACAACTCCTTCAGCACCGGCGAATCGTCGAGCTTCTGGCACACGCCGAGGCTGACCGCGCGCGCCATCACGCCGTCGTCAAGGAACGCGACGTGGATCTGCGGCTTGTTGCGGTTCGCGAGCAGTTTCGCGAGCACGTCCGACGACGTGCCGGGCACGACGACGACCTTCACGTTGTTCGCCTTCTCGAAGTCGGGCAGTACCTGGCTCGTGTAGGCCTTCTCCATCGGGCCGCCGTTCATGCCGACGTAGATCGTCTTCGTTTGCGCGAACGCGGGCGCGCCGGCACCTGCGATGCAGAGGGCGGCGGCCGCCGCGATCGTTGCGGGCAGTTTCATTTGTGGGTCTCCTCTTGACGGAAAGGGGCGGTCGGCTCGGCTTCGCGGAAGAAGCGGCCGATCGAGAATGCATCGAGCGGGGTGGCGGTTTCGCCGGTCGTGACGAGATCGGCGAGCACGTCGCCGACGCCCGGCGCGAGCAGGAAGCCGCCGCCGGAAAAACCGAACGCATGAAGCAGGCGCGGCGTCGTGCGGCTCGCGCCGATGATCGGGTTGTGGTCGGGCGTGCAGCCTTCGACGCCGCTCCACGTGCGGATCAGCAGTGCGTCACGCAGCGCAGGCAGCAGCGCGCAGGCATCGCGCATCACCGCGCGCGTCGTATCGACCGACGGCTGGCCGAATTCGCCGTCGCCGCGGCCACGCCCGCCGCCGATCACGCAGTTGCCGCGCGCGACTTGCCGCGCATACACGCCGCCGCCGTACACGCCGAGGTTGTGCGTGATGAACGGCGGCAGCGGTTCGGTCACCCACATGTTCGGGTAGATCGGCTCCATCGGCACGGCTTCGCCGAAGCGTTCGGCGATCGTGTTCGCCCACGCGCCGGCCGAGTTGATCAGCCACGTCGCGGTGCAGGCGCGGCCGCCTGCCCGAAAGTGAAAGCGCGTGCCGTCGTGGTGAACGTCGTCGACGGGGGTGTGCTCGAACACGTCCGCGCCCGCCGCGCGGGCCGCGCGCGCGAACGCGGGCGACACGAGGCGCGGGTTGGCGTGACCGTCGGTCTCGCACAGCGAGCCGCCGAGCGCCGCACGGCCGAGCCACGGGTAACGCCGCCGGAACGCATCGCCGCGCATCACCTGCAGCGGCAGGCCGTGTTCGCCGGCGAGCGTCGCGTAGGCATCGAGCGCGTCGAGATCGGCGTCGCTGCGCGCGAGCCGCAGGTGGCCCGACACGACGAATTCGCCGTCGATGCCGATCAGTTCGGGCAGGCGATCCCAGATGCGCCGCGCACGCAGCGCGAGCGGCAGCTGCTCGGCGGGCCGGCCCTGGCAGCGCACGCCACCGTAGTTCACGCCGCTCGCCTGCGCACCGCAATCGCGCCGCTCGAACAGCCCGGTGCGCAAGCCGCGCCGCGTCAGCGCGAGTGCGGCCGACGCGCCGACGAGGCCGCCGCCGACGATCGCGACGTCGTAATGCCGGGTCTCATTCATCGCGTGCCTCGTCGGGAATCGCCGCGACATCGTCGCCCGCCAGCGCGGCCGAGATCGGGAACGGCTTCACGGGCGGTTGCGCACGCAACCGTCCGACGTCGGCGAGCGGGCGACCGGTTTCGGCGGCCAGCAAGAGCGCGGCCGCGTCGCCGCACATGCGGCCCTGGCAGCGGCCCATTCCGACGCGCGTCAGCGCCTTCAGCCGGTTCAGCTCCGTTGCCGCGCCGTCGCGGACGCAGCGGCGCAGCGTCCCTGCATCGACCTCCTCGCAGCGGCACACGATCGTGTCGTCCGCGCAGCGTGCGGCCTGCTCGACCGGCGGCGCGAACGCCGCTTCGAGGCCCGCGCGGAATGCGGCGACGCGCGCGAGCGTGCGTTCGAGCGTCGCCCCGTCGGGTTTGCCGGAGGGCACGGGCGACGCGATGCCGGCGTCGTCGAGCAACGCGAGTGCCGCGCGCCGGCCAGATGCCTCGGCCGCGTCGGCGCCCGCGATGCCCGCGCCGTCGCCGGCGACGTAGAGGCCGCGCACCGACGTGCGGCCGGCCGCGTCGCGCTCGGGCAGCCATGCGCGGTTGAGCGGGTCGAACCTGAACCGGCAGCCGGCGAGATCGGCGAGCTGCGTTTCGGAGCGCAGGCCGAAGCCGAGACCGAGCGCGTCGCAGTCGAGCAGGCGCGGCGGTGCGCCGTCACCGGCGGCGCGCCATGCGATTCCCGTCACGTGCGGGTCGCCGAGCACGCGCTCGAGCGTGACGCCCGTTTCGATCGCGACGCCGTGCGCGCGCAGCCAGCCGATGTAATAGAGCCCCTTCGCGAAGGTCGACGGCATGCGCAGCAGCGCGGGCGCGGCAGCGGCCTGGCGGCGCAGCGGGCTCGTGTCGAGCACGGCCGCGACCTGCGCGCCGGCCTTCGCATACTGGTAAGCGACGAGGTAAAGCAGCGGGCCCGTGCCCGCGAACACGATGCGACGGCCGATCGCGCAACCCTGCGCCTTCAGCGCCACTTGCGCGCCGCCGAGCGTATAGACGCCCGCGAGCGTCCAGCCCGGCACGGGCAACAAGCGGTCGGTCGCGCCGCTCGCAATGATCAGGTGCGAGTAGGGCACCGTCACTTCGCGGCCATCCTGCAGCGTGTCGACGCGGCCTGCGCCGCATGACCAGGCAAGCGTATTCGGCCGGTAGTCGACATGCGGCAGCAGTGCGGCCATCGTCCGGTGCACGGCGTCGGCCTTCGCGGCCTCGAAGCCGTACAGCGTGCGCTTGCCGCGCGCGAACGCGCCGTCGGCCGGCGGCTGCCGGTAGATCTGGCCGCCCCAGCGCGCGTTCTCGTCGATCACGACCGGGCGCAGCCCCGCGTCGACCAGCGCTTCGGCCGCGCGCACGCCGGCCGGCCCCGCGCCGACGATCACCGGTTGCGGTGCGGCGCTCACGCTGCGTCTCCGGTCGCGGCCGGCCGGGCGGACGTGAGAATCCGCATGCCTTCGGCGATCGGCGTCGAGCATGCACGCACGCGCGCACCGGTTTCGGTGCGCACCCAGCAGTCCTGGCACGCGCCGATCAGGCAGAAGCCCGCGCGCGGCTGGCCGCTGAATTCGCTCACGCGCACGCGCCGCTGGGCAACGAGGATCGCGGTGAGCACGGTGTCGCCGGCGAGCGCGAGCGCGGGGCGGCCGTCCAGCGTGAACGCGACGGCGGCACGTTCGCGTTCGGCGACGCGCACGAACTGCGCACCGTCGTCCGGGATGCAGGTGGAACGGGAAACGGAAGTCGTCATCAGTGTTGGCCGATCAGGATGCGGTTCAGGCCGTACACGCGATCGAGCAGCAGCATCGCGCCGGCGGTGATGAAGATGACGAGCGCCGACACCGACGCCATCATCGGGTCGATCGACTCGGTCGCGTACATGTACATGCGCACCGGCAGCGTGACCGTCTGCGGCGACGTGACGAAGATCGACATCGTCAGTTCGTCGAAGCTGTTGATGAACGCGAGCAGCCAGCCGCCGGTGATGCCGGGCACGATCATCGGCAACGTGATGCGGCGGAAGGTCGTCCACGGGTCCGCGCCGAGCGAGCACGCGGCCTGCTCGATGCTGCGGTCGAGGCCCGCGACGGACGCGAGCACGAGCCGCATCACGAACGGCGTGATGACGACCATGTGCGCGAGCACGAGCCATGCGAACGAGCCGGTCGCGCCGATCAGCGCGAAGAAGCGCAGCAGCGCGATGCCGAGCACGAGGCCGGGAATCACGAGCGGCGACAGCAGCAGCCCGTTCAGGAACGCGCGGCCGGGAAACGTCGCGCGGCCGATGGCGAGGCCCGCCGGCAGCGCGATCGCGAGCGACAGCGTCGCCGACGCGAACGCGAGCTTCACGCTGTTGAAGAACGCGGTGACGAAGTCGGGATAGTCGAGGATCGCGCGGAACCAGCGCAGCGAGAACCCGTGTGTCGGCAGTGTCAGCGTCTCGTCGGGCGTGAACGCGACGAGCACGACGATCACCAGCGGCGCGAGCACGAACAGGATCACGAGCGTGTGGAAGGCGAGGGCAAAGGGGCCGTTCTTTCTCATCGCGATGCGCCTCCGAGGCTGCGCGCGTAGCGGCGTTCGAGCACGCGGTAGTAAGTGAGCATCACGACGAGGTTCGCGACCAGCAGCAGCACGGCGATCGTCGCGCCGAGCGGCCAGTTCAGCGAGCCGAGGAATTCGTCGTAGACGGCCGTGGCCGCGACCTTCAACCGGCGTCCGCCGAGCAGGCCCGGAATCGCGAACGCGCTCGCCGACAGCCCGAACACCATCAGGCTGCCCGACAGCACGCCCGGCATCAACTGCGGCAGCACGATGCGGCGCAGCGTCGTGAACGGCGATGCGCCGAGCGACAGCGCCGCATGCTCGGTCTGCGGATCGAGCCGCTGCAGCGCGGTCCACACCGGGATCACCATGAACGGCAGCATCACGTGCACCAGCGCGATCACGATCGCGAAGGTCGTGTATTCGAGCTTGTACGGCCCGAGGCCGGCGAGCCCGAGCGCCTGGTTCACGAGCCCGCTCGTGTTCAGCAGCATGCTCCAGCCGAACGCGCGCACGACGACCGACACCAGCAGCGGCGCGAGGATCGCGAGCAGGAACAGCGAGCGCCACGGGTCGCGCATTTTCGACAGCACGTATGCCTCCGGCGTGCCGATCGCGACGCAGATCGCGGTGGTCAGCGCGGCGATGCCGAACGTGCGCGCGAAGATCGTGTGGAAGTACGACGAGCCGAGCACTTCCGCGTAGTTGCCGAACTGGAACGCGGCGATCGGGCCGGTGGCCGGATCGAAGCGGTAGAACGTCAGCATGAACGTCATCGCGAGCGGGACGAGCACGAGCGCGGCGAACAGCGCGAACGCGGGCGCGCACATCAGCCACAGCGGTGCGTGGGCGCGCCAGCTCGCGCGCGGCGCGTGGCCGCCGCCGGCGCGCGGGGACATTGCATCGGCGGCGGCCGGTGCGGCCGGTGCGGCCGGTGCGGCCGTGGCGGCCGCAAGCGTGGCCGGCGCGCCGTCATTCGGGAGTGGGCGGGCAGGCTGTCGCATTCAGGCCTCCCGGCGCATCACGCGCACCGCGTCGCTGTGCCAGTCGATCCCGACCGGCGCGCCTTCCGCGAGCGGCTCCGCGCCTTCGTTCTGGCAGCACACGAGCACTTCGCCGAGCGCGCTGTCGACGTGGTACAGCCACTGGCTGCCGAGGAAGAAGCGGCTCGTGACGGTCGCGGCGAAGCGGCCCGCGTCGGGCGCGCACAGCCGCAGCTTCTCGGGACGGATGCAGACCGACACCGCATCGCCGATGCGCATGTCGCGCTCGCGCGCCGGCAGGTGCGCGAGCCGGCCCGTTTCCGCGAGATCGTGACCGAGGTCGATGCGGATCGCATCGCCGTCGTGCGCGACGATCGTGCCGGGCAGCAGGTTCGCCTTGCCGATGAACTGCGACACGAAACGGTTCTCCGGGCGCTCGTACGCGCGGTACGGCGTATCGGTCTGCGTGATGCGGCCGGCTTCCATCACGACCACGCGGTCGCTGATCGACAGCGCTTCCGACTGATCGTGCGTGACCATGATCGTCGTCGTGCCGATCTTGCGCTGGATCGCGCGCAGCTCGAACTGCATGTCCTCGCGCAGCTTCGCGTCGAGGTTCGACATCGGTTCGTCGAGCAGCAGCACCGGCGGCTCGATCACGACCGCGCGCGCGATCGCGACGCGCTGCCGCTGGCCGCCCGACAGCTCGCGCGGGAAGCGGTGCGCGAGCGCGTCGAGACGCACGAGCGAGAGGGCCGCACGGATGCGCTCGGCGCGCTCGGCCTTGTCGACGCCGCGCATGTCGAGGCCGAAGCCGACGTTCTCGGCGACGCTCATGTGCGGAAACAGCGCATAGCTCTGGAACACGATGCCGAGCCCGCGCCGGTTCGGCTTCAGGTGCGTGATGTCCTGCCCGTCGAGCGCGATGCGGCCGCGCGTGACGTCGACGAAGCCCGCGATCATCTGCAGCGTGGTGGTCTTGCCGCAGCCGGACGGCCCGAGCAGCGACACGAATTCGCCTTGTTCGACCGACAGGTTGACGTCGGCGACGGCGGTGAGTTCGCCGAAGGTTTTCGTCAGATCCGTAAGCGTGAGAAACGACATGGGAAGCTCCGGGTTCGCACACCGCGTGGCCGGTGTACCGATGTGGCGGACTCTAGCCAGCCATATTTCGGAGCGTCAATTTCGAATTCTGCTGAACGGGAGGAATTTCTGAAAAATTCCATTGAACGGAACGGTTGGAGAAATCGCGAGCGAATCGTTCCGCTGGGTGGCGCGTGGCAATGCCGCGAAATGCACGCGTCAATCCCGTGCACACCCGGATGCCCGCGGAATTTCGGCGGGACGACAATGGCGGTTCACGTATTCCGTTCAATGAAATCATCGAGGAGAGCCGGCATGCAGGAACCCCATTCGACCGGAACGTCGCCGGCCGCACGCGCGCCGCGCCCGGACGAGGACGCCGTCGATGCGCCCGATGCGGCCGGCGCACCGGGCACCGGCATGCTGCAGCGCGCGTTCGCGATCCTGCGCGCGCTGGCCGGCATGCAGCAGGACGGCGTGCGCGTCACGCATCTGGCAAAGGCCGTCGGCCTCACGCAGGGCACCGCGCACCGGATCCTGCAATCGCTGATCGCGGAAGGGATGGTCGAACAGGACGAGCAGTCGAAGCTGTACCGCCTGAGTGTCGATTTCTTCGCGCTCGCCGCGCAGGCCGGCAACCCGAGCAGCATGCGCACGTTGTGCCGTCCCGCGCTGCTGAGGCTGTGCGCCAGCCTCGGCGAGACCATCTTCCTGCTGGTGAAGAGCGGCTTCGACGCCGTGTGTCTCGACCTGTGCGAGGGGCCGTTTCCGATCCGCTCGTTTACCGGCGACATCGGCGGCCGCATCGCGCTCGGTGTCGGACAGGGCAGCCTTGCGATCCTCGCGTTCCTGCCGGAAGCCGAACGCGAGGAAGTGATCCGTTTCAACGTGCCGCGCATTCGCGGCTACGGCGTGCTCGACGAGGTGTACCTGCGTACCGAGATCGAACGCGTGCGGCAGCTCGGCTACGCGGGCCGCAACAGCGGCGTGCTCGACGGGATGGCCGGTGTCGCGGTGCCGATCCTCGATCGCACCGGTTATCCGGTCGGCGCGTTGAGCGTCGGCACGCTCGCGTCACGCCTCGGTGACGACCGGATGCCGATGGTCGTCGAACTGCTGCGGCGCCAGGCCGACGCGATCGGGCCACGTACCAATCCGTTCGACGCCGCGTTGCGGCGGCCGATGCACGGGTTATCAGGGAAAACCGTATAGCCGCCTCACGCGTCGCCGTTTCGTCAGCTTGCTTACGCAAGCCATTCACGTCCGATCAAAACGCACCGCGTCCAGCGGGCCTGCGTGCTTTCGTTTCCCTTGCGGGGCCGCGTGACCCCCGCTCATTTCCCCTCCATCGCCTCTCATTCGATTTTCAACTGCCGGCCAGTTGAACATTTCATTTCTTGATGTGATTGCGGCTGGATACCATCCAGCGACTGTCTATACAACCCGGTCGGCGCGTGTGGGCAGGATCAAAAAAACACAACACATCGATGAACAGGTTTGGAGAGGAGAAGACGGAGATGGTGCGAATGAAGGGTGGGAAGACGGGCGCCGCGTGCATGAGCGCGGCCATGGCGATGGTGTTCGCCGGCGCCGCGCACGCGCAGTCGACGGTGACGCTGTACGGGATCGTCGACGCGGGCGTGACCTACACGAACAACGCGAAGGGCCATTCGCTGTGGCAGTTCACGGGCGGCAACGAATCGGGGCCGCGCTGGGGCTTGATCGGCTCCGAGGATCTCGGCGGCGGCCTGAAGGCGAACTTCCGCCTCGAGAACGGCTTCAACGTCGCGAACGGCGCGCTCGGGCAGGGCGGCCGGATGTTCGGGCGTTCGGCGTGGGTCGGCCTGAGCGGCGCGAACTGGGGCGCGGTGACGCTCGGCCGCCAGTACAACTCGACGCAGGACATCCTCGGTTCGCTGCAGATGAGCAGCTTCCTCGCGCAGTACTCGACGCACCCGTTCGACAACGACGACATCAACAACACGTTCCGTCTCAACAACGCGGTGAAGTACGTGTCGCCGACGATCGCGGGCCTGCAGGCGAACCTCGTGTACGGCTTCTCGAACTCGACCGGCTTCGCGAACGACAACAGCTGGAGCGCGGGCGTCACGTACGTGAACGGGCCGCTCAACGCGGGCGCCGCGTATGCGCGCGTGAACCATCCGGCGGTCAGCACGAGCGGCGCAGTTGCTTCGGACAACTACTATCCGTCGTCGGCATCGGTGTTCGGTGCGAGCCTCGGGAGCGCGATCCGCCAGCAGATCTGGGGTGCGGGCGGCAGCTACGCGATCGGGCAGGCAACGCTCGGCCTGCTGTACACGGGCTCGAACTTCGGCCAGGCGACGGGCGGCGCGCTGCGTTTCAACAACTACGAAGGCAGCCTGCGCTACATGGTCACGCCCGCGCTGATGGCGGCGGCCGGCTACACCTATACGCAGGTCGCGCGCGCCAGCGAAAGCGGCCATTACCACCAGGTATCGGCCGGCGTGCAATACCTGTTGTCCAAGCGCACCGACGTGTACGTGAACGGCTTCTACCAGAAGGCGTCGTCGGGTGTCGGCCACGCATGGATCGACGGCACCGACAGCGCATCGACGACGACGTCGCAGGTGGCGGTGGTGGTCGGCATCCGCCAGAAGTTCTGATGTTCTGACGCACACGCGCGTCTTCCGGAGGAGGCACTCATGAAACTGAAACTGTTGCTGGCGGCGTTGCCGTTCGTCGGGATGTATACGGGCGGCTCGCTTGCCGACGCGCGTCCGCTGCTGTTCGGGCTGCCGTTCCTGCTCGTCTGGAACCTGGTCTGGATGGCGGCCACGGCCGCGATTCTCGCGATCCTGTTCCATCTCGACGAGCGCGACGCGGCCCGCGCCGGCCGTTCGGGAGACGCGCGATGAACGCGTCGATCGTCATCATCGCGGCGTTCGCCGTGTTCGCGCTCGCCATCGGCGTGATGGCGCGCCGCGGCCGCAAGCTCACGCTCGAGCAGTGGGCGGTCGGCGGGCGCGGCTTCGGCTCGTTGCTCACGTTCCTGCTGATGGCCGGCGAGGCGTTCTCGACGTTCTCGTTCCTCGGCGCGAGCGGCTGGACCTACAGCAAGGGCGTGCCCGCGTTCTACATCCTGTCGTACGGCTGCCTCGCGTTCGTGATCGGCTACTGGATGCTGCCGGCGATCTGGCGTTACGCGAAGGCGCGCGGGCTCGTGTCGTTCGCCGACTACTTCGCGTCGAAGTACGACAGCCGCGCGATCGGCGTGCTGGTGTCGATCGTCGCGGTGTTCGCGATGGTGTCGCTGCTGATGATCCAGTTGCGCGGGCTCGGCGTGATCGTGTCGGAGATGTCATATGGGCTGATTCCGCAGGCGGCCGCGATCTGGATCGCCGCGACGCTGATGGCCGTGTACATGGTCGTGTCGGGCATCCACGGCTCGGCGAGCATCGCGATCTTCAAGGACGTGCTGATCCTCGCGATCGCGATCTTCCTCGGCCTGTACCTGCCGATGCACTACTACGGCGGGCTCGGCAAGATGTTCGCGAAGATCGACGCCGCGCATCCCGAACTGCTGCGCATGCCGGAGCACGGCTTCAACCTGAGCTGGTACAACTCGACGATCCTGCTCACGTCGCTCGGCTACTACCTGTATCCGCACGGCTTCACCGCGATCTACGTCGCGAAGGACGAGCGCGCGCTGCGCCGCAACGTGATCCTGATGCCGCTGTACCAGGTGCTGATCGCGTTCCTGTTCCTCGTCGGCTTCGCGGCCGTGATGACCGTGCACGGGCTCGAAGGCGCGCAGACCGATCTCGCTTTGCTGCGGCTCGTGAAGCAGACGTTCCCTGCGTGGTTCGTCGGCATCGTCGGCGGCACGGGGCTGCTCACCGCACTGGTGCCGGGATCGCTGATCATGCTGAATGCATCGACGACGATCGCGCGCAACATCTACCGCGAAGGCTTCGCACCGAACGCGACCGACCGCGAGGTGACGCGCGTCGCGCGCATCGCGCTGCCGGTCTTCACGCTGGTGGTCGTCTACTTCGTGCTGCGCGGCGGCGCGACCTTCGTCACGCTCGCGATCTTCTCGTCGAGCCTGCTCACGCAGCTCGTGCCGATGCTCGCCTCGAGCTTCCTGAAGCGGCCGTTCGGCACGCGTGAAGGCGCGTTCGCGGGCATCGTCGCCGGCGCGATCGTGATCGCGATGACGAACTACTATGGCGTGACGCTCGCGTCGCTGTTCCCGGGCGCATCGAACACGCTGACGTCGATCAACCCGGGGCTCGTCGCGCTCGCGGTGAACGCGCTGGTGTTCGTCGTGATCAGCGCGGTGCAGCGCAAGCTGAAGGCGCGGGTCGCCGCGCCGGTCGGTTCGGCGTGACGGTTTTTCGAGCATGACGCCGTCGCCGGGCCGCCGGGGTTCCACCCGGCCGCTCGGCTGCTCGGCCACTGGATGGCAGCAAGACCCATCGAACCACAACAGGACACTGAACGATGACTACCGAGGACAAGCGAGGGGGCATGCGAGAGGACGACCGCGAAGCGATCGACACGCTGATCGCGAACGGCTGCGTGATCACGATGGACCCGCAGCGGCGCGTGATCGAGAACGGTGCGGTCGCAGTCAAGGGCGAGCGCATCGTCGCCGTGGGCGGCACCGACGAACTGCAGGCGCGTTACCGCGCCGCGCGCACGATCGATGCGCGCCGCAAGGCCGTGCTGCCCGGCCTGATCGATGCGCATGCGCACGCGGGCCACGCGATGCTGCGCACGATCGGCGGCGCGGACGGCGATGCGTGGTCGGCCGCGGCCGAGACGATCTACACGCGCGCGTCCGACGAGGCGTTCTGGGAGGCCGAATCGCATCTCGCCGCGCTCGAACGCCTGAAGGCCGGCGTGACGACCGGCGTATCGCTGCTCGGCGGCGGCAATTCGATCATGCGCGTCGACGATCCGGTCTACGCGCGGCGCCATTGCGACGCGGTCGTGCGCACCGGTACGCGCTCGATCGTCGCGGTCGGACCGTCGCGGCCGCCCGCGCCGCGTGCCTATACGCGCCACACGCCGGAGGGCAGCGACACGTGCGACATCGGTTTCGACACGATGTTCGACGTATGCGGGCGCATCGTCGACGAATGCCACGGCGATGCCGGCGGCCGGATCCGCATCGCGCTCACGCTGCCCGTGTACGGGCCCGAACACGATCCCGAGCTGGCGCGGTACGAGCACGACTTCCGCGACCAGGCCGCACGCTACGGCGCGCTCGCACGCGAGCGCGGGCTGACGTTCACGCAGGACGGCCACCGCGCGGGCACGCTCGCGTTCGCGCATCGCGAGCTCGGCTTGCTCGGCCCGACGTCGTTCATGTCGCACAGCATCGACCTGACCGACGACGACATCGCGGCGTGCGTCGAGACGGGCACCGCGATCGTCCACAACCCGAGCGCGATCATGTCGATCATCGGGCGCTGCCCGGTGCCCGAGCTGATCGATGCGGGCGTGACGGTGGCGATCGCGTCGGACGGTGCGGCGCCCGATCGCGGCTACGACATGTTCCGCCACATGTGGCAATGCATGCATTACCACCGCCGGCATTTCCGCGACCCGGACGTGCTGCCGCACGGCAAGGTGCTGGAGATGGTGACGATCGACGCGGCGAAGGCGCTGTCGATCGATCACGAGGCCGGTTCGCTCGAAGCCGGCAAGCTCGCGGACATCATCCTCGTCGACCTGTTCCGGCCGCACATGATGCCGATGAACATGCCCGTGTATCGCGTGACGTGCTTCGCGAACGCGGCCGACGTGTGCATGACGATGGTGGGCGGAAGGGTGCTGATGGAGGATCGGCGCGTGTTGTCGGTCGACGAGAACGCGGTGCTCGAACGGGTGAATGAGGTCGCGGCAATCACGATCGAGCGCAGCGGGTTGCGTCATTTGCTCGACGAGCCGAAGACGCTGTGGGGGCGGAGCCGCTATTGAGCGGGCGGGTGGGCGTTGTCGTGCGGTGGCGGGCCGGCGAGGCCGGCGTGTTCGTTCGGCAACGCCGCTGAATCGTTGGCAATGCCGTGGTTGGCTGCAGCGTGTCGATTGCCCGCGCGTTTTCGCCCACCGCCTCAGCGTCGATAGATGAATTCCAGATCGGTCGATTCCCCGACCTTGAAATCGTACGTACCGACACGCGTGAACCCTGCCTTCTCATAGAAGGCAATCGCCTTCGCGTTGCCGGACCACACGCCAAGCCATACCGGGCCGGGCCGTTCCGTTGCCAGATAGTCCAGTGCGGAGTCGAACAGGGCGCGCCCGGCGCCGGTTCCTTGCGTACCTCGCCGAAGGTAGATCTGATGGATCTCGCCCGAACCTTCCGCGACGTCCGGGTGCGGAAGCTTGCACGGCCCCGCGTGCGCATAGCCGACCAGCGCGCCGTCGTCGCTTTCAGCGACCCACGTGCGGCATTCGGGATCGTCGAGCTGGCCCGTGATCGTTTCTACCGAGTAGGTTCGGGCCTCGTACGCAGCCAGGTCGTTCGGCGGGTAGTCGATGCCGAATCCGTCCTGCAGAAAGGTTTCGCGAAACGTGTCGCGCTTCAATTCGGCAAGCGGGACGGCATCGGACAGGGTTGCAACGCGGATCAACATGAGGGATGGCTCGGTTCGTCGGTCGAGCCGACAGTTTATCCCGGGTGACGTCGGGCTCGCGAGCATCCGGCCGGCCCGGCTATCCGCATCACCCGCCCGGTGCCCATGTCGTTGACGAAGACGGTGGTTGTCCTTCGGCGGACATGCTAGGATTTTCCGCAAACAACTTCGGAGACTGCCATGCCGTTCATCTGCGAAAACGTTGAATGCCGCGCCGTGCTCGCACGCGGGCAGGTCAGACCCCATCAGGAGGACGCGGGGTGGTGCTTCTACTGCCCGGACTGCAAAGCCAGGAACGAGTTGATGTACGCCGACACGGCCGGCGGTGCGGTCGAACTGATTCAGCCGGAGCGCGCCAGTCCTCCGCACAAGGTGGTGGCGACGGCTCGACCGCTGGAGGATGGCAAGTACGCAGCGCAGTTGAGCGTTCAGCGGGCGCTTGCCGTGAAGGGTACGTATGGGGCCGAGGAACACTGGGATCAGCTCGGTGTGTTCGGCGACGCGCAGGAAGCCGTCGAGCATGCGAGGTCTTTCGCAACGGATTTGTTGCAGCGAGCGGCGTAGTCCATATCGTTCGGTCTACGAAGAAGAGGTGTGCGCATTCATGCGCGACGCCTCTTCGTGTTGTCCGCTGCGCGTCCGTCAGTTGTAGATATCGAACGAGAAGTACTTCTTCGCGATCCGCTGGTACGTCCCGTCCTGGATCAGGCTCGCAAGCGCCTGGTTGATCTGCGTACGCAGCGCGTCGTCATCCTTGCGCACGCCGATCGCCGAACCCACGCCGAGCGTCTTCGGGTCGTGCAGCGGCGGCCCCGCGAATTCGAAGTTCGCGCCCTTCGCGGTTTTCAGGAAACCGAGGTCGGCCTGCACCGACGATTGCAGCGATGCATCGAGCCGTCCCGACAGCAGGTCCTGGTAGACGAGATCCTGCGTCTGGTACGTGCGGACGATCACACCCTTCGGCTCCCAGTAGGTGCGCGCGTAAGTCTCCTGCGTCGAACCCTGCTCGACGCCGACGCTCTTGCCCCGCAGCGATTCGGGCGTCGGCTGCAGGTTCGAGCCGCGCCGCGCGACGAGCCGGGGCGGAACGTTGTTGATCTTGTCGGTGAATGCGATCTGCGCGAGGCGCTTCTCGGTCACGCTCATCGACGACAGCACGCCGTCGAACTTGCGCGCCTTCAGTGCCGGGATCATCCCGTCGAACGCGTTCTCGACCCACACGCAGCGCACCTTCATCCGTTCGCAAATCGCATTGCCGAGATCGATGTCGAAACCGACGAGCTTGCCGTCGGGCGCGAGCGATTCGAACGGCGCATAACTGGGGTCGACGCCGAGGCGCAGGACTGCCGGGTCCTTCGCGGCGGCGGCGCCTGCCGTCAGCGCGAGCGCAATGGCGAGAACGAGCTTTTTCATGGTTGTCTCCAATACCGGTCGATGTTGTATGTGGTGAAGCGAACTGGCGGCCGACAGGCGTGACTGCCCGCGCCCGGCCACGCGCGGGCGGCTGGACGCTTCGCCGGAAGCGGCCGGCGAAGCGTCCGGATTCGAAAGGGGGCGTTAGCGGGCGGCGCCGGTGATGCGCGCCATGCCGTGCCGGTAGCCGGCGGGCGAGAACACGGCGTTCAGCGCGGCCATCGCGGCGATCACGCCGAGATGCATCCACCAGGCGGTCGCGAAGCCGCCGCCCGCGTCGCGCAGCCAGCCGATCAGCCAGGGGCTCGCCGCGACGGTCAGGAAGCCGATGCCCTGCACGAATGCGGCGAGCGCGCCCGCGAGCCGCGCATCGGGCAGGTGGTCGAGCGTGACGATCAGGCTCATCGAGAAGAAACCGCCGAGACCGAGGCCGACGCATGCGACCCAGAACCAGGGCGCGAACGCGGGCAGCGTCGCGAACCCGGCGAAGCCGGCCGCCTGCAGCGCGAGCGTGAGCCACAGCACGGCGCGGCGGTCGGGCGAACCTTTGGCGAGCAGCGGCATCGCGAGCGCGCCGGTCGCCTGGAACAGCGCCATCCACGCGAGCAGGTTGCCGCTCGCTTGCGGGCTCATGCCGATGCCGCGGTAGAACGCGGGCAGCCATGCGACGAGGCTGGCGTAGCCGCTGTTGCTGAGCCCGAAGAACAGCGCGAGCTGCCACGCGCGCGGAATGCGGGCGAACGCGCTGAGCGGCGCTGTCGCGGCCGTCGCGTGCACGGCGTCGCGCGGTGCCTTCGCGCGCCACAGCGCGAGCGTGACGAGCGCGGGCACGGCCCACACGGCGAGCGCGAGATGCCAGCCGCCGTGCGCGGCGAGCCACGGGCTCGCGACCGCGCCGAAGGCGCCGCCGCCAACCAGCGCGGCCGAATAGAGGCCCATCGCGAGCGGCAGCCGGCCGGCGAACCAGCGCTTCGCGAGGCCGGGCACGAGCGCCTGGATCACGGCGACGCCGGCGCCCGCGACGATGGCGGTCGCGATCAGGCCGGCGCTGCCGCCCGTCCACAGGCGCGCGGTGCAGCCCGCCGCGATCAGCGCCAGCGCGACGGTCAGCGCACGCTGCTCGCCGACGCGTCGCGCGAGCCCGACACCGACTCCGGCGACGACTCCCATCAGCACGAACGGAAGCGTGGTCAGCAGCGCGGCCGCGCGAAAGCCGAGGCCGGTGTCGGCGCGCACGACGTCGAGCACGGGGCCGAACGCGGTCAGGAACGGACGCAGGTTGAGGCCGGCCAGCACCAGCAGCACGAGCGCGCCATGGGACACGGAAGCCGCATGCGGGCGGCGGACAGCTTGCGCGGTGCCGGGGTCGGACATCGGGATGCTCCAGGGAGGGGCCGGTGGCCCTGTGATGCGATGCCGAAAGGGTAAGCGCGTGTTACGCCAGTTGAAAATTAAATATTCGACTGGGAATCAGTGCGGAATGCGATGGCCACGCGTAGTGAGCTTGCCGTCGGTCATCGAGGCTCGATCGGCTTTGGCGTTAGCGGTGTTGCCCGTCAGAACGCGGGATCGCTGCCCCGGGGCTGGCAATCGACGCGCCGATAGTGACGGCGCGTCGCACAATCAAGGAGATTCGTCGTTTATCGAAGAGGGCGATTGTTACGCGAATCGCTGAATTTCGTATTTCTCGCGGGCCGCGACAAGCGCCCGAATGCGCGCGCGATCGTCCGCCGTCTCCGGCGTAAAGATCACGAGCGTCTGGTCGGGCCGGCCGCTCACGGCGAACGCCGCGTATTCGAGCGCGATTCGCCCGACGGCGGGATGGTGGATCTCCTTGGTCCCTTCCTCGTGCGAGCGAATATCGTGGTCGCGCCACAGCGCGTCGAACTCGGCGCTCGTCGCGCGCATCTCGTCCACGAATGCCTGCACGGCCTGCGTTGCGCCGCCGCGCGCGACGTCGGCGCGAAACGCGCCCACCGCGAACTGCGCGACGCGTGCCCAATTCGCCTGCACGCCGCGCACGTGCGGATCGACGAAGATGAGCCGCAGGATGTTGCGCCGTTCCGGCGATAGCGTCGCGTAGTCGGTCAGCGTCGCGGCCGCCGCGTTGTTCCACGCGATGACGTCCCACGTCGCCGAGCGCACGATCGCGGGGCTCGCGTCGAGCGAATCGAGCACGTGCTGCACGCGCGGCGACACGTGGTCGGTCGCGTGATAGCGCACCTCCGGCGGATGGCCGACACCGATCAGGAACAGGTGCTCGCGTTCGGCGTCGTTCAGCTGCAGCGCGCGGGCGAGCCGGTCGAGCACGTCGGCCGACGGTGCGCCGCCGCGCCCCTGTTCGAGCCACGTGTACCACGCGGCGCTCACGTGCGCGCGCTGCGCGACTTCCTCGCGTCGCAGGCCCGGCGTGCGGCGCCGCGTGGCCGCCAGCCCGAGCGCGGCCGGGTCGAGTTTCTCGCGGCGGTCCCGCAGGTACGCGCCGAGCAGGTTGTCGGGGGTGTCAGCCATATCCTGTTAGTTCGTTTACCGGTAAACCGTCACGACTTCACCGCGAGCGGCCGTCGACAGATAGTAAGCCTCCATGCCATCCGGAGGTACTGAACATGCGTGTCTTTGTTACTGGAGCGTCGGGATTCGTCGGCTCGGCCGTGGTTGCCGAACTCGTGGCCGCCGGGCACTCGGTGCTCGGTCTCGCGCGGTCCGACGCGGCCGCCGCGTCGGTTGCGGCGGCGGGTGCCGACGTCCATCGCGGGTCGCTGGAGGACCTCGACAGCCTCACGCGCGGCGCCGACGCCGCCGATGCGGTGATCCACACGGGATTCAATCACGACTTCTCGCGCTTCGCGCAGAACTGCGAACTCGACCGTCGCGCGATCGAGACGATCGGCGCGGCACTCGCGGGCTCGGCCCGGCCGCTGGTCGTCACGTCGGGCCTCGCGCTTGTCGCGCCCGGACGTGCGGCGACGGAAGACGATCCGCACGTGCCGGTGTCGTCGGTCTATCCGCGTGCGTCGGAAGCGGCCGCGGTCGCGCTGGAGGCGCGCGGCGTGCACGCATCGGTCGTGCGTCTGCCGCCGTCCGTGCACGGCGACGGCGATCACGCCTTCGTGCCGCGCCTGATCGCGTTCGCGAGGGAGAAGGGAGTGTCGGCCTTCGTCGGCGATGGCGGCAACCGCTGGCCTGCCGTGCACCGGCTCGATGCGGCGCGCGTGTACCGGCTCGCGGTCGAACGCGGCGCGGCCGGCGCGCGTTATCACGCGGTCGACGATACGGGCGTGCCGTTCCGCGACATCGCGGAGGTGATCGGCCGGCGGCTCGACGTGCCGGTCGTCGCGAAAACGGCGGCCGAAGCCGGCGAGCACTTCGGCTGGTTCGCGATGTTCGCGGGGATGGATGCGCCGGCAACGAGCGAGCGCACGCGCGCATCGCTCGGCTGGGCACCGACGCAGCCGGGGCTGCTGGCCGATATCGACCGGCCGCGCGACACCCTTCAGGCCGCGACGACGATCTTCCCGGCCTGCGCGCCGGCTTCCCCGTATCGATGCGCGTGCACGATGTCGTCGAACGCGAACGCGAACGCGAACGCGAACACGAACACGAACGTGCGATCGATCAGCGGCTTCAGCGTGCGCGGCCGCTCGCCGGGTCGCGCGTCATTCGACCGGATGCAGGTCCTGGAGCAGCGTCGGCACGAGCTCCGACACGGTCGGATGGATGTGCATCGCGCGGCTGATCGTCGTGTACGGCGCGCCCGCGGCCATCACGTCGAGCATCCCGTGCACGACTTCATCGCCCGTCACGCCGAGGATCGTCGCGCCGAGGATCGCATGGCTGTCCGCGTCGACGATCACCTTCATGAACCCGAGGCTTTCGCCTTTTTCCACCGCGCGGCCGACGCGGGTCATCGGGCGCGTGCCGACGAGCAGCCGGCGGCCGGTCTGCTTCGCTTCCGCGAGCGTCATGCCGACGCGGCCGAGCGGCGGATCGACATACATCGCGTACGCCGTGATGCGGTCGGACACCTTGCGCGGATCGTTATCGAGCAGGTTGGCCGCGACGATCTCGTAGTCGTTGTATGCGGTATGCGTGAACGCGCCGCGCCCGTTGCAGTCGCCGAGCGCCCAGATGCCGGGGACGTTCGTGCGCAACTGCTCGTCGACCTCGATATAACCGCGCGCATCGGTCGCGACACCCGCCCGGTCGAGCCCGAGATCGTCGGTATTCGGCACGCGTCCGACCGCGAGCAGCAGGTGCGAGCCCGCGACCTCGCGGCCGCCGCCCGCGCAGTCGAGGCCGACCGCGATGCCGTCGCCGTCGCGCCGCGCGCTCAGGCAGGTCGCATCGAGCTGCACGTCGATCCCTTCGCCTTCGAGGATCTCGCGCACGGCCTGCGACACGTCCTCGTCCTCGCGGCGGATCAGGCGGGGGCCCTTCTCGACGATCGTGACCCGCGACCCGAAGCGGCGATACATCTGGCCGAATTCGAGCCCGACGTAGCTTCCGCCGACGATCACGAGGTGCGCGGGCAGGAAGTCGACGTCCATCATCGTCGAGTTGGTCAGGTACGGCACCGTGTCGAGGCCGGGCATCGCGGGCACCTGCGCGCGCCCGCCTACGTTGATGAAGATGCGTTCCGCCTCGAGCAGCGCGTCGCCCACGCGCACCGCATCGGCGCGCTCGAAGCGGGCGTGACCCTGAAACACGGTGGTGTTCGCGAGCCCGCGCACCCATTGCTCGACGCCGTGGTTCGAGCGGCCGGAGATCTGGTCCTTGCGTGCCTTCACGGCTTTCATGTCGACGGTGACGGGGCCGCCGACCGACACGCCGTATTCGCCGGCCCGCCGCGCGAGGTGCGCGGCGTACGCGCTCGCGATCAGCGTCTTGGTCGGGATGCAGCCGGTGTTCACGCAGGTGCCGCCGAAGCGGCCGCGCTCGATGATCGCGACCTTCATTCCGGCGGCGGACAGCCGCGCGGCGAGTGGCGGCCCGGCTTGCCCGGTGCCGATGACGATCGCGTCGAAGTGTTGCGTCATGACGTCCTCCTGTGCGGGGGCAGCGAGGGAACGCGTGCGGGCGAGCCGCGTGCGAGGCCGGCGCACGGTCGCGCGACGGCGAGCGCCTATGGTAGTCCTGTTGGCGTGCGCTCGCGAGCGCCGGCGGGGCGGAGGCGGCGACGTGTGCCCGGGCCCGGCCGTGCCCGCGCCGGCCGGTGTGCGATGCAAGCGGTCGCGACGCGTTGCGCCGGCCGCGTCAGTCCTTGCGCTGCCACTGACCGAACGACACCGGCCGGTGCGCGTCGGCGCGCGTGACGGTCACGTGATCGGGCTGGTCGTCGAGCGGAAACGATTCGGTGACGATCCGGTTCGAAAACACCCAGCCATGCGTGTGCGGGTCGTAGCGGAACGTCACGTAGTCGGTCCAGTGCTGTCCGCACGCGACGAAGTTCTGCACGGTGAAATAGCGGCCCTTCACCGCGAAGCCGTTGTCGGCGGCATCGTCGGGATCGAACGGATCGCACTGGCCGCCTTCGTTCGCGCGCAGCACGACCTGGTCGTTGCGCGCGGCGAGCCGGAATGCGTGGTCGGCCTGCTCCTCGAAGATCAGCAGCGGGCGCGGCGACGGCTGCTCGCGCGTATCGACCGCCCGGTGCACGACGACGAGGAAGCTGTGCCGTCCGTTGTCGAGATCCGGCCCGGCTTGCGCGAGCAGCGGCTGGTAGCCGGCCGGCAGCTGCGCGGCGATCGACTTCGGCAGGTCGGCCGCGCGGGCGTCGAGCGAAAGCACGGCGAGCAGCGAGGCGAGCACGATGGGCAGGTGGAAAACACGCATGACGGGGTGTCCGGTCGAAAAGAGAGAGGGTGGCCGATCGCGCGGGGCGACCAATCCCGCCCGGGAAACGCGGTGCCCGGCACCGGATGGAGCGCGACGGGCGGCGCGGATCTCGATCATGGCGGGCGGCGCGAAAGGCGCGACTGGCGGGAAAGAGGGCCAGCATAGCAGCGCCACGCGGCTTTCGGCCATGTGCAAAGCGTGCCAGAATCGGCGGCTCGACCGTCGAACACGACACGCAGGCGCCGGCGCTTCGGCGTCGCTTACCAAGGAGACTTCGATGACCGCATCGGCTGCCGTTCTCGCCATCCTGGCTGCGCTGTTTCTCGGCGCGATGATTCCGGGCCCGAGCTTCGTGCTGGTTGCCCGCAATGCGATCGGGCTGTCGCGCCGCGACGGGCTGGCCACCGCGCTCGGCATGGGCATCGGCGGCATCGTGTTCGGCGGCGTCGCGCTGGCCGGGCTCTATACGCTGCTGCAGGCCGTCGAATGGCTGTACGTGGGCCTCAAGGTGGCGGGCGGCGCGTACCTGATCTATATGGCGTCGAAGATCTGGCGCGGCGCCGACCGGCCGATCGCGATGGACGATCCGCGGGCGATGGGCGGCGGCAGCGCGCGCAAGTCGTTCTGGACGGGCCTCACGACCCAGCTCAGCAACCCGAAGACGGCGATCTGGTACGGCAGCATCTTCGCGGCGCTGCTCCCGCAGCATCCGCCGCTGTGGTGCTATCTGGCGCTGCCGCCGCTCGTGTTCGGCGTCGAGTTCGGCTGGTACACGATCGTCGCGCTGTGCTTCTCCACGCGCCGGCCGCGCGAGCTCTACCTGCGCGCGAAGAAGTGGGTCGACCGCGTCGCGGCCGGTGCGATCACGCTGCTCGGGCTGCGGCTGATCCTGAACGCGCCGAAAGCGGGAATCTGAGCGCTTCCATTCCTGATCTGCATCGCACGGCGGCCGGCCATTCCAGCGGCTGGCCGCCGGCGCGCGCCGCGCGGCGGCATCAGGCTTCGCTGAACCGCTCCAGCAGTGCCGCGAACCGCGTGTCGTCGGGAAACCCCTTCACTTCATAACGCACCGGGCGATGCCCGGTGGCCGTCATCAGGTCGCCGCACGTGTTCAGCAGCTCGGCCATCGGCACGTAGGCCGACTGTCCGGTCGACTCGCGATGGAGCGCGACGATATCCGTCTCGGGCAGCAGCGTGTGCACGCCGTCGCTCCATACGCCGACGCTGAACAGGCTGCCGTCCTGGCGCTTGTACACCGAGTAGGTCGCCACGAAAACGTCGGTGCCGTCGCGTTCATGCACGTCGTCGAGGAGCATCCGCTGATCCTGGTAGTCGCCCGCGAGCTCGCCGATGCGCAGCGCGGCCAGCTTCGTTTCGAGCCCTTCCGGCACGAAACGCCGCCACGCGGTGCCGTCCCAGCGCAGCATCAGTGGCGGCAGCGGGCGCGGCTGCGCCTGCGCCTGTTCGGCGAGGTCGACCATGGCGGCGAGCCCGGCCGGATTGCGGTCGCCGGTGAGCAGCAGCACCGCGCGGTTCGGTGCCATCACGACCGGCGCGCCGGCGATCGGCTGCCGGTGGAGCAGGTCGGTCAGCAGCAGCCGCGCCGCGTCGTAGGAATCGTTGAATTGCGACAGGAACACCCCGTTCGGCAGCGCGGCCCACGGCGCCGACGATTCGGCCCGCAGGTTGTCGATCGCGATCTCGCATGCGTCGTCGAACGAGATGCCCCATTCGTCGAGCGTCGAGGTCGGCAGGCGCGCGATGTTGAACTCGCCGTCGTACGCGATGCCGATCTCGATGTTCTCGCACAGCGGCCGGAATGCCAGTTCCGGTACGCCGGGCTGCCCGGCCAGTTGCAGCGCGGTCACGCCGCGCTCGGTCGCGCTGCGGATCACGGGCCGCAGCTTCGCACGTGCGGCGGAGAAATCCTCGGGGATCTCGTGCTGCATCATCGCGCTCGCCTGCCGTTTCAGCACGGTGTCGCGCTCGGACGGCTTCGCGGCCGCGTAGTCGCGGAACAGGTTGTGCAGGTTGATGATGTTCGACGGAGCATCCGACTGGACGAGACAGCCTTTCTCGTCCTCGTGGCGCCAGGTGCGCGTGTCGCCCGATGCGCGCAGCGTGGCGATCAGGCGTTCGGCGAAGGCCTGCGGGGTCGGCGGTTTGCCGAAACGGTCGCGCAGGCGCGTGACGAGGTTGGCAAGCATCGTGTGCGGTCGGGCCGGGCCCGTTTGTTGTCGTTGTGGGTCGGTGGCACCCGGTCTCGGGGGCGCAGCCCGCGGCCGGCACGCGTGGCCCGACGGGTGCTGAGATGGTAGCGCAACGCGGCGGGTCTCGGCGGCCCGAATGCGCAACCGGCGGGCGACGCGGCGGCGGGCAAGGGCGGCAGAACCGTCGCCGCAGCAACCCCCGGCCGCCCGCCAAGCCTTGTGTGGCGGGCGTTCGCGAGTGCCGCACGCGCCACCGGGCGGCGGCGCTTCCCCGATTCTGGCGGTCGACCTCCCGGCGACGTGTAAACTGCTGCCTTTTTTGACGGTTTGCAGCATGGTGCAAGCACCTCCGCGCCCGGCGCTGAGCGGCCCGGCGCTCGTCCGGCTGCTCGCGCGCCTGGCCGATGCCGACGTCGCGGAATCCCGGCAGACGCTGTCCGACCGGCTGAGCCAGTGGCTCGGCTGGACCGACGCGATCACGCTGTCGTCCGCGCTGAATGCGAGCCCGCCCGGCGTCGCGGCCGGCGTGCGCGGCTACGACGCCGAGCGCGACTGCGCACGCGTGCGCCACGAGCTCGCGCAGGCGATCACGGCCACCAACCGGCCGCGTGCGCGGCGCCGGCCCGGCGATCCGCCGCCGCCGGCCGCCGACACGGCCGATTTCGCGGACTTCCGCCAGCGTTACCTGTCCCTGCAGCAGGACATGGAAACGGCGATCGGCCAGTTGCGCGGCCGCCTGCGGGTCGCGCTCGCCGCGTGTTCGTCGGGGATGGCGCGGCTCGCGACGCTCGACGCGATCATGGAGCGCGTGCTCGGCGCGCGCGAGCGCAGCCTGCTGTCGGCCGTGCCCGCGCTGCTCGGTACGCGCTTCGGGCGGCTGCGCGACGCGGAGCGGCAGGCGCTGGCCGATGCCGAAGCCGCGGCGGCAGCCGCAGCGGAATCCGCGGCCACGGCCGATCCCGCCGATGACGGCGCGACGATCGTCAACAGCCCGGCCGTCGCGGCGATCGTGCCCGGCGCATGGCTCGATACGTTTCGCGACGAGATGCAAAGCATCCTGCTTGCCGAACTCGAAGTCCGGTTTCAAACGGTAGACGGGCTGCTCGCGGCCCTTCGCACCTGCTAATCAACACGCTATGTCCAGAATTCGCCTTGATCTCGTTGTCTTCGTCGCCGGTCTGCTCGCTGTGGGCTGGATCGGCGTCGGCTATGTCGCGTCGAACCCGCTGGCGTCGGCCGTCACGCTGCTGATCGCCGCGTGCTATGTCGCCGGCGCATGGGAACTGCTGCGCTACCGGCAGGCCACCGCCACGCTGTCGCACGCGGTCGCCGGCCTGGCCGAGCCGCCCGCGAAGCTCGACACGTGGCTCGATACGCTGCACCCGGGCCTGCGCGGCGCCGTGCGCGCGCGGGTCGAAGGCGCGCGCGTCGCGCTGCCGGGCCCGTCGCTCACGCCTTACCTCGTCGGCCTGCTCGTGCTGCTCGGCATGCTCGGCACGCTGCTCGGGATGGTCGTCACGCTGAAGGGCACGGGCGCCGCGCTCGAAAGCGCGACCGATCTCGACGCGATCCGCGCGTCGCTGATCGCGCCGGTGAAGGGCCTCGGCTTCGCATTCGGCACGTCGATTGCCGGCGTCGCGACCTCCGCGATGCTCGGCCTGCTGTCCGCGCTCGTGCGCCGCGAGCGGATCGATGCGGCCCAGCAGCTCGACGCGAAGATCGCGACGACGTTGCGCGTGCACTCGTCCGCGCATCAGCGCGACGAATCGTTCCGGCTGCTGCAGCGCCAGGCCGACGTGATGCCGGCGCTGGTCGACCGCCTGCAGACGATGATGACGTCGCTCGAGGCGCGCAGCGTCGCGCTGCACGATCGCCAGATCGAGAGCCAGCAAGCGTTCTTCGATCGGACCGAGCGCGCGTATGCGGGCCTCGCGTCGAATGTCGGGGACGCGCTGAAGGAAAGCGCCGCCGAAAGCGCGCGCGTGGCCGGTGCCGCGCTGCAGCCGGTCGTCGCCGCGACGATGACGGGGCTCGCGCAGGAGATGGCCGCGCTGCGTGACACCGTGACGGGCGCCGTGCAGCGTCAGCTTGACGGGCTGACGGACGGTTTCGAGAAGACCACCGGCAACGTGACGGCCGTCTGGAGCCGCGCGCTCGACGAACAGCGCCGTGCGGGCGACGCCGTCGCGCAGCAGTTGCAGACGACGCTCGGCCAGTTCACCGAGACCTTCGCGCAGCGTTCGACGGACCTGCTCGACGGCGTCGCGACGCGCCTCGAATCGACCGAAAGCCGCCTGTCGGATGCCTGGCGCGATGCGCTGGCGCGCCAGGAGCAGGTCGGCGAGACGCTGGCCGGCCAGCATGCGCGCGCGCTGGGCGAGGCCGCCGCGACGTTCGAACGCCATTCGGGCGCGACGCTTGCCGCGATGCGCGAGTCGCACGCGGGGCTGCAGACCGAGCTGGCCGCGCGCGACGAACAGCGCCTCACCGCGTGGAACGAATCGCTGGCCGCGATGGCCGCGAAGCTGGGCGACGAATGGCAACGCGCAGGTGAGCACAGCGCGGGCCGTCAGCAGGAAATCTGCGACGCGCTGGCGCAAACGACGCGCGACCTGACCGCGCAGGCTTCGGCTTTCGAACAGCGCTCGAACGATCTGCTGTCGACGATCCGCGATTCGCACACGGGCCTGCAGACGCAACTGGCGGCGCGCGACGAACAACGCCTCACCGCGTGGAACGAATCGCTGGCCGCGATGGCCGCGAAGCTGGGTGACGAATGGCAGCGTGCAGGCGTGCATAGCGCAGGCCGTCAGCAGGAAATCTGCGACGCACTCGCGCAGACGACGCGCGACCTGACCGCGCAGGCTTCGGCTTTCGAACAGCGCTCGAACGACCTGCTGTCGACGATTCGCGAGTCGCACACGGGTTTGCAGACGCAACTGGCCGCACGCGACGAAGAACGTCTCGCCGCGTGGAACGATTCGCTGGCCGCGATGGCCGCGAAGCTCGGCGACGAATGGCAACGCGCGGGCGTGCACAGCGCAGGCCGTCAGCAGGAAATCTGCGACGCACTGGCGCAGACGACGCGCGACCTGACCGCGCAGGCTTCGATGTTCGAACAGCGCTCGAATGACCTGCTGTCGACGATTCGCGATTCGCACACGGGCTTGCAGGCGCAACTGGCCGCGCGCGACGAGGAACGCCTCACCGCATGGAACGAATCGCTGGCCGCGATGGCCGCGAAGCTCGGTGACGAATGGCAACGCGCAGGCGTGCATAGCGCGGGCCGTCAGCAGGAAATCTGTGATGCACTCGCGCAAACGACGCGCGACCTGACCGCACAGGCTTTGACCTTCGAACAGCGCTCGAACGACCTGCTGTCGACGATCCGCGATTCGCACACGGGCCTGCAGACGCAACTGGCCGCACGCGACGAAGCACGCCTCGCCGCGTGGAACGACTCGCTCGCCGCGATGGCGGCCGCGCTGCGCGACGAATGGGCGCACACGAGCGCGCAGGCCGCGACGCGCCAGCAGGACATCTGCGACACGCTGGCCCGCACCGCGAACGACATCACCGCGCAGGCGCAGGTGCATGCGAGCGACACGATCAACGAGATCGCGCGCCTCGTGCAGGCTGCGTCGGAGGCGCCGAAGGCCGCGGCCGACGTCGTCGCCGAGCTGCGCCAGCGCCTGTCCGACAGCCTGGTGCACGACACCGCGATGCTCGAGGAACGCAGCCGCCTGCTCGCGACGCTCGAAACGCTGCTCGGCGCGGTCAATCACGCGTCGACCGAACAGCGCACCGCGATCGACGCGCTCGTCAGCACGTCGGCCGACCTGCTCGACCGCGTCGGGGCGCGCTTCAACGACACCGTCGACGCCGAAACGCGCAAGCTCGACTCGGTGGCCGCGCAAGTGACGGCGGGCGCGGTCGAGGTCGCGAGCCTCGGCGATGCGTTCGGGATGGCCGTGCAGGTGTTCGGCGAGTCGAACGACAAGCTGCTGACCCATCTGCAACGCATCGAGGCCGCGCTCGAGAAGTCACTCGCGCGCAGCGACGAGCAGCTCGAGTACTACGTCGCGCAGGCGCGCGAGGTGATCGACCTGAGCATGATGTCGCAGAAGCAGATCGTCGAAGACCTGCAGCAGCTCGCCGGCCGGCGGGCGTCCGTCGGAGCGTAACGCATGCACGACGAAATCGACGGCGGCGCGTCCTCCGCGCCGGTGTGGCCCGCGTTCGCCGACCTGATGTCGGTGCTGCTCGGCGCGTTCGTGCTGATCCTCGTCGGCGTGATCGGCATGCAGTTGCAGCTCACGTCGAAGCTCGAGGAAGCCGTGCGTGCGCGCCAGCAGGAAGCGCAGCAGCGCAAGTCGCTCGAGCAGGCGCTCGCCGGGCCGCTCGCGGCCGGCCGCGTGACGCTCGTGAACGGGCGCATCGGCATCAGCGGCAACGTGCTGTTCGCGCTGAACTCCGACCAGTTGCAGCCCGCCGGCCGCGACCTGCTGAAGACGCTGGCCGCACCGCTCGCCGCCTACCTGAAGACGCGCGACGAGATCCTGATGATCAGCGGCTTCGCCGACGACCAGCAGGTGCATGCCGGCAACCGCCAGTTCGCGGACAACTGGGAACTGTCGGCCAAGCGAGCGTTGACGGTCACGCGCGCGATGATCGACGCCGGCGTGCCGGCGTCGTCGGTGTTCGCGGCCGCGTTCGGCTCGGAACAGCCGGTCAGCTCGAATGCGGACGATGAAGGCCGTGCGAAGAACCGTCGCGTGGAGATCGCGCCGGTGCCGCGCAAGTCGGCATCGAACGGAGGGAACGCGAAGTGACCGACGACGCGACGCACGTTCGCGCGACACTCGACGCGTGGCGCGAGCAGGGCGCTGACCGGCTCGACCCGGTGCGTTTTCTCCGGATCGACGCGCTCGAGCGGCGTGCGGCCGCGCTCGAAGGCAACGCGCGCGGGCTGCTCGACGCGCGGCTCGCCGCGCTGATCGAAGGCTTCGCGGCGGTCGTCGCGCGGGCCGACGAAGCGAAGGCCGCCGCGAGCGGCATCGCGCAAGCCGACGATGGTGCGGCCGGACGCGGCCCTTCGCTGGCGGCGCTCGTCGAACGGCTCGGCCGCGATGCGCAGGCCGACCGGCGCGGGCTCGATCCCGAGCTGGTCGACTACTTCCGCACGATGTGGTCGAAGGTCCGCACCGAACAGCAGTACCGCCAGTCGCTCGACCAGGTGCCGCGCAACGCGGGGCCGCTCAATTCGAACAGTCTCGTGCACCGGTCGCTCGCGACGATGCGCGAGCTGTCGCCGGAATATCTGCAGCAGTTCCTGTCGTACGTCGATGCGCTCGCATGGCTCGAGGATCTCGCCGGCGGCGGCGCGCAGCCCGAGAAGGAAGCCCCGCGCGCGAAGACGGTGAAGAAGGGCGCGCGCGGCAAGAGCCGGTAGCGCGCGGGCACGCATCGCCGCCGCCGGGGGACGGTCACATCGACGTCAGGCCCGACGCCGGCGCGCTTTGATAGCGGGCCGCGCTGATGAATTTCGAGAAGCGTTCGCACCAGATCACGACCGACGTGTATTGCGCGGGATTCACGTCGTCGGGAAGCGCCACGACGAAATTGCCGAATGTCTTCAGGTCGCCCACGCGTACGGCGCGCGCCTTGATCGCGAGGAACGACGCTCGCGTATCGACGAAGGCCGGCACGAGATAGAGCTTGTAGTCGGGGCCCGGTGCGATGTCGCCCTCGAACGCGATCGACGAATCGGTGACGGTCAGCTTGCCGTCCGCCCAGTGCAGCGCGTCGCTTCCCGGAAGGTTGCGTTCGAAGCGGCCGGTATGGCGCGCGTTTTCCGCGGCCACTTGCAGCTCGACGGCGCTTGCGCCTTCCGTCGCCGTGAGGATCGGCAGCACGTAGATGCCCGCGGCAAACGCCGCGAGCCCCGTCGCGAGATGCGACGCGATCAGTATCCAGATTCTGGTTTTCATGTCGGACCCTTTGAACGAAAACAGAGGGTGGCGCCGGGCCACATGCCGGTAGTCGCGCGAGCCGGCGGAATCTGACAGACGTTCGGGTTTTCGTTCAACACGCCGTTACATGCCGCTCCTGCCGGCATGCCGCGTGGCACCTGCACCGCGACGCGATGCCGGATTTTTTCTTCGGCGAGTGTCATCTTTGCGCACGCGGCGCGACTCACTCTCCGTCGACAACGTCGTCGATGCTCAGGAGAGATCAGATGAACAAGCTTGCCCTGTATGTTCTCGCGACGGTTGCCGCGACCGCTTCCGTTTCCGTTTCCATTTCCGCGTGGGCCGCGCCGCAGTCCACCGTGACGCGCGCGGAGGTGAAGGCCGAACTGGCCGCCCTGCGTGCAGCCGGCTACCGGCAGAACGGCGAAGACCCGTACTATCCGGCACGATTGGCGGAAGCGCTGAAGAAGATCGGTTCGACCGGCACGTCGACGGCCGATACCAGTGGATACGGCATGGCGGCACCGGCCGCGAGCGAATCGGGTTCGATGACGGCCGACAGACCGATCTATCGCGGACGATGATCCGGGCCGGACGTTGCGCCTGTCGATGGGCACGGCGTCCGATTAATCCGGACTGCGATGGAATCCAGGTTACGCAACGTCAGCGCGTTGACGTGCCTTCGGCAATCTCAGCGCCGAACGCGTGCAGCGCCTCGACCAGCGCCGCCGCGAACGGCGGATGCGCGGCGATGCCTGCCGCGTCGAGCTGGCTGCCGAGTATCGGGAGCGTGATCGACGCGCGCTCGACGATGTTCGCCGACATCACCGACAGCGTTTCCCGCAGCGCCGCGTCCGCATGCGTCGCGCGCGGCGATGCGTTCAGCACCGCGACCGGCTTGTACACGAACGCTTCGCATCCCACGACCCAGTCGAGCGCGTTCTTCATCACGCCGGTCACGCCGTGCGCGTATTCCGGGCTCGCGATCAGCACGCCGTCGGCGGCGTTCAGGCGATCGATCAGGTCGCGCACCGCGCCCGGCGACGGATATTCCGCGTCGGGGTTGAACAGCGGAAATTCGCCGAGGCGATCGAAGCGCGTGATGCGCGTCCCGGGCGGCGCGACGCGTGCCGCCGCATCCAGCAGCGCTGCGTTATACGACTGCGCGCGCAGGCTGCCGCATAACGCGACGATGTCGATGCGGCGCTCGGAATCGGGTTGGAGTTCGGTAGCCATCGAGGAGCGTGTCGTTGGGTGGTTTGCGCGATGGGGGCGCGCCGGCCCGACGGATTATCGCATCGGTGCACGGGCGGAGTGACGCGCTTTGGCGCCCCCGTGCAAGCGGTGCGGTTCGCGCCTTTCCCGCGGAAATCCCGGGTGGCGACATTCTGCGGCAACGACGTCGGCCATCCCGGCCGCGCGCGCGAATGCGCCGATTTCCCACCCGTTGCCGAGCAGCAGACGACGCGTATGCAGCGCGCCGTGCACGTCGTCGGCAACGGCTTCGCCCAGATAGCGCAGCGCGCGGCCTTCGATGTCGACGAAGCCGTGTCGATAGTCATGGGCCAGCGCGGTCCACAGCTGCGCCGCGCCGATCGACTGACGGGCGCCGCTGATCAGGCACAGGCCGGCGTCGAGTCCCCAGCGATACAGCGTCGTCGCGAGGCCCTTGCGTTGCGACGTGCTGCGCAGCCGCGTGTGCGGCGCGCGCAGGTAGCGGTCGGCGCGACGCGGGATTTCGGGCAGGCGGTTGAATACCGTATAGCCGGCGAGCTGGCGCGCGGCCGGATCCTCGACGTACAGGAAGTATTCGCCGTCCGCCTCGCGGTGGCGGACGATCAGGCCGGAGCGGCCGAGCGCGACGGCCGGCAGGCCGTGCAGGCGATGGCCCGGCTGGTGCAGGCGTGCGTAGAGCGAGTCGAGTTCATCGTCGATGTCGTGCTGGGAATGCTGTACGTCGATGCGCATGGCAAAAGGCGCCCGTCCCGGGCGGTCCGAGAAAGTGGTTCATCGCAAGAGGGGAGAGGAATGGGTGCGGCCCCCGGCTCGGCGAAGCGAGCCGGGGCCGCGAATCAGCTGGGGATGTGCTGGAAACCGGCGGCGATCGCGGCGAGGCCCGCGATGCAGAGTGCGAACAGGATCAGGACCTTGTGAATCACGTCTCTCTCCTCATGAATGCGCGGCGCCGAAGGGCGGTGCCGCGGAGACGGTGACGGCGGGCACGGCCCGCGCGGCCGTCGTGCGCGACGACGGTCGGGTGTCCGGGCGACCGATCGGGCGCGGACGGCCAGCACCATACGCGAGGCGCCGGGAGCAGGCAATCGTATCGGTGGAGAAAAGCGACGAAACGCGGAGAATCGTATCGTTTCGCGACAATTGGACGCATGGGCGCGCGCCCTAGCCTGAGCGGCGGGTGGGCCGGCCGGACAGTCGCTGCCGGGTAGTGTGCGCATGGCCGGTGCCGTCAACCGGCCACCGCGCGCTCGTAGAGCGAAGCGATGTAACCGCCGGGCAGCGGACGAAGCGCGACGCGTGCGAAGCCGAGTGCCTCGTCGTACGCACACGGCTTCGCGTTGCGCGGATCGCGATCGAGTCGCGGCAGCGAGCACTGCTGCGCGCGTACCTGGTCGCAAGGGCGCGCGCACTGTGCCGGAACCGGCGAAACGGCGATGTGCGAACGCCGACGCAAGCGTGGGCGGGGCCGCAAGCCCCGCCTTGCGCCGCCGTGTCAGGCCGGCGCGCGCTGCCCGAACGCCTGCTTCATCCGCGCGAACAACCCGTGTTGCGCGATCCATTCGGCATACGCGCGATAGTCGGGGTCGCGCATCAGGTGCCGTTCCTCGGTCTTCGCCCGCGTGTAGTAGATCAGGTTGACCGCAACGAGCCCCGCGCAGTGCATCAGCCCGACCTGCCAGCCGAGCGGCTCGACGAACGGCACCGACACCATCCAGTACGACAGGTTCTTCGTGATGTACGCCGGATGCTTCGTGAAGCGGTACGGGCCCGACGTGATGATCCCGCGGTTGGTGAGGTTCGAGAAACGCAACCCGAACGAGATCGTGCACAGCGCGTAGGTCAGCAGCAGCAGGATGATCACCGTGCCCCAGATCACGCGCAGCGTCGGGGCCGACTGCAGCCAGTTGTCCCAGAACAACGTGCCTTCGTAGCGGATGTAGTTGTTCGAGAACAGCGACCAGAACGGCTGGTAGCACATCAGCGCGGCTACCCAGCCGAGCGTCGTCGGCTCGACGGTGCGCACGTGGCTGTCGAGGATGCGGAACGTGCACAGGTAACCGACGGTGCCGAACATCAGGTCCATCGTGAACGACAGGTCGTACATGAACATGAAGGTCGCGATCGTCGCCGGCGCGTGCATCGCGTTCGCGAGCGACGCGGTCAGGTGATCGGCGTCCTTCGACAGGTAGACGGTCATCAGCGGCAGGAAGAACGCCTTCACGCCCCAGCCGGCCAGCATCTCGCGCACCGGCTTCCAGCTCGCGGGCTGCTCGCGGCGGAACAGGAAGCGGCCCCACAGCAGGTACGCGTCGTCGGTCTCGCGCTGGTGGCGATCCATCCACGCGAAGTAGAACGGCGCGGCGACGATCACGTACGGCGCGAGCGAGCGCAGCAGCGACCAGAACGGCCGGTAGAACGCGCCGTGGTATTCGGGCAGCAGCCAGTAGATCGCGCCGATGCCCGCGTAGATCGACGCCAACGCGCCGAGCCGCGTCGCGACGCGCGCGATGCCGAGCGGGCGCACGGCCTGCCGAGACAGGCCCGCGCTCGGGCGCAGGTAGACGCGCGAGATGAAGATTTCGTGCAGCGCGATCGTGCCGATGATCGCGAGGCTGGCGATGACCGCGCGCGTGGCTGCATCGAAAGTCGGCTGGCCGCGCGTGATCCACAGCGCGAACAGTCCGGCGGCGATGCCGAGCAGGCCGGCGCGCAGGGGCGTGGCGGAACGGGGTGGGCGGTCCTGGACCGCGGCGATGCCGTCAAGCGTGGAGTTCATGATCGGATCCTCGTACGGGTGAAGGCCGGCGCCCCCGCTTGGCGGGTGACGCCGGCCATCGGCCGGGCTTTGTATGGATGCGCGCCCGGCCATTGGCCTGTGGTTCTGATAGGTAAAGCGTTACTTCTTGGTGCCGCCGCCCAGCAGACCGCCGAGGAGGTTCGTCACCGGCGACAGCAGGTTGCCGGCGCCGCCCGCGGCACCGCCGTTCGAGCTGCCGGTCAGGCCGGCCGCCACGGAGCCGCCGCCAGCCGGCGTCGTGGCCGTGCCGGCCGCGCCGCCCGGGCTCGCGGTGCCGATGGCGCCGGCGGCGCCTGCCGGCGTCGTCAGTGCACCCGTCACCGTGCCGACCGGGCCGCTCGACAGCAGGCCGCCGAGCGTGCCCGTCACGTTGCCGCCCGGCGTCGTGACCGTGCCCGTGAGGCTGGCGCCGAGCGGCGTCAGCGAATTGACGAGGTTGGTGACCGGCGCCAGCAGGCCGCCGACACCCGCGCCGCCGGTGCCGCTGGTGCCACTCGTTCCGCCGGTGCCGCTGGTGCCGCTCGAACCGAGGCCGCCGAGCGCGCCCGTCAGCGAGCCGAGCAGGCCCGTGACCGGTCCGAGCGGGCCGCCGCTGCTCGTGCCGCCCGAACCGCTCGAGCTGCCGCCGCCCAGGCCGCCCGTCAGCGTGCCGAGCAGGCCCGTGATCGGGGCGAGCGGGTTGCTGCCGCCCGTGCCGCTGCTGGAGCTGCCCGCGTTGTTGTCGTGGACGAGGCCGCCGGTGGACGTCACCGTGTTGCCGAGCTGTGCCACGACGCCGCCGAGGCCGGTGCCGACCGGGTTGCCGGTTGCGCCGCCGACCTTCGTGCCGGCGAGGGCGAGGCCGTTGCCGAGCGCGCTCAGCAGGCCGTTGAGCGGCGTGCCGAGCAGCGTGACGCCGCCGAGCGTCTGCGTGGCGCCCGGCGTCGTGACACCGCCGGTCAGCGTGTTCGTGATCGGGTTGATCACCTTGCCGACCTGCGTCTCGAGCTGCTGGACCGGCGAGCTGTTCAGCGCCGTGTTGAGGCCCGACGCGGTCGAGTTGACGGCGCCACCCACGGTGTTGACGAGATCGCCGACGAGCGTCGTGACCGGCGACAGCGGCGACAGCGGGCCGGAGCCGAGGCTCTTCACCGCGTTGCCGAGGTTGTTGACCGCGCCGCCGGCGCCGGTCAGCAGGCCGGTGGTCGACGTCAGCGTCGGTCCGAGCGGGTTCGCCGACACGCCGATCGAGCCGAGGCCGGCCGCGACGCCGTTGCCGAGCGCCTGCACGCCATTGCCGAGGCTCGTGACCGCGTTGCCGACGCTGTTGGCCGTCGTCGGGTTCGTGCCGGGGATTTGTACGCCGCCGATCACGCCGCCGCCGTTCGCGACCGTCGTACCGACTGCCGTCACGAGGTTGCCGGATTTCTGGAGGACATTGCCGAGCGGGGTGACGCCGGTGCCGGAGGTGCCTGACGTACCGGAAGTACCCGAGGTACCGGAAGTACCCGAGGTGCCGGAAGTACCCGAGGTGCCGGAAGTACCCGAGGTGCCGGAAGTGCCCGACGTACCGGAGGTGCCCGAGGTGCCCGAGGTGCCGGAAGTACCCGAGGTGCCGGAAGTACCCGAGGTACCCGAGGTACCCGAGGTACCGGAAGTGCCCGAGGTGCCGGAAGTACCCGAGGTGCCCGAGGTGCCGGAAGTGCCCGAGGTGCCGGAAGTGCCCGAGGTACCGGAGGTGCCCGAGGTACCGGAAGTGCCCGACGTACCGGAAGTGCCCGACGTACCGGAAGTGCCCGATGTACCGGAAGTGCCCGACGTACCGGAAGTGCCCGACGTACCGGAAGTGCCCGACGTACCGGAAGTGCCCGACGTACCGGAAGTGCCCGACGTGCCGGAGGTGCCCGAGGTGCCCGACGTACCGGAAGTACCCGAGGTGCCGGAAGTACCCGACGTACCGGAAGTGCCTGACGTACCGGAGGTGCCCGACGTACCGGAAGTACCCGACGTACCGGAGGTGCCCGACGTGCCGGAAGTACCCGAGGTGCCGGAAGTACCCGACGTGCCGGAGGTACCCGACGTACCGGAGGTACCCGACGTACCGGAGGTGCCCGACGTGCCGGAGGTACCCGACGTACCGGAGGTGCCCGACGTGCCGGAGGTACCCGACGTACCGGAAGTACCCGATGTACCGGAGGTGCCCGAGGTGCCGGAAGTACCCGACGTACCGGAAGTGCCTGAGGTACCGGAAGTGCCCGACGTACCCGAAGTCCCGCCTCCCGAAGTCCCCGACGTCCCACCGCCCGACGTACCCGAAGTCCCCGAGCTGCCGCCCGTCCCTGACGTGCTCGGCTTGATCGTCGGCGGGGTCGTCGGTCCATCGACCGAGCCGCAACCATATAGTGCGAGCAGCGACGAGACGGCCATCGTTACCGTCGTCTTCTTGAAGAGTGTGTGCATGTTGGCCTCGACATTGGAAGTGTGTCCAAGCCTTCTCTGCAAATTCCGCGCCACGACAGAATTCGCGAAACGGTGTCGCGCTTTATTGCAGGTATCGGGAATATCGGCGCGATTTAAACGGAGTAACGGCGCTTTCGCGCGACGGGCATGCTCGGTGCGCGGGCGCGGCGGTTGCGATGTTCCCGTAAGCCGCCGTAACGCGCGGCGCGATGTTACGTAGCGTTCGATATCGCGTTGCGCGAATGGCTTCGAACCGAGGGCCGCATCTTTGACGAAACGCGCCGGCCCGATGAACATGGCGCGAAATCCCCGGCTGCCGACGATGCCGACGCGGCCACGACTCCATACAGGACCCGGACATGAGCGAACAGGACAGGGAAAACGGCAAGGCGCGACGAATCGACGTGATGGGCGAGGCGTTCGTCGAGCGCGCGATGCGCGACCTCGACGGTTTTTCGCGCCCGCTGCAGGACTGGCTGAACGAGCATGCGTGGGGCAGCACGTGGCAGCGGGACGGGATCGACCTGAAGACGCGCAGCCTGTGCACGTGCGCGATGCTGGCGGCGCTCGGCCGCAGCACGGAACTGAAGGGGCACATTCGCGGCGCGCTCAACAACGGCGCGAGCCTCGTCGAGATCCGCGAGGTGTTGCTGCACAGCGCGCTGTACGCGGGCGCGCCGGCCGCGGTCGAGGCATTCCGCAGCGCGCGGGAGGTGATCGCGGATCTCGGGCTGGCGGTGCCCGACGACGCAGCCTGATTCCGCCGCCGCTTCGGCTGCACGGCAGGCGCGGAATCAGGCCCGGTTTCGCTGGTTTCGCCGGTTTCGCCGGTTTCCGGCTCAGTGCGCGACGCGCGCTGCCTGCGGCGGCGCCTCGGCCGGCGCGGCGGCGACTTCGAGCAGCCAGTCGGCGGTGGCCTCCGGAATCGTGACCGGCAGCATGTGCCCGCCCTCGACGACCTTCAGCCGCACGCGCGCCGATTTCTTCGCGAGCGCGTCGCCGTGCTCGCGCCAGTTCAGGATCGGATCGGCGCGGCCGTACAGCACGTCGACCGGCAGCGCGAGTTCCGCGTAGCGGCGTTCCATCGCGGGCAGGTCGACGGGCGCCGACAGCAGGTCGGTCGCCGTCGCGTAGAACACGTGCGGGCGCATCCCGAGCAGGCCGCCGCCCTTGACCGGGAAGTCGCGCGGCACGTCTTCCGGCGCGAACACCTGGCGCACGGCCTTGCGGCCGGTCAGGATCGTCAGCGGGATCGCGAAGGTCCACGACACGAAGCGGCGCACGAGCGGCGAGGGCAGCATCAGCGGCTTGAACGGCGCCGGCGGCTCGGTCTGCTGGTGCGACAGCGGCGCGATCAGCGCGAGCCGGCTCACGCGGTCCGCATGGTTGAGGCCGACGGCAAGCGCGATCGCGCCGCCGAGCGAGTGGCCGACCAGCACGGGCTTGTCGAGCCGCAGCGCGTCGATGAACGCGGCGACCGTGCGGGCCTGCGCGAACACGTTCGCCTGCGAAGCCGCGCCGCGCAGCGAGCGGCCGGCGCCCGGGCGGTCGATGAGGATCACGCGATGCTGCTGCGCGAGCCGCGCGAGCGGCAGGTACGCGAAATTGCGCAGTTGCCCGGCGAGCCCGTGGACGAACACGATCGGCGGGCCGCTACCGTATTCGACGTAGTGGATGCGGTCGCCGCCGACGTCGACGAAGCGGCCTTCGGGCGGAAACGCGCGCGTCACGCGACGGGCCACGTAACCGGTAAACAGCGCGAGCGCGGCGAGCGCCGCGACGACGCCGAGCAGGACGTTCTGGATCAGATGGAGCGTAGGGGTCATGTCGGCCTCAACGGGGTTCGAGTGCGGGTTCGGCAACCGGCGCCGCGGCGGCCGTGCCGGCTTTCGCGCGGCGTTCGAAATGCATCGCCGAATCGGCGAGCGCGCTGAACTTCAGCGACGCGAGATCGCGCACGTAGTTCTGGTGGAATTTCCACGGCTTGCGATGGCCCTGCTTCGGCAGGATGCCGGCCGCGCGCTGGATGTAGCCCGAGCTCAGGTTGACGGCCGGCACGTCGCCGAGCTCGCCGGCGCCGAGCCGCGGCACGCACGTGTCGTAGTCGTTCGCGCGCATGTGATTGAGCAGCCGGCACACGTAGCGCGCGATCAGCTCGGCCTTCAGCGTCCACGACGCGTTCGTGTAGCCGAACGACGACGCGAGGTTCGGCACGTCGCTGTACATCATTCCCTTGTACGACACGGTCTCCGGCAGGTCGACCGCGCGGCCGTCGACCGTGACGCGCGCGCCGCCGAGCATCTTCACCTTCAGCCCGGTCGCGGTGACGATCACGTCCGCGTCGAGCTGCTGGCCGCTCTTCAGCTTGAGGCCGGTCGGCGTGAAGCGCTCGATCTCGTCGGTGACGATCGACGCGCGGCCCGCGCGGATCGACTTGAACAGGTCGCCGTTCGGCACGAGGCACACGCGCTGGTCCCACGGCATGTAGCGCGGCGTCAGGTGCTTTGCGACGTCGAAGTCGGGGCCGAGCTGCTTGCTGGCCGCGCGGATGATGAACTTCTTCGTCTGGTCGGGCTTGCGGCGCGACACGTTGTACAGGTAAATCGTCAGCAGCACGTTCTTCACGCGCACGAGCCGGTGCGCGAGCCGGGACGGCAGCACGCGGCGCAACGCGTTCGCGATCCTGTCGCGCGCGGGCAGCGACACGATGTAGGTCGGCGAGCGTTGCAGCATCGTCACGTGCTGCGCGTCGGCCGCCATCGACGGCACGAGCGTGACGGCCGTCGCGCCGCTGCCGATCACGACGACGCGCCGGTTCGCGTACGACAGGTCTTTCGGCCAGTGCTGCGGATGCACGAGCTTGCCTTCGAACGTGTCCATTCCGGCCCAGTCGGGCAGGTAGCCGGCGTCGTAGTCGTAGTAGCCGCTGCACATGAACAGGAAGCGGCAGGTGTAGACGAGCGTGTCGGTCGTGCCGCCCTGCGTGCGCTCGATGCGTACCGTCCAGCGCGCGCGGTTCGAATCCCAGTCGGCCGCGACGACTTTCTGGCCGTAACGGATCGTCTTGTCGATGCCGTAGGTGCGCGCGGTGTCGCGGATGTAGTCGAGGATCGTCTGGCCGTCGGAGATCGCCTTGTCGCTGTGCCACGGGCGGAAGCTGTAGCCGAGCGTGAACATGTCGGAATCCGAACGGACGCCCGGATAGCGGAACAGGTCCCAGGTGCCGCCGATCGCGTCGCGCGCCTCGACGATGGCCACGCTTGCATACGGGCAGCGCTGCTTCAGGTGATACGCCGCGCCGATGCCGGACAGCCCGGCACCGACGATCAGCACGTCGAGGTCGCGGCTGTCGCCGGGGGCGGGCGGCGCGTCGCGCCGGTCGGTCGTCGTCGAGGTCATGCGGGGTCCTTGGTGGGCGTGGTCGGGAGCGCGGCCGGGACTTCCTTCGGGCGGAGGTTGCGGGCCCGGGCGCGGCGCACGTGGCGCAGCATCAGCCACTGGTAACCGGCGCCGAGCAGGCGCGCGATCCTGTCGAGCCGGCGTGCGTCGGCGCCGACGAGCACGCGGCGCGCATTGCGCTCGACACCCGCGAGGATCTGCCGCGCGGCCTCGTCGGCCGTCGTCGCGTTGATCAGCCGATTCGCCTGGCGGCGATGGGTCGCTTCGTCCTGGCCCGTGAGTGCATGGATGCTGGTATCGACGCGGCCCGCGTCGACGATGTTCGTCGCCACGCCGCCCGGATGCACGCAGGTCGCGCTGACCGGCGCGCCGTCGAGTTCGAGCTCCATCCGCAGTGCCTCGGTAAAGCCGCGCACCGCGAACTTGGTCGCGTTGTAAGCGCTTTGCGTCGGCATCGCGACGAGCCCGAACAGGCTCGACGTATTGACGACGTGTCCGTCGCCCGACGCGCGCAAGTGCGGCAGGAATGCCTGCGTGCCGTGCACGACGCCCCAGAAGTTGATGCCGACGATCCATTCGAGATCGGCGATGTCCGCGGTCTCGGCGCTGGCGGCCAGCGACACGCCCGCGTTGTTGAAGATCAGGTTGACCTTGCCATGCCCGGCGCGCACGAAATCGGCCCACGCGAACACCGCATCGCGGTCGGCGACGTCGAGCCGCCGCGTGCTCACGCGCACGCCATGCTGGGCGCAGGCGGCCGCCGTGCCGGCGAGCCCGGTTTCGTTGACGTCGGCGAGCGCGACCTCGCAGCCCCGCCGCGCAAGCTCGACCGCGAGGCTGCGGCCCATGCCCGAACCGGCGCCCGTGATCGCGGCGACCTTGCCGGAAAACCCGTTCATCCGTTGCTCCTCCCGTTCCGCTTGCCCTGTACCGGCGGCGCGTCTAATGTGGTGTTGGTCGTCACCACTTTAGTTTTCGGGTGTCCTGATGTCAAATAGCGGAATGGAGAAAGCACTCGAAACGGAAAAACGGGGCCGCTCGTATGGCGGCGTGGCGCCCGAGGTGCGGGCCGCCGAGCGGCGCGACGCGCTGATCCGCGCGGCGACGCGCGTGTTCGGCACGGTCGGGTTCCGCAAGGCGACGGTACGGTCGATCTGCCAGGAAGCGAAGCTGAACGATCGCTATTTTTATGCGGCGTTCGACAGCACCGAGGATTTGCTGCGCTGCACCTACCTGCATCACGCGCAGCAGTTGCACGAGGCAGTCGCGCGGGCAGTGGCCGAGCGCGGCGGCGATCTGCGCGAGAGCATCGATGCCGGGCTCGCCGCGTTCTTCGCGTTCCTGCGCGACCCGTGCGCGGCGCGCGTGCTGCTGCTCGAGGTGATGGGCGTGAGCGCGGATACCGACATGACCTACCAGCGCATGCTGATCGACTTCGGCAAGCTGATCATGGCGATCGGCGCGCCGCGCGAAGCGGCGACGCCCGCGGAGCGCACCGAGCAGCGGCTGATCGGGCTCGCGCTCGTCGGCGCGGCGTGGCTGCTCACGGAATATCGCGACCCGGAAGCGCAGATGGTCGCGAGTTGCAGGAAGGTGCTGCTGGGGACGTTGCGGGAGATAAGCTGACCGGATGGTGTCGCGTTGTTCCCGGCATGTCCGCCGGCAAATTGCAGGTTCAAAGTCTAAACAAAGAAGCGACTACACGGCGCACGGCACGTCGGATTGTCTATTTTTGATTTGATTCGGTTTGCGTGTGACGGTGAATGGGTTAAAACAATCCGGATCAAATTAAAAAGGCGGCGCAATGCAAAAAGGCAGTTCGCATTACGCCGTTCATGGCGCGAAACCCTCGCGCCCAGGCACCTCGATCAGGAACCCGTGTATCCGCCCCGGTTCGGCCTTCACCGTCCCGGCGATACTCGGTCGTCGTGCCGCCGCTGCCGACCCGCCAGCACGTCGCCGACACGAATCGACGGTGTGGTTCCCGATGAAATTGCGGCAGCTTACATTTCAAACTCCTTGATTGATTTAATGAGTCGGAGAATTGAAGTGCTTCGGCAAACGAAGGTCGGCGAATTGCCATGAAAAGTTTAGTGGATAAGCCGAAAATAAAATATCGAAATTTTTGGATTTAATAATCCCGTTTATTCACGGTTGCGGAGCGGTTCGAAAGCGAACTGGAAGCGAAGGGAAATCGCTGCCTGCCGGCATTGCGCGGGCCGGATCCGGGCGGGCGCGCCGGGCGGCCGTATGCGGTACGCAAGCGCTTGCGTGCCGTGCCGATGAGCCGGCTCACGCGCGCCGATTGAAAACGGAGGTCTGGCGCTCGCGTTCGCCCGTGATCCAGTCGCCGAACAGCTGGATCTTCTGCTGCTGCTCGGCGCCGCCCGGATACACGAAGTAATAGCCCATCCCGGTCGGCATCGACACGTCGAACGGCGTCACGAGCCGGTGCGCCGCCACGCTTTCGTCGACGAGCGTCCGGTCGCCGATCGCGATGCCGTAGCCGTCGATCGCCGCGTGGGTGGCGAGGTCGAGCGTCTCGAAGCTCAATCCGCGCGTCGAGTCGACGTGCGGTGCGCCCGCATGGTCGAGCCACCGTTTCCAGTCGCGGTGATCGCGGGTCGGATGCAGCAGCGTATGGTTGGCCAGGTCGTCGACGCTTGCGAGCGGATGCCGGTTCAGCAGGTCCGGCGAGCATACCGGCGTGAGCCGCTCTTCGAACAGCGGGATCGCATACATGTCGGGGCCGGCGCCGGGGGCGTAGATCACCGCGGCGTCGAACGGCTCCATGCGGAAATCGACGTGATGGCCCCAGGTCGTCGTGATCTGCACCTGGAGTTCCGGGTGCTCGGACTGAAACCGCATGATCCGCGGCAACATCCACTGCATCATGCAGGTCGGCACCTTCAGCGCGAGCTCGGTGCGCCGGCGCGACAGGCGCATCGATACCTCTTCGATGCGCGCAAAGCTCTCGCGCACCGTCGGTAACAGCAGCTCGCCTTCCGCCGTCAGCGTCAGTCCCTTTGGCGTGCGCTTGAATAGCGGGAACTGGTAGAACGCCTCCAGCGCGAGGACCTGCCGGCTCACCGCACCCTGCGTCAGGCACAGCTGCTCTGCGGCGCGCGTGAAGCTGCCGTGGCGGGCGACGATGTCGAAGATCTGCAGCGCGTTGAGGGAAGGCAGTCGTTTCATCGGAAAGGCCGGCATGGAACGGGCGATCGGAAGGGGCGGGTGCGGCGCGTCGCGGCAGCGTTCAGTGCAGGATCTTCGCGAGGAAGTCCTTCGCGCGTTCCGATTTCGGATGCGAGAAGAAATCGTCCTTGCGGTCGTCCTCGACGATCGCGCCCTTGTCCATGAAGATCACGCGATGCGCGACCTTCTTCGCGAAGCCCATCTCGTGCGTGACGACCATCATCGTCATCCCTTCCTGCGCGAGTTCGACCATCACGTCGAGCACTTCGTTGATCATCTCGGGGTCGAGCGCGGACGTCGGCTCGTCGAACAGCATCGCGATCGGGTCCATCGACAGCGCGCGCGCGATCGCGACACGCTGCTGCTGGCCGCCCGACAGCTGGCCCGGGAACTTGTGCGCATGCGCCTTCAGGCCGACCCGATCGAGCAGCTTCAGGCCCTTCTCGTTCGCTTCGTCCTTGCCGCGGCCGAGCACCTTGATCTGCGCGAGCGTCAGGTTCTCGGTGATCGACAGGTGCGGGAACAGCTCGAAATGCTGGAACACCATCCCGACCTTCGAGCGCAGCTTCGACAGGTTCGTCTTCTTGTCGCCGACCGACTGGCCGTTCACGAGGATCTCGCCCTGCTGGAACGGCTCGAGGCCGTTCACGGTCTTGATCAGCGTCGACTTGCCCGAGCCCGACGGGCCGCACACGACGACCACTTCGCCTTTCCTGACCTCGGTCGTGCAGTCGGTGAGGACCTGAAACGGGCCGTACCACTTCGAAACGTTGCTGATGGAAATCATGGGGGATACCTGCATCGTAATGAGGCGCGCGCGGCGCCGGTTCAGCGTGCCTTCGCGACGCGGTAGCGGCGTTCGAGCACGCGGGCGTACCACGTCAACGGGAAGCACATCGCGAAGTAGAGCAGCGCGACCATCGCGTAGATCGGAAACGGCTTGAACACCGCATTGGTGATGATGTTGCCGGTCTTCGTGAGTTCGGTCAGCCCGATGATCGACGTCAGCGCCGTGCTCTTCACCGCCTGCACGAGAAAGCCGACGGTCGGCGGCAGCGCGATTTTCCATGCCTGCGGCCACACCGCGTAACGGAGTTGTTGCGTCCACGTCATGCCGAGGCTGGCCGCCGCACTCCACTGGCCGCGCGGCACGGCGTCGACGCAGCCGCGCCAGATGTCGGCCAGGTACGCGCTCGCGTTCAACGTCAATACGACCGATGCGGCGGTCCACGGCGTTACGTCGATGCCGATCAGCGGCAGTCCGAAGAAACCGAGGAACAGCTGCATCAGCAACGGCGTGCCCTGAAACAGCTCGACGTACAGGCTCACGAAGCGGCGCAGCGCCGGCACCGGCGAGATGCGCATCGCGAGCAGCGCGAACCCGGCGACGCTGCCGCCGACGAACGTGATCAGCGACAGCAGCATGGTCCAGCGCGCGGCCAGCAGCAGGTTCCACGCAATATCCTGGAAGGTGAATTCGATCATCGGGCACGCTCCGTCGGGAGGCCGGTTTCGGGGGAGCGCGCGCGCCACGTAAAGCGGGCAACGCACGAGCGGCGCGGTGCGGCGGCCGCACCGTGCGGCGCGCGGCCCGCGAACAGACGGCGGCCGACGCGATTGAGCAGCATGCGCAGCGCGATCGACAGCAGCAGGTAGATCGCAGTCACGACGATGTAGATCTCGAACGCACGGAAATTGCGCGACTGGATGAAGTTCGCCGCATAGGTCAGGTCGGGCACCGAGATCTGCGACACGACGGCCGAACCGAGCATCACGATCAGCACCTGCCCGAGCAGCGCGGGGTACACGTTCGCGAGCGCCTGCGGCAGCACGACCTGACCGAACACCTGCCGGCCGTGCAGCCCGAGCGCACGTGCGGCCTGCGTTTGCCCGTGCGGAACCGATTCGATGCCGGCCCGCAGGATCTCGACCGCATACGCGCCCAGGTTGACCGTCATCGCCAGCACGGCCGCCTGCGCTTCGTCGATGTGCACGCCGATCCCGGGCAGCCCGAAGAAGATGAAGAACAGTTGCACCAGGAACGGCGTATTGCGGATCAGCTCGACGTAGGCCGCGACCAGCGCGCGTGCCCAGCGCGGGCCGGCGAGCGCGGCCCACGCGCCGGCGGTGCCGATCAGGCCGCCGAGCGCGGTGGAGGCCGCGGTGAGGCCGAGCGTCACGCCGATCCCGCGCGCGAGCATGCCGGCGTAGAGGCCGAAATCGCTGAAGTCGAACACGTAGGTCATAACGATACCTTCCGTCGTGAATGCGGGGCGGGCGCGACGCGCATCACAGGTCGGCCGGCAGTGCCGCGTGCAGCCACTTCTGCGACAGGGTGTTCAGCGTGCCGCTTTTCTTCGCGCCGGCGATCGCGTCATTGACCTTCTGCATCAGGCGCGGCTCGTTCTTGTTCAGGCCGACGTGATCGGGCGAGCTGAACAGCGAGAACTTCTGCTCCGGATCGATCGACGGATGGCGCGCGATGATCGTCGCGCCGACGTCGTTGCCGATCACGAGCAGTTGCGCCTGCCCCGACAGGAACGCCGCGATCGCGCCGTTGGGATCGTCGAAGCGCTTGATCGTCGCGTTCGGCGGCGCGACCTTGCTCACGCTCAGGTCCTCGAGCGTGCCGCGCGCGACCGCGACCGACTTGCCGGCGAGATCGGCGGTGCCTTTCACGGCGAGCGATTTCGGGCCGAATACCGCGAGATAGTACGGCGCATACGCGTTCGAGAAATCGATCACCTTCGCGCGCTCCGGCGTCTGGCCGACCGACAGCAGCATGTCGGTCTTGCGGTCGGCGAGATACGCCATCCGGTTGTCGCCGGTGACCTGCACGAGCTCGACTTTCGCGTTGAGCGCCTTGCCGATCAGCGCCGCCATGTCGATGTCGTAACCTTGCGGCTTCATGTCGGGGCCGATCGAGCCGAACGGCGGGTAGTCCTCGAACACGCCGATGCGCACGACGCCGGATTTCGCGATCGTGTCGAGTGCGTCGGCATGTGCGAGCGGCGCGATGGCGGCGAGACCCGCCGCGCAGGTGCAGACGAGGGCGGTGCGGGCGAGCAGGCGTCGCACGAGACGGTGGGCTTGGGTCGATGCGTTCATGATGGAGTCCTTGTTGCTGCGCTGGGGAAAGAACCGGAAATCAGGCGCCGCGTGCGGCGATCAGCTTGCATGCATGCGCGGGTAGCTCGGCGGCGACCGGCATGCCGACGTGCAGGTCGGGCGTTTCGCGTGGCGTCGTCGCTGCCGTCAGCGTGAAGCCGCGGCAATCGATCGTCGCCTCGATCGACGCGCCGACGTCGCGCACGAACGTGACCGTGCCGGCGAGCGTGTTCGGCGCGGACGGCGAGACCGAGGCCGCGCGCACGCACACGTCCTCGGGGCGAATCAGCAGGCGCACGGCGTCGTCCGCGCGCGGCGCGTCGGGCGCGCGCCGGATCGCGAGCCGTTGTCCGCCCGGCAGCACGATCGCGTCGTCGCCGTCGCACGCGACCGGCAGGATGTTGCCGAGGCCGATGAAATCCGCGACGAATTCGTTGACCGGATCGCGATAGATGTCGAGCGGCCGGCCGACCTGCTGGATGCGGCCTTTCTCCATTACGACGATCTCGTCGGCCATCGTCATCGCTTCGCGCTGGTCGTGCGTGACCATGATCGTCGTGATGCCGAGCCGTTGCTGGAGCAGCCGGATCTCGACCTGCATCGCCTCGCGCAGCTTCGCGTCGAGCGCCGACAGCGGCTCGTCGAGCAGCAGCAGGCGCGGAGACGAAGCGATCGCGCGTGCGATTGCGACGCGCTGGCGCTGCCCGCCCGACAGCTGCGTGACGAGCCGGTCGGCCAGGTGCGGAAGCTGGATGAGTTCCAGCAGCTCCGCGACACGCTGCGTTTGAGCCGTCCTGGCCGTCTTGCGCAGCCGCAGCGGATACGCAATGTTCTGCGCGACCGTCATGTGCGGGAACAGCGCGAGCGACTGGAACACCATGCCGAAGTCGCGCCGGTTGGCCGGCACGTGCGTGAGGTCGCGGCCGGCGAACGTGATCGTGCCCGACGTCGGCGTCTCGAGGCCGGCGATGATCCGCATCAGCGTGGTCTTGCCGCAGCCCGACGGGCCGAGAAAGCAGACGAGCTTGCCGTCCGGCACGGACAGGTCGACGTGATCCACGGCATACGCGTGGTGGAAGCGCTTCGTCACGTTCTGAAGGGTGAGCTGGGTCATGGGGAGTCCTTGGATGGGCGAGGGCGGAGTCGTGCGCGTATCAGAGCGCGACGCCCTTGTCGCCGACGAGTTTTTCGAGCATCCAGATCAGCGCGAAATCGATCGCGACGGTGAACACCGCGAAACAGAACACGGTCGGGTCGAGCGACGACACGGTGCGGCTGTAGAGCCAGACCGGCAGCGTCATCGTGTCGACGCTGTACAGGAAGAACGTCACCGTGAACTCGTTGAACGACACGATGAACGCGAACAGCATGCCGGCGAGGACGCCCGGCCGCATCAGCGGCAGGACGACATCGACGAACGCGCGGCGCGGGCTCGCGCCCATCAGGCACGCGGCTTCCTCGAATTCCGGGCCGATCGACGCGACCGATGCCGCGCAGTTCTTCACGGTAAACGGCAGCGTCAGGATCACGTGCGCGACGACGAGCCGCACGAGCCCGAGTTCGACCGGCAGCGCGTTGAACACGAGCAGCAGCGCGAGGCCGAGCATGACGAGCGGATAGACGATCGGCAGCGCGACGAGCTGCTCGACGAACGTCTTGCCGCGGAAGCGATAACGCGACAGCGCGTAGGCGGCGGGTACCGAAACCGCAGTCGCGACCAGCATCGTCGCGATCGCGACGACGAGGCTCGTCGTCAACGCGGCACCCATCGATTGCGCACTGCCGGCATCGGCGGTCACGAAGGTCTGCCAGGCGGCGCGGTACCAGTGCAGGCTGAAATCGCGCGGCGGGAATTCGAGCGTGCCCGACGAGCCGAACGACATCGTGATCATCGTCACGATCGGCAGTGCGGCGAGGCACAGCACGAGCGTCGCGAGGGTGCCGGTCGCGCGGCTCAGACGGCCGGGCAGCGGTGCTCGCGGCAGAAGGGCATTCATCGGTTCACCTCGTCACGTTGCAGGGCGCGCACGAGGCGCTGGGAAACCGCCATCACGACGAGCGTCGCGCCCATCAGCACGACACCCGAGGCCGACGCGGCCGGCCAGTTCAGCAGCGGCGCGACCTGGTCATGCACGAGCACCGCGAGCATCGGCACGCGCCGGCCGCCGAGCAGCAGCGGCACCGCGAAGGCACTCGCGTTGTAGGCGAACACGAGCAGCGCGCCCGATACGAGCCCCGGCATCGCGAGCGGCAGCGTCACGTGCCGCAGCGTCTGCCAGCGCGTCGCGCCGAGCGTCGCGGCGGCTTCGTCGTACGCGCGGGACACGGCACGCAGCGCGCTCGACAGCGGCAGCACGGCGAGCGGGAATGCGGTCTGGATCAGCCCGAGCAGCACGCCGTGTTCGCGGTACAGCAGCTGCAGTGGCCGTTCGATGACGCCGGCCGCCAGCAGCGAGCGGTTGAGCAGGCCCGCCGGGCCGAGCATCACGAGCCAGCCGTAACCCTGCAGCAGCAGGTTGACGAGCAGCGGCAGCAGCACGCCGGCAAGCATGAGCCGCCGCGCGAGCCGCGATTCGGCGCGCGCCATCGCCAGCGCGACCGGGATCGCGAGCAGCACCGCGCATACCATGCTCTGGAACGCGAGGCGCAGCGTGAGCCACAGCGAGTGCATGAAGTACGGGTCGGCGAGATCGGCGTAGTTCTGCAGCGTGAACGTGCGCCATTCGTCGCCCGGCGTACCGATGCTCATCCGCAGCACGGTGAGCGTTGCCGCCGCGAGCACCGCGAGGAATGCGAGGATCGGCGCAAGCAGCAGCCACGCCGGCACGCCGGGCCGCGCGGCAGCGGCGGCCGAAGCGCCGCCGGCCGGGCCGGCGGCGACGGGTTCCGCGTGACGGGAGGAAGGCAGCGAGGCCATGTCGTCAGGCCGCGAAGAGGCTGGTATAGCGCTTGATCCACGCCGGCTGAACGACGGCGAGCGCCTTGTCGTCGTGGAGGATGGCCTTCTCCGCGATCTGCTGCGGCGACGGCACGAATGCGCGGCTTTCCGCCGGGATCACGGCCTTCGAATTCACCGGCCCGTTCAGCACGTCCGCCGCCATCCGGCCCTGCACGCCCGCGTCGAGCGTGTGGTTGATGAACGCATGGATCAGGTCGAGGTCGCCCGGGTGCGCTTTCGGAATCACCGTGAACATCAGTTGCGTCGCGAAGCCTTCCTTCATCCCGTACGTCACGCCCATCTTGTAGTCGGGCTTGCGGATCTGGTCCGGGAAGAACGCGGGCGAATAGATGCCGCCGATGTCGAGCGAGCCGGTGCGGAACAGGTCGGCGACCTGGTTCGGGTTTTCGCCGAGCGTCATCACACGATCCTTGAGCGCCGCGAGCTTGCGGAAGCCCGGCTCGATGTTCTGCTGCGAACCGCCGGCCAGCTTCGCGGCGACGATCGCGAGATCGACCGCCTCGGCCCACTCCGGCGGCGGAAGAAACAGGCGCCCCGCATATTTCGGATCCCACAGCGCTTCGTAGCTCGCCGGTGCGGTCTTGACGGTCGACGTGTTGTAGATCAGCCCGTCCGACCACAGCAGGTAGCCGACACCGAACCCGTTTGCGCCCGTGCGGTACTGCGGTGCGACGTCCTTCAGGTTCGGCAGCCGGTTCAGGTCCGGCTTCGCGAGCAGGCCTGCATCGGCGAGGCCGGCCGCACCGACGCCGGCCAGCGTGATCACGTCGTAGGTCGGCCGATCGCCGGCGGCCTTGACCTTCGCGACCATGCCCGACGTGCCGTCCGCGCGGTCGGCGATCACGCGTGCGCCGGTCTGCTTGCTGAACGTTTCCGCGATGTTGCGCAGCGCGGCCGCACCGGTATCGTCAGACCACGTGAGGATGCGCAGCGTCTTGCCTGCGAAGCTGCTCGTCTGTGCCTTCGCAGTACTGATGAACGGCATCGGAAGAGCGGATGCGGCGAGTGCCGTGCCGAGGGTTTTGATCACCTGCCTTCTGCCCGCCTTGAAGTGTTGCATGGCCGTCTCCTGATGAACGATGCCGGGTGGTTCGATGCCGGTCGCCGAACGGCGGCGCGGGGTGTGGATGAACTGTAGGGAGGTCAAATTTCCGCAACAAACGAAATATCCGCATGCGCGGCATGACATAAACGCATGGGCCGGACGGCCTCAGCGGGCCGGCATCATGACCTGCTTGATCTCCTGGAATGCGGCCAGCCCGAACGGGCCGAGCTCGCGTCCGACGCTGCTGCGCTTGTAGCCGCCCCATGAGGTTTGCGGATAGATCAGTTGCGGCGTGTTGATCCACACGACGCCTGCTTCGAGCGCGTCGGCGACCCGCTTGCCGCGTGCCGCGTCGCGCGTGACGACGGTCGCGACGAGCCCGTATTCGGTATCGTTGGCGGCCGCGATCGCGTCGTACTCGGTATCGAACGTGCGGACGCACAGCACCGGCCCGAAGATTTCGTCGCGCCATAGCGGGCTGTCGGCCGGCACGTCGGCGAACAGCGCGGGCCGGATGAAGTAACCGGGGCCCGCGGGCACGTCGCCGCCCGTCACGAGCCGCGCGCCGTCGGCGCGGCCTTGCGCGATGTGGCGCTTCACGCGTTCGTATTGCGCGCGGTTCGTCAGCGGGCCCATCTGCACGCCCGGCGCGAACGGCGGGCCGACGACGGTCGCGTCGATCCGCCGCGCGAGGCGTGCGATCAGGTCGTCGGCGAGCGGCGCGGCGACGAGCACGCGCGAGGTCGCCGAACACATCTGCCCCGCGTTGAACAGGCCGCCGCCCGCGATCAGTTCGACCGCGTGGTCGGGATCGGCGTCGTCGAACACGACGATCGACGACTTGCCGCCGAGTTCGAGGCCGACGCCCTTGATCGTGTCCGCGGCCGTTTTCATGACCTGCGCGCCGACCGCCGTGCTGCCGGTAAACGACACCTTCGCGACGAGCGGATGCGCGCACAGCCGGGCACCGACGTCGGGGCCGGTGCCCGTCACGACGTTCAGCACGCCTGGCGGCAGGCCCGCTGCGGCGGCGATTGCGACGAGTTCGAGTTCCGGCAGCGGCGTGATCTCGGACGGCTTCAGCACGACGGTACAGCCGGCCGCGAGCGCGGGCGCGAGCTTCCACGCGGTCGTCACCATCGGGAAATTCCACGGCACGATCAGCGCGGCGACGCCGGCCGGTTCGCGCCGGATCCATGCGCGATGGTCGTCGCCGGGCAGCGCGACCTCGGTTTCGCCGTCGGTGTCGATGCGTTCCGCGAGGCTGGCGTAGTAGTCGAACGTGGCGATCACGTCGGCGACGTCGATCTCCGCTTCGGCGAACGGCTTGCCGTTATTGAACGACTGCAGCGTCGCGAGCCGTGTGCGGTGCGTGTCGACGCCGCGCGCGATCGCGCGGAGCAGGGCCGCGCGCGCGGCACCCGTCGTGCGTTTCCAGCCGGGAAACGCGCGGGCTGCGGCCTGGACGGCGCGCTCGACGTCCGCGCTGCCGCCGGCAGCCACATGCGCGAGGACCGCTTCAGTCGACGGATCGACGATCGGCAACGTGGCGCCGTCGGCGCCGGACCCCCACGCGCCGGCGATGAAAAGCCCGGTACGCAGCGGCGGATCAAAGTGGAAATCGGGGGCCTGACTCATCGCTGCACCTGCTCGAACCATGTCGCTTCGTCGATCTCGATTACGGTCGGGATCGCGCGCGCGACGGCGTCGCGCAACGTGGCCGCCAGTGCGTCGGGCGTCGCGGCCGCGTGCGCCGCGCAGCCGAAGCCGCGCGCGAGCGCCAGGAAATCGGGCGTGTACGGATCGACGCCGATCGGCGTGATGTCGCGCGCGACCATGTATTTGCGGATCTCGCCGTAGCCGCGGTTGTTCCAGACGATCACGATCACCGGCACGCGGGCCTCGACCGCGCTCGCGAGCTCCGGCAACGTGAACTGCAGGCCGCCGTCGCCGATCAGGCAGACGACCGGGCGTGCGGGCGCGGCGAGTTTCGCGCCGATCGCGGCGGGCAGCCCGTAGCCGAGCGTGCCGTAGCCGGTAGACGAGTTGAACCAGCTGCGCGGTGCGTGCGCGTCGTGGGTGAAATTACCGACGTACACGGGGCTCGTCGAATCGCCGGCGACGATGACGCCAGGCAGCGCCGCGACGATCGTGTCGATCAGCCGCGCCTGCGCGCGCGCCGGGCCGTCGTGGCCCGACGCGATCGCGGCGCGCACGGCGGCCACGCGCGCCGCGCCCCAGCCGGCTTCGGGGGGCGTCGTCGGTTTTTCGTGCAGGCGGGTCGACAGCGCGCCGAGCGCCAGCCGCGAATCGCCGGCGATGGCGATCTCCGCGCGGGCATTGCGCATCAGCTGCTGCGCATCGATGTCGATGCGAATCAGCCGGCCATCGATCGCGAAGCCGCCGTCGAACGTGACGTCGTAATCCGTTTCGCCGAGCTCGGTGCCGACGGCGAGCACCACGTCGGCGTCGCGGATCGTCGCGCGGGTGGCGGGCAGCGATTGCGTGGAGCCGATCAGCAACGGATGGCCGGCCGGCAGCAGACCCTTCGCGTTGATCGTCAGCGCGACCGGCGCGTGCAGGCGTTCGGCGAGCTCGCGCAATTCGGCCGCCGCATGCACGGCGCCGCCGCCCGCCAGGATCAGCGGCCGGCGCGCATGGGCGAGCAGGTCCGCGGCCGCCGCGAGCGCGCCGGCGTCCGGTGCGGGGCGGGCGGGCAGCGCGGGTGGCGCGGCGGGCAGCGCGGGCGCCGGCATCACGATCACGTCGAGCGGAATCTCGATGTGCACGGGCCGCGGCCGTGCGCTTTCGAAGACCGCGAACGCGCGCGCGAGCACCTGCGGCAGGTCGGCCGCGTCGAGCAGCGTGTGCGAGAACGCGGTGAGTCCCGCGAAGACTTCACGCTGCGACGGCAGCTCGTGCAGGCGGCCGTCGCCGCCGCCGAGCTCGCGCCGAGCGTTGACGCTCGAGATCACCAGCATCGGGATCGAATCCGCGTAGGCCTGTGCCATCGCGGTCGCGATATTGGTCATGCCCGGCCCGGTGATGATGAAGCAGACGCCCGGCCGGCCCGTGACGCGCGCGTGGCCGTCGGCCATGAAGCCGGCCCCCTGTTCGTGGCGCGGCGTCACATGGCGGATCGACGACTCGGCGAGCCCGCGATACAGCTCGACGGTATGCACGCCGGGAATGCCGAACACGCATTCGACGCCATAACGTTCGAGCAGGTCGACGAGTGCTTCGCCGCAGGTGCGGGGACGGGCAAGGAACGGTGCCGGCGCGGCCGTGCGGGCCTCGGCGATGCAGGAGAGGGAGACTGGATGGTTCATGGATCGTGACGTGCCGATTGGGAGGGGGAGTGGCCCGTACCGCAAACGAGGGGGCATGCAGCGGATTGTCGGCGTCGATCCGGGGCGCCAACAATCGATTAGTTTTCATGCCGCGCATGAGCGCGTTGCATGGCGATGCGTGGTCGCGAGGATGTCGCGATACATCGGAGGAATGGAATGCGCGGGCCGGCAACGGCGCGGCGCGCAGCAGCAACGGAATTCGGCGTGCGCTAGCGTTCGCGTTTCGTCTTGCGTGCCGGCCGCGTGTCGTCGATCCTCTGCTTCATCGCATCAATGAACGCCCGCACCTTCGGTGAAGGCAGCCGCGTCGACGGATACACCGCGTGAATCCCGGCCGGCGCCGAGCGCCACGCGGGCAGCAGCCGCACGAGCCGGCCGGCCGCGACGTCGTCGTCGGTCGAAAAGTCCGTCAGCAGCCCGAAGCCGCCGCCCGCGAGCACGATCGCCCGGCACGCGGTGGCGGTGTTCGACACGACGTGCGCGACACAGCGCACCGAAGCGGTGCCGCCGTTCGCGTCTTCGAGTTCGAGCGTATGCGGGCGCGGCAGCGTCGACAGCATCACGAACGGCAGCGCGGCGAGCGCATCGGTATCCTGCGGCCGCCCGTGGCGCGCGACGAACGCGGGGCTCGCGACCAGCCATTTCTCGTAGGTGCCGAGCTGCACCGCGCGATAGTTCGAATCGGGGAGGCGGCCGATGCGGATCGCGACGTCGAGGTTGTCCGCGACGAGATCGACGACGCGGTCGTTCGCGACGAGTTCGACGTCGAGGCCCGGATGCCGGTCGCGCAACGCGACGACGGCAGGCGCGACGACCAGCGCGCCGTAGTCGATCGGCACGCTCACGCGCAGCGTGCCGCGCAGCGGCCCCGCGTCGGACGACACCGCGTCGAGCGCGCTTTCGGCGGCGCGCACGATGTCGCGGCACGCGTCGTAGAACGCCCGCCCGGCGTCGGTCACGCTCAGCCGCCGCGTGGTGCGCACCAGCAGGTTCGCGCCGACCTCGGATTCGAGGCGCTGCATGTGCGTGCTGACGACCGTCTTCGCCAGGCCGAGCCGCTCGGCCGCGGCCGTCAGCGAGCCGGCGTCGACCACCGCGACGAAGACCGCCAGCCGGTTCAGGTTCACGTCGCGCAGATCGGCCATCGTCGATTGTCCTATGGGAGCGGATAATGTTTCCGCGATTATCCGTCTTCTGGCGACGAACGGCGAGCGCTACGCTGCAGGTGTTCGTCGCCGATCCCCGGCGGCGCGAGATTCCGGAGTGTTTTCCATGTCTGCCGTCCGCAAGCCTGCTTCGCCGATTCGCGTCTACTCGTTCCTGCTGTCCGGGCATGCGCATCGCGTCCGGTTGTTCCTGTCGCTGCTCGGCCTGCCTTCGCAGACCGTCGACGTCGATCTCGCGGCCGGCGCACAGCGCGAGCCGGCGTTCCTCGCGCTCAATCCGCTCGGGCAGGTGCCCGTGATCGACGACGGCGGCACGGTGATCGCCGATTCGAACGCGATCCTCGTGTACCTCGCGAAGCGCTACGGCGACGCGCACTGGCTGCCCGACGACCCGGCCAGCGCGGCCGTCGTGCAGCGCTGGCTCTCGTATGCGGCGGGGCCGATCGCAGCGGGGCCGGCTGCCGCGCGGCTCGTGACCGTGTTCGGCGCGAAGCTCGACCACGAAGCGGCCAAGCATACGGCCGCGAAAGTGCTCGACGTGATCGATCGCGAGCTGGCCGGCAAGCCTTTCGCGGCCGGTGCGCAGCCGACGATTGCGGACGTTGCCGCGTACTCGTACATCGCGCACGCGCCGGAAGGCGGCGTGTCGCTCGAACCGTATCCGCACGTGCGTGCGTGGCTGGCACGCGTCGAGGCGCTGCCGGGCTTCGTTGCGATGCCGACGACACGCGCCGGCCTGCTTGCCGCGTAACGCCCACCGACGCCGCGCCTGCCCATGGAGAACGCGATGAACACCCCGACCGCCGTCGTACCGGGCTGGGAACTCGATACCGCGCCGTTTCACGCGGGAGAGCTTGCCGTGCAGCAGCGCGCGGGCGTGACGGAGGCCGCGGGTTCGGCCGGCCGGCGCGGGATCCGGCGTTTCATGCCGGACCAGCACCGGACGTTTTTCGCGCAACTGCCGTTCTTCGTGCTGGGCGGCGTCGATGCGAACGGCCAGCCGTGGGCGACGCTGCGGGCCGGCGCGCCGGGGTTCGTGACGTCGCCGGACCCGCGTACGCTGCGCATCGCGGCGCACGCGTTGCCGGGCGATCCGCTGGACGGCGCGTGGCAGCCGGGGGCGCCGCTCGGCGGGCTCGGGATCGAATTCGATACGCGGCGGCGCAATCGTGTCAACGGCGTCGTGCGCGCGGTCGACGGCGATGCGCTGACGATCGCGGTCGAGCAGAGCTTCGGCAACTGCGCGAAGTACATCCAGGGACGCAAGCCGACGTTCGTCGCCCGGGAAGCCGGCGCGTCCGCCGGGCCTGACGTATCGGACGCGTTGAACGACGCCGATCGAGCGCTGCTTGCGCAGGCCGATACGTTCTTCGTCGCGAGCGCGAACACGTCGACCGACGCGGGCGCTGCGCGTGGCGCGGACGTGTCGCATCGCGGCGGGATGCCGGGCTTCGTGCGCGTCGACGATGCGCACACGCTGACGACGCCGGATTTCAGCGGCAACCGCTTCTTCAACACGCTCGGCAACCTGCAGCACGATCCGCGCGCGGGGCTGCTGTTCGTCGATTTCGACAACGGCGACCTGCTGGTTGTGGCCGCGCGCGCCGAGATCGTGTGGGACGGGCCGCTCGTCGCGTCGTTCGACGGCGCGCAGCGGGTCGTGCGGTTCCATGTGCGGGAAGTGCGGCGCATGCGCGCGGTGCTGCCGTTCCGGTGGTCGGCGGTCGAACGTGCGCCGCAGTTCGCGGCGATGGCGGCAGGCGCGGGTGCGGCGGGCGGGTTGGTGCAGACTTCAACCGCATCGGTCACCGCACCCGCATCAGAATCACTATCGGCATCGGCATCGGCATCGGCATCGGCATCGGCATCGGCATCGGCATCGGCACCCGCATGGCGGCCGCTGCGCATCGCGAAGATCGTCGACGAAGCGCGCGCGATTCGCTCGTTCCATTTCGAACCGGTGGACGGCGGCGCATTGCCCGCCTACGAAGCCGGGCAGCACCTGACGCTGCGGGTCGCGCTGCCGGGAAGCGACGCGCCGACGATTCGCAGCTACACGCTCTCCGATGCGCCGGGCGGCACGCATTACCGGATCACCGTGAAGCGCGAAGGGCGCGTGTCGGCGTGGCTGCACGATCACGCGCAGGCGGGCATGACGCTCGACGCGCAGATGCCGCGCGGGCATTTCACGTTCGATCTCGCGAGCCCGCGCCCGGCCGTGCTCGTGTCGGCCGGCATCGGCATCACGCCGATGATCGCGATGCTGCGCCGCGCGCTGGCGGACGATCGGCCATCGCGCCGCGTGGTGTTCGTGCATGGCGCGCGCGACGCGGCCGACCGGCCGTTCGCGGCGGAGCTGGCACGCATCGCGGCCGCCGACGCACGGCTGTCGCTCCACTGGTTCGACAGCCATCCTCACGATGGCTCGGCAGCGCAGGCAGGCCGCATCGACATCGCGCAACTGAAGCGGCTCCTGACGTTCGACGATTACGACTTCTACCTGTGCGGGCCGTCGGCGTTCATGCGCGACCTGTACGACGGGCTGCGCGCGCTGAACGTGCCGGACGAACGCATCCGCTTCGAGGCGTTCGGGCCGTCGAGCGTGGCACGCAGCGCGACCCGCACGACCGGGGCGCCGGTCGCGAGCGTGCCGGTGGTATTCCGGCGCACGGGCCGCGATGCCGCATGGACGCCCGCCGACGGCACGTTGCTGGAATTCGCGGAAGGGCAGCGCGTGGCCGTGCCGTCCGAATGCCGCTCCGGGTCGTGCGGCACGTGCGCGACGCGCGTGCTGTCCGGCGCGGTCGACTACGAGCAGGCGCCCGACGCGCCGGTCGAACCCGGCTGCGCGCTGCTGTGCGTCGCGCGGCCCGCGCAAGGGTCGGAGCCGCTCGTGCTCGACCGCTGACGTGCCCTGCGACATGCGGCCGCAGACGGCCTGCTGCGCGAAAAGCGCGCGCAACTGCTTCTTTTTTCGGATGCCGATCGGATCGACGATAGCGTCAACCGATTCGATGAAAGGAGCACAACCATGAAACTGCTCGGCATGATCAAGCTGGTCCTGTGGAGTTTCTTCGGCGTACGCAACAGCAAGGCGCACGCGGCCGATCTCGCGAACGTCAACTACACGTTGCTGCCGTTCGTGGCGATCGTGCTCGCGCTGCTCGTCGGCGCGGTGATCTACGGCGTCGTGCACCTGGTCGTCGACCCGACCGCGACGATGCAGGGATTCTGACCGGCCGCCGAATCGCGAGCGGGCGAACGTTCCCGCTCCGGTTTCCGGCCGCTTGACCGGCGCGCGACGGTGCCGGTCATCGAGGTGGCCGCGCACGACGCCAGTCATGCGCACATCGGCACCGTCGCCGTGCCGCGCGAATCGCGCGGTTCCCGTTCCCGCCTTCCCCGCCCATCCGATTCACTCGATTCACCCGATTCGCCCGATTCCAAGGCAGCCCGCCCCGCCCGGGGTAAAATGCGCGCCGCGCCGCGATGTCGTGCGCGACGGGCACGCCGCCGTTCCAGCGAACGGCGCGCACCAGACCGTCGCGCCCGTACCGGGGCGTTCGAAGCGTCCCCCCGCATGACAAGACCGCGCGATGCAGCCGGCCGCCCGACACGCCCCGACGAACCAGTCGACGGCAGCGTCGGTTCCCGGTGCGTCACCTGAATCCGATGTCCCATCCTGCGTCTTCCCGACCGAGCGGCCCGCTTGCGTGCCGGATCGTCTGGTTCGCCCGGTTCGTCTGACGAATGTCGTGCCGGCGCGTGCGTCCGGCGGAGGCAGACCCGGTCTCGGGCACGCTTCGTAGCTTCCTAACGGGTTTCGACAGGGTCGAGTGGCGAGTTTTCCATCCAGAGCAATGACGGTGAATAGAACAACAGTGTCGCCCGCACGGCGGCGGCGCGCGAAGGTCGGGCTTGGTGTCGGCATCGGCATCACGCTTTTCGCGGCCCAGGCCGCCGCGGCGCAGGGCGACACGCCGGCGCCGGACGCCGGCGCGGCCGGCAGCGCGACGCTGCCGACGATCACGGTGAGCGGCGAGCGCGGCAACGCGCTGCGCGCACGCACGGCATCCGTCGCGGGGCTCGACGACGCACCGCTGCGCGATACGCCGGCGTCGGTGAGCGTCGTCACGCGCGCGCAGCTCGACGACCAGCAGGCGAAGCGGCTGAGCGACGTCGTGCGCAACGACGCGTCGGTCGTCAACGACTATGCGCCGGTCGGTTATTTCGAAGGTTTTGCGATCCGCGGCTTTCCGGTCGATCTCGCGAGCGCGATCCGGATCGACGGGCTGACGGTGTCCGGCGAGCAGAACGTGCCGCTCGAGAACAAGGAGCGCGTCGAGATCCTGAAGGGGCTTGCCGGCATCGACAGCGGCGTCGTCGCGCCCGGCGGGGTGATCAACTTCGTGACGAAGCGCTCGGCGAACGTCGCGAGCGTGACGGGTGGCGTCGACAGCCGCGGCTCGACGTCGGCGGCCGTCGATCTCGGCCGCCGCTTCGGCCCCGACAATCAGTTCGGTTTCCGGATCAATGCCGCGAAGGAGAACATGCACTCCTACATCGACGGCACGAACGGACGGCGCACGTTCGGCTCGATCGCCGCCGACTGGGACATCAGCCCGCGCGCGAGCCTGCAGATCAATGCCGAATTCCAGCAGTGGATCCAGCGTTCCGCACCCGGCTACCAGCTGCTCGGCGGCACCGTCGTGCCGTCAGTCAAGACCACGTCGAAGGCGCTCGGCACGCAGCCGTGGGCGAAACCGGTGACGACCGACGCGCTGAACCTGAACGCGCGCTTCGACTACCAGTTCAACGACGACTGGAAGGCGTATATCGCCGCCGGCCGCAGCCGCACGATGATCGACGACAACAGCGCGTTCGCGTACGGCTGCTCGTATGCGGCGAGCTGCACGGCCGGCGCGACGTCGCCGTTCTTCTTCGGCGCGAACGGCGACTACGACGTGTACGACTTCCGCAGCCCCGGCGAATACCGGCGCAACGACGATCTGCGCGCGGTCACGACCGGCAAGTTCGCGACGGGGCCGCTGCGGCACGAGCTGACGCTCGGCGTGAGCGTGCAGCGCCGTGTCGTGCACATGGCGACGGCCGTGTACGACTATGTCGGCAGCGAGAACATCTACGGACCCGACGTCACGTTCGCACCGTCGCCGAATACGCCCGGGCCGTCTTATCCGCAGCTCGATTCGTGGCAGTACGGCGTGTTCGGGCTCGACCGCATCAGCATCGGCGAACACTGGCAGGTGCTCGCGGGCGGCAAGGAGGTGCTGCTGCGCCAGCGCAGCTGGAGCAGCCTCGACGGCGATGCGACGCACACCGACCGCTCGGTGTTCCTGCCGCAGGTCGCGCTCGTCTACAAGCCGGTGAACGTGCTGTCGCTGTACGCGTCGTACAGCAAGGCGCTGTCGCTCGGGGACCAGGCGCCCGTGCGCGCGACCAACGCGTATGCGTTCCTGCCGCCCGTCGAATCGCACCAGTTCGAGGTCGGCGCGAAATACGACTGGCTCGACCGGCTGAGCCTCACGGCCGCCGTGTTCTCGATCAGCAAGCCGTTCCAGTTCGCCGATCCGGACGCATCGGGCACGACCTACACGTTCGTGCAGCGCGGCACGCAGCGGCACCAGGGGATCCAGCTCGGCGCGGCCGGGCGCGTGACCGAGCGTCTGGGGCTGACGGCCAGCGTCGCGGCGATTCGTGCGCGCGCGTACGATTCGGGTTCGCCGGCCTACGAAGGGCACCAGGTCATCAACGTGCCCGCGCTGCGCGCGTCGCTGTATGCGGACTACGCGGTGCCGGGCGTGGCCGGGCTGAACGTGCTGGGCGGCGTCGAGTACAGCGCGGCCCGCAACGCGAACGAGGAGGGCACCGCGCAGGTGCCGGCGTGGTTCGTGTTCAATCTCGGCGCGCGTTATACGACGAAGATCGGCGGCCATCGCACGGTGTTGCGCGTGTCGGTGGACAACCTGTTCAACAAGTTCTACTGGCGCGATGCGGGCGAGCAGCAGGGCGATGCGTACCTGTTCCCGGGTGCGCCGCGCACCGCCCGCGTGTCGTTGACCTATGATTTCTGACCGTCCGGAACCGGCCGCGTGACCCGCAGCCCCGGCAGCTAACCTGGAGAGCACAGACGATGTCCCCACTCGAAATCGCCGGCGTGATCGTCAGCGCGCTCGCGATCTGGCTGACCGCGAAGCGGCGCATGCTGTGCTGGCCGGTCGGGCTCGTGTCGGTCGCGTTGTACGGCTGGATCTTCTTCGACGCGAAGCTGTATTCGGACATGCTGCTGCAAGGCGCGTTCGCGGTACTGCAGGTGTACGGCTGGCAACGCTGGCTCGCGCAGCGCGCGAGCGAGGCTGACGGCAATGCGGCGCCGGCAGGCGATGTCGCGCCCGTCACGGGCGTGCGGCCGATGCAGATGCTGCCCGACCTTATCGCGGCCGTCGTCGGCAGCGCGTTGCTCGGCGGCATGATGGCGCGCTGGACCGATGCGGCGCTGCCGTTCGTCGATGCCTCGCTGACCGCGTTCAGCCTCGTCGCGCAATACTGGACCGCGCGGCGCTACATCGCATCGTGGGGGCTGTGGATCGTCGTGAACGTCGTGTATGTCGGGATGTTCGTGTTCAAGGAACTGTATCTGACGGCCGGCCTCTACGCGCTGTTCATCGGGCTGGCCGTCGTCGGCTGGCGCGACTGGAGCCGCACGGCCGCGGCGCTGCGCGCGGCGGCCGGCGGTGCGCTGGCAACGGGCGGCGGCGCGCGCTGATTCACGCGCCGATTCAACTACGGAGCAACGTCGTTCATGTCATTCCCACTCGAGCCGGACGGCGCCCTGCCGCGTGACGTCGCGCCGCCGCAATTCGGTGTCGACGGCGAGCAGGCCGAACGCGACTGGCCGCTGATGACGCACGACGAGGTGGCGGCGGTGCTCGCGCGCATCGACGGCGCCGGCGAGCCCGAGCGGCTCACGTGGCACAGCCCGCGACAGTTCGCGGCGGCGGTGCTCGTGCGGATGGCGGACGGGCGCGGGCTGTTCGTCAAGCGTCATCACGCGAGCCTGCGCGATGTCGCGGGGCTCGAGGAAGAGCATCGCTTCATCGCGCACCTGCGCGAACGCGGCATGCCGGTGGTCGACGTGCTCGCGGATCGCAACGGTGCGACCGCATTCGCGTCCGGCGACTGGATCTACGAAGTGCATGTGCTCGCGCCCGGCGTCGACCCGTATCGCGGCGTGATGTCGTGGCAGCCGTTCACGCATGCGTCGCACGCGTACGCGGCCGGCCGCGCGCTGGCCGAGCTGCATCGCGCGTCGGCCGGCTACGATGCGCCGGCGCGGCCCGTGCGCACGCTGCTGTCGAGCTTCCGCGTGCTGTCGTCCGACGATCTGGCGGGCGCGCTCGAACGCTGGGTCGAGGCGCAGCCGCTGCTCGTGCGCGCACTCGGCGCGCGCGACTGGCGCGGCGACGTGGCCGACGCGATCGGCCCGTATCACGCGCGCCTCGTGCCGCTGCTGCCCGCGCTGCCGCCGCTGTGGACGCACGGCGACTGGCACGCGTCGAACCTGTTGTGGACCGAGGCGGGGCCCGGCGCGCAGGTGCGGACGGTGCTCGATTTCGGTTTGTCGGATCGCACGTGCGCCGTCATGGACCTCGCGCTCGCGATCGAGCGCAATACGGTCGACTGGATGGCGCCGGCCGACGCGCGCCGCGTCGAGTACGCGCAGATCGACGCGCTGCTCGACGGGTATGAGTCACTCGAACCGCTGGGCGACGAAGCCTATGCGGCGCTGGTCGCGATGCTGCCGATCGTGCATACGGAGTTCGCGCTGTCGGAAGTGGCTTATTTCGGCTGCATCATCGATGCGCCGGCCATCGTCGATATCGCATACGACGGGTACCTGATCGGGCACGCGCGGTGGTTCGGTGAGCGCGACGGGCGGCAGTTGCTCGACTGGCTCGTGCAGCGCCGGCGCGCGAAGCAAGGGACAGCCTGATTCGCGTGCCGGGGTTTCGGCGCACGCGCGCCGATTCCCCGATCCTCCGACCCTCCGCAGTCTTCCTCGCAGCCGTCGCGCTGCACGTTCACCCGATCCTCCTGATCGTCCACGCGGAATGCCATTCCCGCAGGGCACAGCACGCTCGCGCGCGGCCGCCCCCAAGATGACGGAAATGTCATCTTCGTCTCATGTTCGCACTGCGGCCGGACCGTAGCATCGGTCGCGAACCGTTACCGCAGAACCGAACATGCTCAAGCTCAACCTCGCCGTGGCCGTCGTCTTCGCGGTGGCTGCGACGGCTCATGCGCAGCCGTCGCTGTCGCCGGGGCCGGCTCCGGCAGCCTCCGGCGGCGCCGCGCCGATCGCCGCACCGCAACCCGACGCACGCCCTTCCACCTCGTTGACGCTTGCCGATGCGCTCGCGGCCGCGGCCCGGAACAATCCGGCGCTGCGCGGCGCGCGTGCGGACGTCGATGCATCCGCGGGCGCGCTGATGCAGGCTGGTGCGCGCCCCAATCCGGAAGTGTCGTTCCTGCAGGAAAGCTTCCGTCGCGCCGAACGCACGTCGACCGTGCTGCTGAACCAGACGATCGAACTCGGCGGCAAGCGCGGCGCGCGGCTCGACGTCGCGTCGTACGGCAGGGAAGCGGCCAATGCGTCTCTCGACGAACAGGGCGCCGTCGTGCGCGCCGACGTGATCGCCGCGTTCTACGGGCTGCTCGCCGCGCAGCGCCAGCTTCAGGTCACCGAGGAATCGGCCGCGATCGCCGCACGCTCCGCGGATCTCGCGAGCCGCCGTGCACAGGCCGGCAAGGTGTCGCCGGTCGAGGCGACCAAGGCGCACGTGGCGGCGGCCGGCGTGCAGATCGAAGTCGTGACGGCGCGCGGCCGTGTCGAGGTCGCACGCGAGAAGCTGAACGCGGTGATGGGCGAGGCGCGCGACGGCCGGCTGGCGGTGCTCGGCGACCTCGAAGCCGTGCCGCCGGTCGAGTCGCTGCCCGCGCTCACCGCGCAACTCGACGACGCGCCGCTCGCGCGGATCGCGCGCGCCGAGATGCTGCGCTCGAACGCGGCCGTATCGCTCGAACGCGCGCGGCGCATTCCGGACGTGACGATCAGCGCGGGCGTGAAACGCGTGACCACGGGCGGCGTGCCGGACAACCAGGCCGTGGTCGGCGTGTCGATCCCGATTCCGCTGTTCAACACGAACAAGGGCGCGCTGCTCGAGGCGACGCACAAGGCCGTGCGGGCGAACGCCGATCTCGATCGCGAACGCACGCGCCTGCGGCTGGAGCTCACGCAGGCCTACGCGAATTTCGAAGCCGCCGCGCAGGAAGCGCAGCGACTGAAGGACGACATCCTGCCGGCCGCGCGCGTCGCGCTCGACGCGATGTCGCGCGGCTACGAACTCGGGAAGTTCAGCTTCCTCGACGTGCTCGACGCGCAGCGCACGCTGTTCCAGGGCCAGTCGCAATACGTGCGCGCGCTCGCCGACGCCCATACCGCGCGTGCCGACATCGGCCGGCTCGTCGGTACGCCGCTTGCACCGCTTGTGTCTGTCACGCAATAGCGCAACAGACGCCTCCATTACCTGAAGGATCATCATGTCACGCAGCAGAATCCTGATCATCGCGGCGGTCGTGCTCGGCACCGCCGGGATCGTCCTCGGCGCACTCGGCGTCACGCGCAACGGCGGCGGCAACGACACGTCCGCGTCGGCGGCGCCCGAATCCGCTTCATCCGCCGAAGCCGCCGGCGAGCGCGGCGGCATCGTGCTCAGGCGCGGCAAGCTGTCCGTCGAAATCGTGATGACGGAGAAGCCCGGCGACGCGCGCCTCGTCGTGTATCCGTTCGTCGACGGCAAGCCGGCCGGCAAGGGCGTCACCGTGTCCGGCACGCTGGTCCGCTACGACCGCACGCACGAGCCGTTGCGTTTCGATGCGGCCGGCCAGAAGTTCGTGTCCGCGCAGTCGATCGCCAAGCCGCACGTGTTCGATGCGACGATCGACGTGAAGGCGGGCAATGACGCCGCCTCGTTCCCGTTCGCACGCGCCGACGGCGCGATCGCGTTGACCGACGCGCAGCTGGCGACCTCGAAGATCGCGCTCGCGAAGGCCGGCCCCGCGCAGATCGCGACACCGTTCCAGCTCCCTGGCGAGATCAAGTTCAACGAGGATCGCACCGCGCACGTGGTGCCGCGCGTGGCCGGCATCGTCGAGCAGGTGTCGGTGTCGCTCGGGCAGAACGTCGCGAAGGGGCAGGTGCTGGCCGTGATCGCGAGCACCGATCTTGCCGACCGGCGCAGCGAGTTGCTGACGGCCGAACGCCGGTTGTCGGGCGCACGCGCGACCTACGAGCGCGAACGCACGCTGTGGCAGGAGCGTATTTCGGCCGAGCAGGACTACCAGCAGGCGCAGGTGCAGTTGCGCGAAGCCGAGATCGCCGTGCAGAACGCGCGGCAGAAGCTCGCCGCGCTGAATGCGCCCGCCGGCGCGGGCGCGCTGAACCGCTACGAACTGCGTGCGCCGTTCGCGGGCACGATCGTCGAGAAGCATGCGACGCCCGGCGAAGCGATCGCCGCCGATGCCAGCATGTTCGTGATCTCCGACCTGTCGACGGTATGGGCCGAGATGGCCGTGCCGGCGCAGCGGCTCAACGACGTGCGGGTGGGCCGCGACGCGACGGTCGTCGCGACCGCGTTCGAATCGCGTTCGAGCGGCCCGATCGCGTACGTGGGTTCGCTGCTCGGCGAACAGACGCGCACCGCGCCCGCGCGCGTCGTGCTGCCGAACCCGGACGGCGTGTGGCGGCCCGGGATGTTCGTGAACGTGTCGGTCGACGCGGGCAAGCAGGGCGTGCCGCTCGCGGTCGCGAGCGACGCGCTGCAGGACGTCGACGGCGCACCGTCCGTTTTCGTGCGTTCTCCGAAGGGCTTCGTCGCGCAGGCCGTCGAGACGGGGCGGCGCGACGAACGTGCGACCGAAGTGCTGAAGGGGCTGAAGCCGGGCCAGGAATACGCGGCGTCGAACAGCTTCGTGCTGAAGGCCGAACTCGGCAAGGGGAGCGCGGAACATGAATGAGCAGCACGTGTGCGCCGTGGTGCGAAGCACGGCCCGGTCTGCGGCCCGGTTCGCGGCCCGGTCTGCGGCCAGATTTCCGGCCCGCCGGATGACCGGCCGGGCGGCCCGTCCGTCGAGGGTAACCGTGCCCCGCTTCAAGGAACCCCGCCATGTTTGAACGCCTGATCCGCTTTGCGATTGCGCACCGCTGGCTCGTGATGCTGGCGATCGCGGCCGTGGCCGCACTGGGCGTGTTCAGCTACCAGAAGCTGCCGATCGACGCGGTGCCCGACATCACCAACGTGCAGGTCCAGATCAACACGGCCGCGCCCGGCTATTCGCCGCTCGAGGCCGAGCAGCGCATCACCTATCCGGTCGAGACCGTGATGGCCGGGCTGCCGGGCCTCGAGCAGACGCGCTCGATCTCGCGCTACGGGCTGTCGCAGGTCACCGTGATCTTCAAGGACGGCACCGACATCTACTTCGCGCGGCAGCTCGTCAACGAGCGCATCCAGGAAGCGAAGGACAAGCTGCCGCCCGGCATCGCGCCCGCGATGGGGCCGACGTCGACGGGGCTCGGCGAGATCTACCTGTGGACCGTCGAAGCCGATGCCGCCGCGCGCAAGCCCGACGGCACGCGTTATACGGCGGCCGACCTGCGTGAACTGCAGGACTGGGTCGTGCGGCCGCAGCTTCGGAACGTGCGCGGCGTGACCGAGGTCAACTCGATCGGCGGCTACGTGAAGGAATACCGTGTCGCGCCGAATCCGGCGAAGCTGATGTCGTACGGGCTGACGCTCGCCGACGTCGTGCGCGCACTGGAGCGCAACAACGACAACGTCGGCGCCGGCTACATCGAGAAGCGCGGCGAGCAGTATCTCGTGCGCGTGCCGGGCCAGGCGCGCTCGGTCGACGACATCGCGAACATCGTGCTGACCAACGTCGGCGGCGTGCCGGTGCGGATGAAGGATGTCGGCGTAGTCGACATCGGCCGCGAACTGCGCACCGGCGCCGCGACGTCGAACGGCGAGGAAGTCGTGCTCGGCACGGTCTTCATGCTGATGGGCGAGAACAGCCGCACGGTCGCGAAGGCCGTCGCCGCGAAGATGGCGGACGTGAACCGCACGCTGCCGTCCGGCGTGAAGGCGATTCCCGTGTACGACCGCACGGTGCTCGTCGAGAAGGCCGTCGCGACGGTGAAGAAGAACCTGCTCGAAGGCGCAATCCTCGTGATCGCCGTGCTGTTCCTGTTCCTCGGCAACATGCGCGCGGCGCTGATCACCGCGCTCGTGATCCCGCTGTCGATGCTGATGACCTTCACCGGGATGGTCAACGCGAAGGTGAGTGCGAACCTGATGAGCCTCGGCGCGCTCGACTTCGGGATCATCGTCGACGGCGCGGTGGTGATCGTCGAGAACTGCGTGCGGCGGCTCGCGCATGCGCAGGCTGCCGCCGGCCGGCCGCTCACGCGCGACGAGCGTTTCGCGGAGGTGTTCGGCGCGTCGCAGGAAGCGCGGCGCGCGCTGATCTTCGGGCAACTGATCATCATGGTCGTGTACCTGCCGATCTTTGCGCTGACCGGTGTCGAAGGCAAGATGTTCCATCCGATGGCCATCACCGTCGTGATGGCGCTCGCAGCCGCGATGGTGCTGACCGTCACGTTCATTCCGGCGGCCGTCGCGCTGTTCATCGGCGAGCGCGTCGAGGAGAAGGAGAACCGGCTGATGGGCTGGGCGCGGCGCGCATACGAGCCGGTCCTCGCGGCATTCATGACGCGGCCGGTGCGCGTGATGCTCGGCGCGGGCGCGATCGTGCTCGTCACGCTCGGGTTGGCCACGCGGCTCGGCAGCGAGTTCATCCCGAGCCTGAACGAAGGCGATCTGGCGGTTGCCGCGCTGCGGATTCCCGGCACGAGCCTGTCGCAGTCGGTCGAGATGCAGAAGTCGATCGAGAAGACGCTGAAGGCGCGCTTCCCTGAGATCGAGCGCGTGTTCGCGCGCACCGGCACGGCCGAGATCGCGGCCGACCCGATGCCGCCGAACCTGTCGGACGGCTACATCATGCTGAAGCCCGTCGACCGGTGGCCCGACCCGAAGAAGCCGCGCGACCAGCTCGTGCGGGAGATCGAGGAAGCGCTCGCCGAGCTGCCGGGCAACGCGTACGAGTTCTCGCAACCGATCCAGCTGCGCTTCAACGAACTGATCTCGGGCGTGCGCAGCGACGTCGCCGTGAAGATCTTCGGCGACGACATGGCCGTGCTGAACCAGACCGGCGAGCAGATCGCGGCGGCATTGCAGAAGGTGCCGGGCGCGTCCGAAGTGAAGGTCGAGCAGACCACGGGGCTGCCCGTGCTGACCGTCAATCTCGACCGCGACAAGCTCGCGCGCTACGGCGTGAGCGTGGCCGACCTGCAGGATACGGTGGCCGCGGCCGTCGGCGGGCAGAAGGCCGGCACGCTGTTCCAGGGCGACCGCCGTTTCGACATCGTCGTGCGGCTGCCCGACGAGCTGCGCTCGGACATCGAGGCGATCAAGCGGCTGCCGATCGCATTGCCCGCGCCGGCGGCCGGCGCCAGCGCGCCGCTCGCGGCGGCGCCGTACGTGCCGCTCGCGGAGCTCGCGACGATCGACGTCGCACCGGGCCCGAACCAGATCAGCCGCGAGGACGGCAAGCGGCGGGTGGTCGTCAGCGCGAACGTGCGCGGGCGCGACGTCGGCTCGTTCGTCGCCGACGCGCGCGAGCAGCTTCAGCAGGACGTGCGCGTGCCGGCCGGCTACTGGGTGTCGTGGGGCGGCCAGTTCGAGCAGCTGCAGAGTGCGAGCGAGCGCCTGAAGCTCGTCGTGCCGCTCGCGCTGTTCATGGTGTTCGTGCTGCTGTTCGTGATGTTCAACAACGTGAAGGACGGGCTGCTCGTGTTCACCGGCATTCCGTTCGCGTTGAGCGGCGGCGTCGTGTCGCTGTGGCTGCGCGGGATTCCGCTGTCGATCACGGCGGCGGTCGGCTTCATCGCGCTGTCGGGCGTGGCCGTGCTCAACGGGCTCGTGATGATCTCGTTCATCCGCAACCTGCGCGACGAAGGGACGCCGCTCGAGGCCGCCGTGCGCGAAGGCGCGCTCACGCGGCTGCGGCCGGTGCTGATGACGGCGCTTGTCGCGTCGCTCGGTTTCCTGCCGATGGCGTTCGCGACCGGCACCGGCGCCGAGGTGCAGCGCCCGCTCGCGACGGTCGTGATCGGCGGTATCCTGTCGTCCACGGCGCTGACGCTGCTGGTGCTGCCCGTGCTGTACCGCGTCAGCCATGCGGTGTCGTGGCGTGCCGCGCTGGCGGGCGGGTTCGGCGGCGGGTTCGTGTCGGGCGTGCTGCGCCGGCTGGGTTTTTTCAAGGGTAATGCGTGATGCGAATTCTGATTGTCGAAGATGAACCGAAGACGGGCGCATATCTGCGCAAGGGCCTGACGGAAGCAGGTTATGTCGTCGACTGGGTCGAGGACGGCATCACGGGCCAGCACCAGGCCGAGACCGAGGAATACGACCTGCTCGTGCTCGACGTGATGCTGCCCGGGCAGGACGGCTGGACGCTGCTGCAGAACCTGCGGCGCAGCAAGTCGACGCCGGTGCTGTTCCTGACCGCGCGCGACGATGTCGGCGACCGCGTGAAGGGGCTCGAGCTCGGCGCCGACGACTATCTCGCGAAACCGTTCGACTTCGTCGAGCTGACCGCGCGCATCAAGTCGATCCTGCGGCGCGGCCAGCCGCGCGATTCGAACACGCTGCGCGTGGCCGACCTCGAACTCGACCTGACGCGCCGCAAGGCCACGCGGCAGGGCGACACGATCCTGCTGACCGCGAAGGAATTCGCGCTGCTGTGGCTGCTGATGCGCCGCGAAGGCGAAATCCTGCCGCGCGCGACGATCGCGTCGCAGGTGTGGGACATGAATTTCAACAGCGACACGAACGTCGTCGATTCGGCGATCCGGCGCCTGCGCTCGAAGATCGACGACGCGTACGACCCGAAGCTGATCCACACCGTGCGCGGGATGGGCTACGTGCTCGAAGCGCGCGGCGGCGCGGCCGCATGATCGCGCGACTGCTGCCGCGTACGCTGCGCGGACGCCTGACCGCGCTGATCATCCTGTCGACGTCGGTGATCCTCGCGTCGAGTGGTGTCGCGCTTTACGAGGCGCTCAGCAATCGCGTCGAAACGACGGCCGCCGAGCAGATGGCCGGGATTTCCGCCGCGCTGGGCGCGCACCTGGCCGAAGCGCGCTCGACGGCAGACGTCACCCGCAACGTCGATATCTGGATCGACCAGTTGCACGGCCATCCGAACATGGATCTCGCGATCTACGACGCGACGGGCACGCGCCTCGTCGGCACACCCGGATTCCGCCTGGTTGCACCGCTGCTGACGCTCGACGCGGGGCGCGTGCCGGTCGGCGTCGCGCCGCCCGGCGCGCGGCAGCAGTATCTCGTGACGTCCGTGCCGCTCGCAGGCGCAGGCGCGCCGGTGGTACGCGTCGCGGTGCAGTACGACCGCAGCGCCGACATGCTGCTGCTGCGCACGCACGCTTATACGATCGTCGTGATCGAGGTGTTCGGCGTGGTGCTCGCGGCCGCGATCGCGTACGGCATCGCGGCGCTGGGCTTGAGCCCGCTGCGGCGGTTCGCGGCGCGCGCCGAGCAGATGTCGACGAGCCGGCTCGCCCATCCGCTGCCGGAACTCGATACCGCGGGCGAGCTGAAGGAACTCGAGCACGCGTTCAACGGGATGCTCGGGCGGCTGAACGAGTCGTTCACGCGGCTGAGCCAGTTCTCGTCGAATCTCGCGCACGACATGCGCACGCCGCTCACGAACCTGCAGGCGGCCGCGCAGGTCGTGCTGTCGCAGCCGCGCAGCGCGGATGAATACCGGAACGTGATCGAGTCGAGCATCGACGAATACCAGCGGCTGTCGCGGATGATCGAGGACATGCTGTTTCTCGCGCGCTCGGAACAGGCCGGCACGTCGATCGACGTGCGGCGATTGAATGCGGCGGAGGAGGCCGGGCGCGTGGCCGGCTATTACGAGGCGCTCGCGGAGGATGCGGGCGTGCAGATGAAGGTCGACGGTCACGCGTGGGTCGATGCGGACCTGACGCTGTACCAGCGCGCGCTGAGCAACCTGCTGTCCAATGCGCTGCGGTACGCGCCGCGCGGCAGCGTCGTGACGATCGACTGCGTGGAGCAGGGCGGTGCGACGACGATTGCCGTGTCGGACACGGGGCCCGGCATTGCCGCCGAGCATGTCGGGCGGATTTTCGAGCGCTTCTATCGCGTCGATCCGTCGCGGCACAATTCGGCGTCGGGTACCGGGCTGGGCCTCGCGATCGTCCGGTCGATCATGGACAATCACGGCGGCGAATGCGGCGTCGACAGCGATCCGGGCCGGCGCACGACGTTCTGGCTGCGCTTTCCGCACCAGCCGGCCGAACCGAAGCGGCTGGCGGCCGTTAGCGCCTGACACCGCGGGCGGGCACGCCCGCGCGTTCGCCATGAGGCGGCCGCGCGTGGCGCGCTGCCCGTGGTCGTGCGGCCGGGCGTCATTGCCGCGCGGTCAGTTCGTCGTGGTTGTCGGTCTGCGGCTTCTTCTCGCCGCCATGCACCGAAATCCCGTGAAGCTCCTTGTTGCGCGCGATGAGCTCGCTGCTCGGCGGGTACTGCGTCTTGCTCGTCGGCACGACGCCGTCGTGCTGCGCCTGCTTCAGTTCATTGACGACCTGCGTGCGGGTCTTGCCCTGCGTTTGCGTCTGCGCGGACGCGGCCTGCGTGGCCATGCCGAGCGACAGCGTGGCGGTGACGAACAGTGCTGCGAGTTGTGCGGTTTTCATTGAGTGCTCTCCTTGATCAGGGCCGCCGGGTGGCGAACCATGGACCCAGTATGCGAAAGCAGCCGTGCGTGATCGTGATCGCGAGATGAAAAATGCGTCAGATTGCGTGATGCCGGGATGTGCCGTTCGACTGCGGCCGACATGATGCAATCGTCATGTTCGCGTCATGGGCGCGATGAGCGGGAAGCGGAACATGAAGCCTGCCGATGGTCGACCTGGCCGACGGCATTCACGCCGTCCGCGACAGCCGCATGGAATGCGGGCGGCCCTTTCCGACTTTCACCCCGGACCGAAAAGTGCATCGTCCCGCCATTCGCCTCGCCTTGATCGCAGTCCTGATCGTCCCGTTGTTCGCGGGTTGCACATCTACGCGCTCCGGCCTAACGCCCGCTGCGTCGGCCACATCGGCCACGCCCGCCGCCGCGCGCAAGCCGCTGCCGGCCGACCTCATGCCCGGTGAGCAGATCGACTATGCGGGGCATCGCTGCGGCAATCCGAACCTGCACGTCAAGACGCACGTGTGCCTGTTCCCGCAGCGCAGCGGCACGCGTTGACCGCGATCGCACCGCACGCGATTGCGCGGTCTCAGGTTGCCGGGTATGCGGCGGGAGTCGTCCGGGACAGCGCGCGGTCGGTCGCGGGTTCGTCGCCGAGCACGCAGGGTATCGATTCACGACGAGCAAAAAGAAGCCCGGCACTCGACGAGTCCGGGCCTAACGCGTGACGTGCCGTGCGGCAGCGACCCGCTTGCGTGGTCTGGAACGGGCGCTGCCCGTCACGTTTCCGATCGTAGCGAAGCGACGCTTCGCGAACCTGATCGGAACATGAAATTTTCGTCACACGGCGCGTGTATCTCCCCCGCGATCAGAACCGGTGGCGCAATCCGAGATTGACGATGCCCTGCGTGCGCGTTCCGCCATAACCATAGGAACCGATCGACGCCTGCGCCGTTTGCGTGCCGCCGTCGAGCGTGCGCTGTTCGCCGTTCGCGCGCTGCCATGCACCGACCGCGTAGAGATCGGTGCGCTTCGACAGCACGTAATCGGCGCCGGCGGACACCTGATGATAGGTCGCGCCCGTATCGCCGCGGGCGCGCGTGTAGCTGTAGCCGACGCCGACGAGCAGGCTGGGTGTCGCCTGGTAGTTGAAGAAGCCGCGCGCGGTGTCGTACTTCTGCGTGCTCCGGAATGCGGACATCGCATCGGCCTTGTACTGCGCGTTGCTGTAGTCGATGCCGACCGCGAACGGCGCGAAGCTGTAGCGCACCGCGCCGCGCGCGATGCCGATCGATTTCGCGGAGAGGTAGCCGCCGTTGACCAGCGACCCGTCGAACGTGCCGTCGGAGGTGCCGTTCCAGCCGGTGCGGATGCCGTTGGCGAGCGCTGAACGATTGGCGGCGTAGTAGTAGCCGCCGGCCACGTCGACCGGGCCGTTGCTGTACGACAGGCCGGCCGACCAGGTTTGCCCGGCGCCGCTCTTGCCGGCCACGCCGCCGAGCGCGTACATGCCGACGAACTGGAATCCGTTGATCACCGGCGACGTGTATTTCACCGCGTTGTCGGTGCGCGACGACGTGTCGTAGTTGTCGACGTCGCCGGGTGTCGCATAGACGCTGCCGAAGTAGAAATCGCCGGTAATCGGCCACGCGACATCCGCGAGCGCGTCGTACTGGCGGCCGAGCGTCAGCGTGCCCCAGCGCGCGCTTTCGAGGCCGACGAAAGCCTGCCGGCCGAACATCCGGTTGCCTTGCCCGAGCGCGCCGGTGTTCGGGTTGAAGCCGTTTTCCAGGGTGAAGACCGCTTTCAGCCCGCCGCCGAGATCTTCCGCGCCCTTCACGCCGAAGCGGTTGCCGAGCAGGTTGCCGTTGCCGAGGCCGACGAGATTCCTGCCGTTCGCGTCGGCATTCCACACGTAGGTCAACGACGTATCGAACAGGCCGTACAGCGTGACTTCCGACGCGTGTGCCGCGTGGGCGGCCGTGAGCATCGCACCCGACATCATCGCGAGCCGAACTGGAGTTTTCATGGTGTGTCCCTGAGGTTCAAGAGGATCGATCCGTGCATCGGTCGATTCCGGCGCCGCGTGTCGTTGCGGCAGGCGCGGAATGTCGCAATCGCGCTGCCGATTCTGGAAAGCGTTCGGATCGTGAAGGTGAGGGACAAATGAGAAAAATGTCATCGCCGCGTCATCGGCCTGGAAACTTGCGACCCGTTTTCATTGGGAGTGCGATATAGAAGCGGTCGGGGCAGTGACGAAACCGTCATGCTGCGATCACGATTGCGCACCGCCGCCGGATCAAAGTGAAGGCTCCTGTCACATCTTTCCCGCAAGGAGCGAGCCACATGAACATTCCGCGACCGATGATCGTCGTCGCCGCCGCCGTCCTGTCGATTGCGGCCCTCTCGCAGGCAGCGGCCGCGCAGCAGAAGTCCCGTCAGGAAGTCCGTCAGGAACTTGTGCGTGCCCGCCACGACGGCGTGATCCCGAGCCCGAACCACGACTACCCGGCGAGCCCGGCCACCGTCGCGCGCAACCAGGAAATCCATCGCGCGACGGTACATCGCGGCGAGGCGGCGCCGCGGGTCGATGCGCACGACAACCGTCTTGCGGTTCGTTGATCGTTCATGCGCGGCCGGCCGGCACGGTGCCCGCCGGCCGCACCCCACACGAAGAGGAGAGTGCCATGCGCCATTTCGCGAAAGGAATCGTGCTCGCGGCGTGCCTGATGTCGACGGCTGCGATGGCGGCCGGCTGGCCGGAACGCGCGCTGTCGCACGCGCCGGCGCACGAGGTCGGCCGCCGCGCGAACGAGCGGATGCGCTGCGAGCTCGCGACCGTGCCGGCCGGCGAGTGGAGCGCGACGTTCACGCGCGGGCAATGCGAAGTCGGAAACGGACGGCTGACGTTCGTGCCGGCCGATGCAGGCGGCGGGCAGGATGTCGCGGAGAAGCGGATCCTGCTCGGCGACATCCGCACCGCGTCGCATCAGTCGCGCAAGCTGAAGGTGCAACTGCAACTGACGACCCGCGACGAGGTGATCGCACTGAACGTGTTGACCGACGACGGCAGCCGCAAGTCGCGCGAACACGCGATCGACCTGTGGGCCGCGCTGCGCGACGAAGGCGTGACGCCGGTCAACGGCACGCGCATCGTCGATACGTATCCGACGGGCGCGACGACGTGGTAACCGGCGCGCGGCCGCGCCCGGCTTATCCGGTCTTCACCGATCCTTCGATCAGGAAGAACACGATGAATCCGATGAAGAACGCGGCCGTCGCAAACGGCGTTTCGGGCACCTCATGCGCTTCGACCAGCAGTTCCTCGGTGACGAGGTACAGCAGCGCGACGGTGCCGAGCCCGAGCAGCGCCGCGTAGATATTGGCGGGAAGTCCTGCGAACGCCGCATTGCCGGCAACGGCTGCGATGCTCAGCAGTGCCGCGAGCCCGACCGGCACGACGATCGACAGCATGCGGCCGATGCCGGCGGCCGCGAGCGCGGCGCTGACCGACAGCGCGAGGAACAGCACCTCGAGCGTCAGCGCGACGGTCAGGATGATGCCGCTTTCGGTGCTCGCGGAGAAGGCGATGCCGAGCACGAGGCCGTCGATGACGAGGTCGATCGCGGTGACGATGACGAGGCTCACGGGCAACCGCGCGTCCTCGAAGCGCGTCTCGATCGCGCCGGACAGCGCACGGATCGCGAGCATCAGCGCGATGCCGAGCACGAAGCCGACGACGACCGGAAACAGCGCATGCGCGCGATCTTGCGGCAGCAGTTCGAGCGCCGCGGCCGCGAACACGATGCCGCCGGTGAAATGCTGGATGACGCTCGACGTGGTCGGGCCGGGGGCGCGCCACGCGGCGGCGAGTGCGCCGAAACAGGCCGCCAGCACGGGCGGTAACGTCAGTAGCGCAAGCTTCGCGGTCGGTGTCATGAGGCCTCTCGAACGGTTGGCGTACCGCAGCGGGCTCAGCGTCCGGCTGCCCGGCCGCAGGGTACGGTTCATGCACGCCGGGCGTTGCCCCGGCATCAACCGGGGATTGAACACCCTGAAGCCGCTTCAAGGTCAACACATTCGATGCAGGGCGCACCGGCAAGCCGGCGCGCCCGTGCCGGTCACACCTGCGCGAGCGCCTGGTCGAGATCGGCGAGCAGGTCGTCGATATGTTCGATGCCGATCGACAGCCGCACCGTTTCTTCTTTCACGCCGGCCTTCGCGAGTTCGGCCGGCGACAGTTGCCGGTGCGTCGTCGATGCCGGGTGCGTTGCGAGCGATTTCGTGTCGCCGATGTTGACGAGCCGCGTGAACAGCTTCAGCGCGTCCTGGAACTTCGCTCCACCGTCGCGGCCGCCCTTCACGCCGAACGTCAGGATGCCCGGCGCACGGCCCGACAGGTAGCGCGCGACCAGCGGATGGTCGGGGTGGTCGGGCAGGCCCGCATAGTTCACCCATTCGACCTGCTCGTGACGCGCGAGATGCTGCGCGATCTTCAGCGCGTTGTCGCTGATCCGCTCGACACGCAGCGCCAGCGTTTCGATGCCCTGCAGGATCTGGAAGGCATTGAACGGCGAGATGGCCGCGCCCATGTTGCGCAGCGGCACCACGCGCGCGCGGCCGATATAGGCGGCCGGCCCGAACGCTTCCGTGTAGACGACGCCGTGATAGCTGACGTCGGGCTCGTTCAGCCGCTTGAAGCGATCCGCATGCTCGGCCCATGGGAACTTGCCCGAATCGACGATCGCGCCGCCCAGGCTCGTGCCGTGCCCGCCGAGATACTTCGTCAGCGAATGCACGACGATGTCCGCGCCGTGCTCGAACGGGCGCAGCAGATACGGCGACGGCACCGTGTTGTCGACGATCAGCGGGATGCCGTGGCGATGCGCGACTTCCGCGAGCGCGGCGATGTCGGTGACGTTGCCGAGCGGGTTGCCGACCGATTCCGCGAAGATCGCCTTCGTGCGCGCGTCGATCAGCGGCTCGAACGACGCGGGGTCGCGCGGATCGGCGAAGCGCGTCGTGATCCCGTATTGCGGCAGCGTATGCGCGAACAGGTTGTAGGTGCCGCCGTACAGCGAACTCGCGGACACGATGTTGTCGCCGGCCTCGGCGATCGTCTGGATCGCGTACGTGACGGCCGATTGTCCCGATGCGAGCGCGAGCGCGCCGATGCCGCCCTCGAGCGCGGCGATACGCTGCTCGAGTACGTCCGTCGTCGGGTTCATGATCCGCGTGTAGATGTTGCCCTGCACCTTCAGGTCGAACAGGTCGGCGCCGTGCTGCGTGTCGTCGAATGCGTACGCAACGGTCTGGTAGATCGGTACGGCGACCGCGCGCGTGGTCGGGTCGGGACGATAACCGCCGTGCACGGCGATGGTTTCGAGGCGCCAGTTCGAAGAGGCCTGATCGGTCATGGGTGCTCCGTCTGTTGTTGTGGTGGTCGAGCGATTATAGGAGCACGTGCGCGGCGGCCCTTAGAACGAATGGTTTGTTGCTTATGGCGGTGCGGCGCATAGAATGCCCTTTCCGCAAACAAGGGGTGCGCGATGAATCAGGAACACTGGAACCAGGTGGATGCGTATTTCTCCGCGACGCTCGTGCCGTCCGACGACGCGCTCGACGCCGCGCTGGCAGCGAGCGACGCGGCCGGGCTGCCCGCGATCAACGTCGCGCCGAACCAGGGCAAGCTGCTGCAACTGCTCGCGACGATCCGCGGCGCGCGGCGGATCCTCGAGGTCGGCACGCTCGGCGGCTACAGCACGATCTGGCTCGCGCGCGCATTGCCGCCGGGCGGCACGCTCGTGACGCTCGAGCTGAACCCCGAACATGCGAAGGTCGCGACGCGGAACATCGCGCGTGCCGGGTTCGCGGAGGTCGTGACGGTGGTGGTCGGCAGCGCGAAGGACAGCCTCGCGCGGTTCGTCGACGCGGGCGAAGCGCCGTTCGATTTCATCTTCATCGATGCCGACAAGGACAACAACCCGGTCTATCTCGACGCGGCGCTGAAGCTGTCGCGGCCCGGCACGGTGATCGTCGTCGACAACGTCGTGCGCGGCGGGCGCGTGGCCGATCCCGACAATCGCGAGCCCGACGTGGCCGGTGTGCGCGACGGGTTCGCGCGTCTCGCAGCCGCGCCCCACGTCACCACGACGGCCGTGCAGACGGTCGGGCAGAAGGGCTGGGACGGGTTCTCGATCTCGATCGTCGGCGCGTGACGTGACGGCGGCACGCGCATGCGGTCGGCACGCGCGCTAGTTCTGGTCGGGATTCCTGTCGTTGCACTGGTCGGGATCGTCGCGCAGCACGATGCGGCGGATGCGGCCGTTATCGTAGAACGGCACGTCGGGGCAGAACTTCATGCCGGCGCGGGTCGGCGTGCGCTTCCACGCGACCTTTTCTGTGCGGACGAGCGTCGGCGCGTGGCCGGGCGTGCCCGGCTTCCAAATGCCGATGTACACGCGCGCCATCCACGGTGACGCGTCCGCCTCGCAGTCTTTCAGCGCGCCCAGCGTCGAGCGCAGCCCCGTGCCGGTCTGCTCGATGCGCTGCGGAAACTCGATGTAGCCGTCGCCGTAGCCGGGCGTGACGTAGCAATAGCGGCGCGTGTTCCCGTCGAGCACCGGCAGCAGGTAGCTGCTGGCGGAGTCGGCCTCCTTCACGTCGTTGCCCTGCCAGCGGTAGGTCGTCACGCCGTGCTCGCAGCAGCTCGCGCGCCAGCTCGTCCAGATGATCCGGTGCACGGCATCGAACTCCGGCGACGTGATGTCCTGCAGCCCCTGCGGCGCGTCGACGAAGCGCCGCGTCTTCGGGTCGAAGATCCACGTCTGGTATGGCATGTTCGGGCTCGCGCCCATCGATTGCGCGAGCATCAGGTCGGGCCAGCCGTCGAAATTCACGTCGGCGAAATCGGGCGTGAACAGGCCGCAGGTGCCGCGTGAATCGGTTTGCAGCGTCTGCACGAGGCGGCCGCGATCGTACAGGCGGATCGCGGCGACGTGCGGCGGGTCGTTGCACGAACCGTCGTCGTCCGGCAGCTTGTCCGCGACGAGGCGGGTCTCGTAAGGGAACGGCCTGCCGTCCTGTTTCGTTGCGAGCGAGACGGGCAGCGTGCGTTTGCCGTCCGGCGACGCCCACGTGCCGGCCACCGCATTGTCGAGCGATGCCACGCGCCACGTGCCCGTTACGCGATCGGCGTCGGCTTTCGCGCCGCTGTCGCGTTCCGACAGCGTGGCGCCGTGCGTATCGAGCGTCCCCTTCAGTGCGAGCCTGTAACGTTTGTCGGACGTGCAGGGCGCGTAGCAGTACGAGCCCGATACCGTGCCGGCCACGCGTGACAGCGTGACTTCGACATGCCGGTTGCCGATCGTGCCGACCCAGTCGCGCGACCAGAACGGGATCTCGACCGTATCGTCGGCGCTTGCGGCGCGTGCCGCACTCGCCGCACTCATTGGCGAAAAGGCGAACGCGGTGACGGCGAGCAGCGCGAACGCAATTGCGCCGCGCCAGCCGCGCGTGCGCCGCGTCGCGGTCGCGTTGCGCGACGCGTCGATGAACGGGAGATGCATGGGTCGGCCCCTCGGTTTGTTATGGGTGTGACTGCCGGCGTGTTTCGGTGCGATGCACGCGTCAGCGGTTTCCCGGCGCATCGGCGCGTCGATACAGGCGTGGCCATTGATCGTCGAACAGGCCGTTGCACGTGCCGTGCGTGGCGATGTCGCTGAGCACGAAGCGCCGGCCGTCGAAGATCCACGACGCGGTCGAGCCGCAATCGCCGGCACTGCGCAGCCTGACCTTGCTCGACAGCGTCGCGCGGGTACGGTCGTAGGCGGCCTCCGTCAGTTCGTTGGCGAACGACGCCGAGTCGAGCCCCGCGTTCGCGTTCTCGCCGAAATTCATCGCTGTCGGCGTGAACGGTGCCGTCCTTTTCACGCGATACCACAGGTCGGTGTGGTTATACATGCTGCTGGTCTGGCACGGTATCGCGACGAGCGCCTCGTCGGCGGAGATCGCCACGGCGCGCGACGCCTTCCGGCGATCGCCGGCCGACATTTCGTCTTCGACGTCGGCCGCACATTGCTTGATGTCGTCGCCGAACTTCGCGAGCACCGCGTCGACGAGCGGGCGCTGCCCGCCGGCCGGCAGGTCCGCGACGGCCGGCGCCGGCACGACGGCGGGCGGCAGTGTCGGCGCGGCCGGTACCGACGATGCGGGCCGGTTGCCGGGGCGCAGCAGCGCCGTCGTCGTGCCGACCCGGCCTTGCGTGTCGTCGATCAGCAGCAGCGCGGCGTTCAATCCCGTCAACGGCGTTCGAGCGGTTTGCGCCGACGCCGGATCGCCGAAGCTCAGCAGTTGCGCGTTGCGCGCCGCGGTGAGCCATGCGGCAACCGTTGCCGGATCGTCGGTGCGGATCCGGAACGGGTGTGCTTCGTCGTCGTCCGGTTTGCCGCCGAACGCATGCCACTGGGCCGCCATCGCGTCGAACGGGCGGCCGTCCGCGCGCGCGGTGCGCAGGTCCAGCGGCGCCGACGCATAGAGGGCGAGCGACGCTTGCGCGTCCGGGCCGGCATCGCGCGTCACGCGCAGGATGAGGCTGATGCGCGAGTCGTCGGTGTCGTCGGCATGGCTTTCGGCAATGCAACGATTGACGTTGTCGCAGACGACCGACCAGTTCTTGAAGTCGCGCTCGACCGGCGGCCGCGTGAGCGGACGGGCCTGGGCAACGATCGGGGAAACGGCGAGGAGGGCGGCGATGGCGAGCGAAAGGCGGTGCGACATGACGGTTCGTATCGACTGTGAATGGGCGGGCGCAAGACGTCGGACTGCAAGCGCATCGTCAGCAAGCGGGGCGGTCGAAGGCGGCGGCGCATGCAGCGGCGCGCTTTGCCGAACGGTGTCGAGTATACCGCCGCAAAGCGCGCCGATCGCGTCGGCGACGCTTTGTGTGCGGGCACGTACGTTGCTGGGCGGTGTGGTCGCACGTGTACGGAACGGATGCGCAAACGGCGCGATGCCCGCAGGCATCGCGCCGTCCGCTTTTCATCGTGCGTCGACCACGTCGCGCAGGAACGCGTCGAGCATCGCCACGTCGCCCCACGGCCGCTTGTATTCGCGATCGTGTTCGGCATCGGCGAGCATCGTCTCGACGAGCGCGTGGATCGCCGGCCGGCGCGGCCCGTATTCGCTTTCGTTCGCGCTCATCTTCAGCGCGAGCAGCGCGTCGAGCTCCGCGCGCACCGACGGCTCGTGCACGGTGCCGTCGACGAGCGCCGCGAAACGCATCGGCGGCATCCCGAGCCCCGCGTCGATCCAGCGCACCGCGAGCAGCGGCCGCAGCACGTACAGGTATTTCTTGTAGCGCACCGTGTCGCCCTGCAGATAGCCGCGAAAGTTCTTCTTCGCCATCGCGAGGTAGTGATGACGCCCGCGCACCGGCGAGAAGAACGCCGACGCCAGCGACCTGAGCCGCGGCGCCCAGCGCGCGTCTTCGCGATACACGACGGGCGAGTCGAGCCATTCGAGCAGCGTCGGGTTCGAGCGGCGCAGCAGTTGCAGCGCCTTGCGCAGTTCCCAGCCGCTGACGTCGAGCTCGTCGTCGAGCGGCCGCTCGATCACGTCGCGTTGCGCTTCGACGCTCAGGTACCAGTCGCGCCGGTGCGCATACACGAAGCGCACGTCGTAGTCGCTGTCCGGCGAGGCGAACCCCCAGCCGCGGCTGCCCGATTCGCACGCGAACAGCACGCTTACGTCGTGGCGGCGCTCGACTTCCGCGAGCTCCGCCATCACGCGCGCCCGCACGGCCGGGTCGACCGGGTGCGCACTGCGCACGGCAGTCAGTTGTTCCGTTTTCATGATTGTCGTTTCTCTCTCGTTGCGCGCGGCCGCCGGCCATCGGCCGCGCACCGCGCTATCCTTTCACGCACACCACCTGGCGCAGCGTATGCACCACTTCGACGAGGCTGCGCTGGGCCGCCATCACCGCGTCGATGTCCTTGTAGGCCATCGGGATTTCGTCGACGACGCCCGAATCCTTCCGGCATTCGACGCCCTGGGTCGCCTTCACCTGGTCGTCGACCGTGAAGCGGCGCTTCGCTTCGGTGCGGCTCATCGTCCGGCCCGCGCCGTGGCTGCACGAGCAGAAGCTTTCCGGGTTGCCGAGCCCGCGCACGATGAAGCTTTTCGCACCCATCGAGCCCGGAATGATCCCGAGCTGCCCCTTCTGCGCGGACACCGCACCCTTGCGCGTCACGAGCACGTCTTCGCCGAAATGGCGTTCGCGCTGCACGTAGTTGTGGTGGCAGTTCACCGCGTGTTCGTCGACCGAGAACGGCTTCGCGATCACGCCGCGCGCCGCGCCGATCACCGCATCCATCATCGCCTGCCGGTTGCGCCGCGCGTAGTCCTGCGCCCAGCCGACCGCCTCGACGTAGTCGTCGAAGTGGCGGCTGCCCTCGGTGAAATACGCGAGGTTGCGATCCGGCAGGTTCGCGATGTGCTGCCGCATGTCGGCCTGCGCGAGTTCGATGAACAGGCTGCCGATCGCATTGCCGACGCCGCGCGAGCCGCTGTGCAGCATGAACCACACGTGGTCCGCTTCGTCGACGCACACTTCGATGAAGTGGTTGCCGGTGCCGAGCGTGCCGAGATGCGCGTAGTGGTTCGTCTTTTCCAGCTTCGGATACTTGTCGACGATCCGCTGGAAGCCCGGTTGCAGCGACTTCCACGATTCGGTCACGGCGGCCGGCGTGCGGTCGCCCCATGCGCCCGGATCGCGGCGGCCCGGCGCGCGGCCGTGCGGCACCGCGCGTTCGATCGCACTGCGCAGGCCCGCGAGCGAATCCGGCAGGTCGGACGCCGTCAGCGTCGTGCGCGCGGCCATCATCCCGCAGCCGATGTCGACACCGACCGCGGCCGGAATGATCGCGCCCTTCGTCGGGATCACGCTGCCGATCGTCGAGCCCTTGCCGAGGTGGACGTCCGGCATCACCGCGACGTGGCTGAAGATGAACGGCATCTGCGCAGTGTTGCGCAGCTGCGCGCGCGCTTCGTCCTCGACGGCGACGCCTTGCGTCCACATCTTCACCGGCTTGCCGTTCGCCAGTTCCATCACCTGGTAATCCATTGCACTCATTTGCTTCACCTGATTCCTTCATTCATGCGGCGCGGCACACTTGTGCCGCGCCGTTGCGCCCGTCAGGCGCCCTTGATGCTGACGAGTCCGTTCAGCACCTGGTCGAGACCGCCGAACACCGAGATCCGGTCGATCCGTTCCGCGACGCGCTCGAGCGTTTCCAGCTCCTTGAGCCGCAGCGCGGTCGGGTTTTCTTCCATCACCTTCGCGGTGTTCAGCAGCGAACGCGTGGCCGCCGTTTCTTCGCGGCGGCGAATCACGTTCGCCTGCGCGGACTTTTCCGCCTCGACCACCTGCGCGAGGATCGTCTTCATGTCGCCCGGCAGCACGATATCCTTCACGCCGACGCTGCGCACGTCCACGCCCGAGTTGCCGAGGCGTGCACGCACCTGCGTGATCACGACGTCGTCGATCGACTGCTTGTCTTCCAGCAGTTCGTCGAGCGAGCGCGTGCCGACGGCCGAACGCAGGGCGAACTGCAGCTCGCGATACAGGTGCTCGACCGGCTTTTGCAGCTGGCCGAACGCATGCAGCACGTCCGCATAGCACCACGTCGCCGACAGGTTCAGCCGCAGCGCGACCTTGTCGCGCGTCAGGATTTCCTGTCCGCCGACTTCGAGCGCCTGCACGCGCAGGTCGACGAGTTCGACCGCGATGTCGCGGTTGAAGCGCCAGAACGCCGAGACGCCCGCGTCCAGCAACCGTTCGATCTTGCCGTCGATCTTCAGCACGCCGACGTGGTACGCCGGCACCTGCGCCAGCAGTACGCCCGCCAGGCCCGCCACGCCGCGCGCCCGCAGCGCCGGTTGCGCGATACGCTTCACGAGCGCGGCCGGCAGCATGCTGTCCTGCGCGAGATCGACGCGCTCGAGACGGTGCGCGGTCAGGCCGCGCCAGTACAGCCGGCGCGTGCCCGGCGCCAGGATCTCGACGAGCACGTCGTCTTCGTAGCGCAGGCCGGCTTCGTCGTCGGCGAGATCCATCGCGACGAAGTGCCGGGCGAGCACGTCCGGTGCGTCGTGACGCAGGTAATCGGCCAGTGCCGCGTCGGCGAGCGGCGCGTCGAGACGCGCGGTCTGCACCGACAGGCGCTTGAACGGATCGAAGGCCTTGAACACGCCCGGTTCGAGCACCTTCACGAAATCGCCCTCGTTCATCAGCAGCGCGCGTTCGTTCTTTTTCACTACATGTCGCATCCACATATTCTTGTCCTTTTCTTCGATGACCGCCGGGTGACGCGCATCGTGCGGATCGCGGGGCGACGCAACCGGGCGGGCGGCGCGCAGGCCCGGCGCCGAAGTGCGCGGCGACGCATCCTGCTTCGCGTCGTCGTGCGCCTTCGCGCGGGCCGTGCGGCCGTCCGGCCGATCACGCGGAACCGCAACCGGTCCGACGCGCGGCGGGCCTTGCGGCCCGCACCGGCGGGTACTGCTTTCATTACAAGGCTGTCCTTGCGGACAGCGTTCGAGCGGGATTCGAACCCGCTACACACCGGCTTGCGCCGGCTGCTCTACCCGAATGAGCTACCGAACGGAGGGCGCCCCGGGATTCGAACCCGGGCGAAGTTCCAGTACGCGCCCGTTTGCCTTCGTCTGCCCATGGCGGCATGCGCGACCGCGACGAAACAGGTTCGGCGGCGGCGCACCAGCAGGGCTTTGTGAACCCTGGCTCGCGGGCCAGCGGGACATCCGGCGCTATGTATTTAGCGAGGAGCGTGCCAGCGGGCGGCGCAATGCGCGAAATAAATCGCAAGGCATTGAAATAAAAGGGGAAGTCATTTGTCGTGACCAGCGGTGCATGGAAATCCGGCCATGGCTCGATCCGGAAAATTCGATACAATCGGATCGCTTCTTATCTTGTGGGATAAACATGCGCAAGACCGTCGCGATCGGTTTTCTCGGTACCGTGCTCGACCAGGGCGGCGGCTCGCAGCGCCGCTGGCGCAACTGGCGGCCGACGATTTCGCTGTGCGAGCAGCGCGACATGCCGGTCGACCGGCTCGAACTGCTGCACGCGCCGAACTACGCGCGTCTCGCGAACCGCGTGAAGCAGGACCTCGAGCGCGTGTCGCCGCATACCGACGTGCGGCTCGTCCCGATGGAGATTCGCGATCCGTGGGATTTCGAGGAGGTCTACGCGACGCTGCACGATTTCGCGCGCGCCTACCCGTTCGATCTCGACCGCGAGGACTACCTGATCCACATCACCACCGGCACGCACGTCGCGCAGATCTGCTGGTTCCTGCTGGCGGAGGCACGTTACCTGCCGGCGCGTCTCGCCCAGACGGCACCGCCGCAGAAGACCGACGAGGGGTTGAGCGGGCCCGGCACGATGTCGGTGATCGATCTCGACCTGTCGCGCTACAACCGGATCGCGCAGCGCTTCACGCGCGAGCGCGACGAGACGGTGTCGTTCCTGAAGGCCGGCATCGCAACGCGCAACGCGCGTTTCAATGCGCTGATCGAGCAACTGGAGCGCGTGGCCGTGCGGTCGCGCGCGCCGATGCTGCTGGTCGGGCCGACGGGCGCCGGCAAGTCGTTTCTCGCGAAGCGCGTGTACGAGCTGAAGCGCGGCCGCCATCGGCTCGCGGGGCCGTTCATCGAGATCAACTGCGCGACGCTGCGCGGCGACGCGGCGATGTCGACGCTGTTCGGCCACGTGAAGGGCGCGTTCACGGGCGCGCAGTCGGCGCGGGCCGGGCTGCTGCGCGCGGCGGACGGCGGGCTGCTGTTTCTCGACGAGATCGGCGAACTCGGGCTCGACGAACAGGCGATGCTGCTGAAGGCGATCGAGGAGAAGCGTTTCCTGCCGGTCGGCGCGGACGTCGAGGCGACCAGCGATTTCGAACTGATCGCGGGCACGCACCGCGACCTGCGGCAGATGGTGGCGGCCGGCACGTTCCGCGAGGATCTCTATGCGCGGATCAACCTGTGGACGTATGAACTCCCGGGGCTGGCCGAGCGACGCGAGGACATCGAGCCGAACCTCGAATTCGAACTCGACCGGTTCGGCCGCGAGCAGGGCGAGCAGGTGCGTTTCAACGTCGAGGCGAAGCGGCGCTATCTCGCGTTCGCCGCGTCGCCGCGCGCGGCGTGGGCCGGCAACTTCCGCGAGTTGTCCGCGTCGGTCACGCGGATGGCGACGCTGGCCGATGCGGGACGGATTACCGAAGCGCTGGCCGAACAGGAAGTCGAACGGCTGACGCGCACGTGGTCGCAGCCGGGCGGCGCGGGATCGTCCGACGCGTGTGTCGACGCGGTGTTCGGCGCGCGCGCGGCGGAACTCGACCTGTTCGACCGTGCGCAGCTCGAACGCGTGCTCGACGTGTGCCGCGTGTCGGCAAGCCTGTCGGAAGCGGGGCGCACGCTGTTCGCGGTGTCGCGGCAGAGCAAGAAGCAGCCGAACGACGCGGACAGGCTGCGCAAGTATCTCGCGCGGTTCGGGCTGGATTGGGAGGGGGTGAGGGGCGCGCTCGATGCGTCGAGGTGACGGGCACGCGCGATGCATTTCCTGTGTCGCGCATGGTGGATAGCGCGTGCGGTATCGTGCACGCAAACTCGGGAGGGTGGTGGTGATCGCGATTCCTTCGTCGGTCAAGGCGCTGTTTGCCGATTCGGGGTGGCGTGGCGATTCCGGTTGCCGGGTGTCGTCCGGCGATGGCGAGCATCCGGGGGATGCCATCCTGCGCGAATTCGGCGGGCTGATCGTGGGCGCTTCCGCCAGCGGGCAGACCTGCGCGCGAATGGGGCTCGCCTTTCATGCGCTGGCGCGCAAGGATCACCAGATCGACGCGTGGGAACAGGCGCTCGGGACGACGATGATCGGCTTCGCCGAAGACGATCTCGGGTACGCCGAGTTTTATGTCGATGCGCAGGGCCGGGTGTTCTCGACCAATTGCGTGGTCGACGGTGTGCATCTGTGCGGATTCACGTTCGGCGAAGCGGTCGAGCGGACGCTGCTCGGGCGCGTCTCGATTCCGCTGTTGCTCGACCACCGGGCAACGATTGCCCATTACGGCGAGGTTCTGACGAGCGACGATCCGCGCGTGATGACGGTCCGTCAGCTCCTTGCCCGCACGTGAAGCGGCGACGCGCTTCAGCCGTGTTTCAACCGGCCGCCGCTGCCGCCGCCTCGTGAAACGGCGCCAGGAATGCCCATTCCGGCTGCGCGGCCGCGACATCCGCCAGCCCGCGCGCGAACGCGTGCGCCGGCAGCCACGGATACCCGAACGCCGCATGCAGCGCGTCGAGTTTCGTCGACTTCGGATCGTCGATCGTATCCATGCGCGCGACATGAATGTGCAGCGCGGCGATCCGCGCACCGCTTTCGCTGTCGGGTGTGAACTGCCAGCGGTACGTGCCGTGCCCGATCCGCAACGCGCGGTTGTCCTTCTGCCGCATCACGACGAGCCACGACATCCGGCTGACGCCATGCGGGTCGACTTCGGGTTCCGTGCAAACGTAATAGGTCCGGCACCGCTCGAACCGCTCGCCGAATTCCTCGACCAGGGTGCGTGCGATCGCGGCCGCGCCCGTCACGCGCGGCGGAAAATCGATGTCGTCGTTCGCGAGCGAAAAGCTCAGCTCGGCATCGGCCGCGAAGCAGTCGGCGATCAGCGCGGGCCGGTTCAGGTCCTTTGCGCGCAGATAGCATTCGAGCAGCGCGCGAAGCGATGCGGGATGAAGCGGGAAGGGCATGGACGAGCCTCCTGTAGCGGGAAATGGGGGCACGCGCACCGGCCGGAGCTGGCCGGGGGCGCATGTGCCTTTGCCGTATAATTTCGTTTCAAAGCTAAATTCGCATGACCGTACGGAGCGTCGAAGTCATGGCCAAGCAGCAAGAGGAGTCCGTTCTGACCATCACCAACCCGGCCTGCCTGATCGACGGCACGGACACGGAATTTCGCCACCTGATCAACGGGCTGCTGCCGTTTGCGGCCCGCCTGCTGTCGGTACGCGACGGCTTCGGCTCGCTGATCGGTCTCACCGGCATCCAGTATTCGCTGCTCGTATCGGTTTCGCATCTTTCGCACGACGACGTCGTGACCGTCAACCGCCTCGCCGATCACCTGCACCTGAGCGGCGCATTCGTCACGATCGAGACGGGCAAGCTGAAGAAGCTCGGCCTGATCGACAAGCGCCCGGACCCCGACGACAAGCGCAAGATGCGTCTCACGGTCACGCCGGCCGGCTCGAAGCTGCTGAAGGCGCTCACGGATACGCAGCAGCGCATCAACAACGTGTTGTTCGAGGGCGTGACGAAGACCGAATTCAAGGCGCTCTGCTCGGTGATCGACCGCCTCGTCACCAACGGCGACCGCGCGACGCTCGATCTCGCGCACCTGATCGCGCGCCAGGAAAAAGGCTGACGCGCACGCGCCGCCAGCCCGCCTGACGCTCGACCGCACTCAGTGCGCGGCCCACTCGATCGTATTCAGGTCGACCCCTTCGAGATGCATGTCCCACAGCGGGCTCAGCGCGCGCAGCTTGCCGACCGTGTCGCGCACCTGCGCAATCACGCTGTCCACTTCGGCCTCGGTCGTGAAGCGGCCGAGCGTGAAGCGGATCGAGCTGTGCGCGAGCTCGTCGCTGCGGCCCAGCGCGCGCAGCACGTACGACGGCTCCAGCGATGCCGACGTGCACGCGGAGCCTGACGATACCGCGACACCCTTGATCCCCATGATCAGCGATTCGCCTTCGACGAAATTGAAGCTGACGTTCAGGTTGTGCGGAATCCGGCGGGCCAGATCGCCGTTCACGTAAACCTCGTCGAGCGTCGACAGGCCGGCCAGCAACCGGTCGCGCAATGCGCCGACGCGGCGGCTTTCCTCCGCCATCTCTTCCTTCGCGAGCCGGAACGCCTCGCCCATCCCGACGATCTGGTGCGTGGGCAGCGTGCCCGAGCGCATCCCGCGCTCATGGCCGCCGCCGTGCATCTGCGCTTCGATCCGCACGCGTGGCTTGCGGCGCACGTACAGCGCGCCGATTCCCTTCGGGCCGTAGACCTTGTGCGCGGTCACCGTCAGCAGGTCGACGTTCAACGCATTCACGTCGACCGGGATCTTGCCGGCCGCCTGCACGGCGTCGCAATGGAACACGATGCCGTGCGCGCGACACAGCGCGCCGATCTCGGCCACCGGCTGGATCACGCCCGTTTCATTGTTCGCGAGCATCACCGACACCAGGATCGTGTCGGCGCGCAGCGCCTGCCGCACCGTATCGAGGTCGAGCAGGCCGTCTTCGCGCACGTCGAGGTACGTGACATCGAAGCCCTGGCGTTCGAGTTCGCGGCACGTATCGAGCACGGCCTTGTGCTCGGTCTTCACCGTGACGAGATGCCTGCCCTTGCCCTGGTAGAAGTGCGCGGCGCCCTTGATCGCGAGGTTGTTGCCCTCGGTCGCGCCGGAGGTCCACACGATTTCGCGCGGATCGGCGCCGAGCAGCGCGGCGACGTGCGCGCGCGCTTCCTCGACCGCCTGCTCGGCATCCCAGCCGTAGCTGTGGCTGCGTGAAGCCGGGTTGCCGAACTGCTCGTGCAGGAACGGCACCATTTTGTCGACCACGCGCGGATCGACGGGCGTCGTCGCGCTGTAGTCCATGTAGATCGGACGGGATTGCATCGATGCGGCTCCGGAAAACGGTGTCTCCCGCAGTGCGCGAAAGCACCGCGGAACAGGGTAGCCGCAGTGTACGTGGACATTCGCGGGCGCCGCGCAACACCCATCCCGCCAGTAGGGTTGTCTTTCAAACAAAGCTTTCTAGGTCAGGGTTTACGACAACTTGAACCCATCTTTGTGTTTACATTTAATAAAAGCTAAATAACAAAGCTAAGTAACGGTGCTTTGTTGGGCCGGATTCCGCTGCGGAATCCGGCGATGCCACCCAAGGAGGACGAGATGAGCGAGAACCATGCCGGAACCGGTGCGGGTGCCGACGCGCAGCGGCGCTTTCGCACCGCGCTGTCGATGTTCGCGACGGGCGTCGCGGTGATTACCGCCCCGCGCAAGGAGGGGGCGCCGATCGGTATCACGGTCGCGTCGTTCAATTCGGTGTCGCTGGACCCGCCGCTGATCCTGTTTTCGGTCGACCGTCGCAGCCTGAGCCTCGGCGACCTGGCCGGTGCGGGCGGCTATGCGGTCAACGTGCTCGACGAGACGCAACAGCATCTGTCGAACTGCTTCGCGAAAGCGAACGGCGACAAGTGGGGCTGGCGTGCCGGCGCGGCCGATGACGACGGCGCGGTGCTGCTGCCCGATGCGCTCGCGACGTTCGAATGCGAGCCCTATGCGCAGTACGACGGCGGCGATCACGTGATCTTCGTCGGCCGCGTGACGCGGCACCGCGCGCGCTCGGAAGGGCGCCCGCTGATCTTCTTCGGCGGCCGCTATCGCACGCTCGACGGCTTGCACGCGCCGTCTGCCTGAATGCAATCCACGTTTCATTCCACCCAGGAGGACATCATGATCAAGAACGGGACCCAGCACATCGCGTCGCTGCGCGACGGGCGGCAGGTCTACCTGAACGGCCAGCCGGTCGGCGACGTGACCGCGCATGCGGCATTCCGCAATTCGATCCGCAGCTACGCGAGCCTGTACGACTACCAGGCTCGCGACGAGAACGTCGAGAAGATGACGTTCGTGTCGCCCGACTCGGGCGACCGCGTCAGCCGGATCTGGCAGCTGCCGACCTCCTACGACGAACTCGTCGAACGCCGTGCCGCGCTGGAAGCGTGGTCGGAGCTGCATTACGGCTTCATGGGCCGCTCGCCGGATCACGTCGCGTCCTGTCTTGCCGGCATGGTGATGGGCGCCGACGTGTTCGAGCAATACGATCCGGCGCGGGCGGGCGCGCTGCGCGACTACTACCGCTACGCACGCGACAACGACCTGTTCCTGACCTACGTGATCGTGAATCCGCAGGCGAACCAGTCGAAGGCCGCGCACGAGCAGGAGGACAAGTACCTCGCGGTCGGCATCGTCGATCAGGATGCCGAAGGCATCACGGTGCGCGGCGCGAAGATGCTCGCGACGAGCGGAATCATGGCGAACGAGGTGTTCTGCAGCTGCATCCAGCCGCTGCGCGAAGGCGACGAGATGTATGCGCTGTCGTTCGCGGTGCCGATGAACGCGAAGGGCATGAAGATCCTGTCGCGCAAGTCGTACGAGGAGAACGCGACGTCGGTGTTCGACAACCCGCTGTCGAGCCGCTTCGACGAGAACGACGCGGTGCTGTATTTCGACGACGTGAAGGTGCCGTGGGAACGGATCTTCGTTGCCGGCAACACGGCGATGTGCGCGAAGCAGTTCCACGCGACGCCCGCGCACGTGTACCAGAACTACCAATGCCAGGTGCGCCTCATGACGAAGCTGCGCTTCCTCGTCGGGCTCGGCCTGAAGATCTCCGAGGTCAACGGCACGAATGCGTTCCCGCAGGTGCGCGAAACGCTGGGCCAGCTCGCGGCCGAAGCGTCGATGGTCGAGGCGTGGGTCTACGGGATGGAAGCGAAGGGCACCGTCGTCAACGGCTTCTACGTGCCCGACCGCAACATGCTGTACGGCTCGCAGGTCGTCACGCAGCAGCTCTATTCGAAGGTGCTCAACACGCTGCGCGAGCTCGCCGGCGGCGGAATGATCATGCTGCCGTCCAGCGTGCGCGATTTCGAGAACCCCGACCTGCTGCGCATCATCGAGAAGACGCAGAAGTCGCCGGTGTGTTCGTCCGAGGAGCGCGTGAAGTTCTTCAAGCTCGCGTGGGATGCGGTCGGCTCCGAATTCGCGTCGCGCCACAACCAGTACGAACTGTTCTACGCCGGCGCGTCGTTCGTCACGAAGGGGCATGCGTATCGCACGTACGACTGGCAGCGCGCGTCGCATCTCGTCGATTCGATGCTCGGCAGCTATTCGCTGAACCAGGAACTGTCGACGCCGCACGCCGCCTGACGCGCCGCATCGCGTTCGACTCATCCGCTATCGCCACAGGAGAGACAGATGGCCATCAACAAGCTTCACGACGAATTCCATACGCTGGACATGCAGCGCGACTGGCAACTGCCGGAAGGCTATGACCCGGCATCCGGCGCGCAGGAACTGATCCTGTCCGGTGCGCTCGACACCGAGCGCAAACGCGGCAGCCGCACGCGCCTGCTGCGCCTGCCGGCGGGGCTGCATACGAAGAAGCCGTTCGTGCACGACTACTGGGAAGAGGTGTTTCTCGTCGAAGGCGACCTGACCGTCGGCAACGACGAACACGGCAACGGCGGCACGCCGTTCAAGGGCTACACGTATGCGGTGCGCCCGCCCGGCGCATGGCACGGCCCGTTCAAGTCGAACGGCGGCTGCGTGCTGCTGGAGATCCACTACTACGACCCGGCCTGAGCCCGGCCATTCACGACACAACGCGGGCGGCGCCGCATCGCGCGTGCGCTGTCCGCTACGAGGAGCATTCGATGAAAACCATCACGTTCGCGATCGACGGTCGCGACGGCCGCACCGAGCGCGCGATCGCGATCGACACGCTCGTGATCGCGGGCTGGACCGGCCGCGACACGGCCGCCATGGAGAAGCACATCCGCGAGCTGGAGGAACTGGGCGTCAAGCGCCCGGCGACGACGCCCGTGTTCTACCGCGTCGCGGCCGACCGCCTCGATCCGTCGCCGGCAATCCAGGTATCGGGCGGGCAGAGCAGCGGCGAAGCGGAATTCGTGCTGGTGCGCGACGGCGGCGAGACGTTCGTCGGCATCGCGTCCGATCACACCGACCGCGAGGTCGAGACGTACGGGATCACGGTGTCGAAGCAGATGTGCGGCAAGCCGTGCGCGAACACGCTGTGGAAGCTCGACGACGTGGCCGGGCACTGGGATCAGCTCGTGCTGCGCGCATACGCGACGATCGACGGCGAGCGCGTGCTGTACCAGGAAGGCAAGGTGAGCGCGATGCGCGCACCGGACGACCTGCTCGCGCAGTTCGCGCGCCACGGCGGCCGCTTCGTCGACGGCACCGCGATGCTGTGCGGCACGCTCGCGGCGATCGGCGGCATCCGGCCGGCCGAGCGGTTCGAGGTCGAGCTGGACGATCCGGTGCTGGGCCGCACGCTGCGGCATGCGTATGCGGTGGACACGCTGCCGGTGGCGGGCTGACGCGGCCGGGAACGCGCACTCACGCGCGGCAGATCGCGATGATCTCCGCGCTGGTCGCAGCGTCGAACGGCGCGTGCCGCCAGTCGCCGTACCAGTCGGCCGACGGGAATCCGGCCGCGATCACGCGCTCCCGCAGGTCGGGTTGTGTGATGAAGCGCAGCCGGCTCGTGTTCGTCAGCACCGTGTCGTCGCGGCGGAAGCGGTAGTGCGTGTCGAACGTGACGATCGCGCCGTCCACGGAGCGCACCGCATGATGCAGGTCGACGATGCCCGATTCGCGCGATTCGACGCTGCGTGCCGAATGTGGCGGCGTCCATGCACGCCACGGCGCGATGCGCGGATTGCGGGTCTCGAACAGGAAGCGTCCGCCGTCGGCGAGCACGTGCCGCGCGCCGCGCAGCGTCGTATCGATTTCCGCGTCGGTCAGCAGGCACTGGAACGCATGCCCGGTCATCACGACCGCATCGAACGGCGGCGCGTCGGGCGGCAGGCCGTCGAGCCCGCACGCAAGCCAGTGAACCGCGTCGGCGCCCGGCTGGCGTCGGGCGTATTCGATCATCGCCGGCGCGGGATCGATCGCCGTGACGTCGTGCCCGGCTGCCGCGAGCCGGCGCGCGAACGTGCCGGTGCCGCAGCCGAGGTCGAGGATGCATCGGCGTGCGATGCCGATCACGGACGCGTAGAACGCGAAATCCCGATCGCCCGCGTTGAACAGGTCGTAGACCGCGACGAGGCGCGGGTCGGTGTAGAGCGCTTCGCCGGCGGGCGGGGCGGCGGACGTCATGCGGCCGCGCGTGTCAGCGCTGCTGCACGGCCACGCGCAGCCCGAGCGCGATGAAGATCGAGCCGATGATCTTCCCCTGCCAGCGCGTGAGCCACGTGAGCCGCTTCACGATGCGGCCGAGCGGACGGATCGAGCAGGCGATCAGTGTCGTGTAGAGCGAGCTGAGCACGACGAAGATCAGCCCGAGCACCGCGAACTGCACGAACGTCGAGCCGCGTTCCGGATGCACGAATTGCGGCATGAACGCGAGGAAGAACAGCGCGGTCTTCGGATTCAGCACCTCGGCGGGAATCGCCTGCAGGTACGCCTTGAGCGGCGTGACGGGCGATACGCTCGGCAGCGACGGATCGGACTGCTTCTCCAGCAGCGCGCGCACGCCGAGATAGATCAGGTACGCGGCGCCGATCACCTTCACGACATTGAACGCGAGCGCCGACGTCATCAGCAGCGCCGACAGGCCGACGGCCGCGAACAGCGTATGCACGAAGTCGCCGCTGGCGACGCCGAGGCCGGTCAGGATGCCGGTCTTGCGGCCGCCCTGCACGGTGCGGCTCAGCACGAGCAGCACGGCGGGGCCGGGAATCAGGAACAGGCCCAGGACGACGGCCGTGAAGGTGGTCAGCGTGGTCAGGTCGAACATGACGGCTCCGGCAGGTGGGTGCGGCGGCGGCGGGGGATCGGGGCATTGTATTCGCATCGGCAGGCGGCTGCAGACGCCGCACGGGCACCCGCCCTAGCGGCAGGGCCGCGCCGGCGCCTTTCTGGTATAAGCACGAAAGGACGCGCGGGCAGGGCGTCCGGCTTCCTCCATCGTCCACCGTTTCATGCGCCAGCTTCCTCCGACCACCGATCCCGCAGCGGATGACGAAGTCTTCCACGTGCCGCGTCCGCTCGTCGTATTCGGCGGCTCGGTCGTCGAGCCCGAATGGCGGCTCGAGCGGCACAGCCATCCGCAGGCGCAGTTGCTCTACACGCTGAGCGGCGTCATCTATTGCGAGATCGACGGCGGCGTGTGGAGCGCGCCGCCGCAATGCACGGTATGGATTCCGGGCGACGTCCCGCACGCGGCGCGCGGCTCGGCCGGCGCGACGTTCTACGCGGTGCTGGTCGAACCGGATGCCGCCCTCGACCTCCCCGCGCGTTGCTGCACGCTGTCGGTGTCGCCGCTGCTGCGCGAACTGTTGCTGAAGGCGGCGAGCTTTCCGAGCCTGTACGACGTCGACGGGCCGCAGGGGCGGCTGATGGCGACGCTGCTCGACGAACTCGCCGCCGCACCGGTCGAGGACCTGTACCTGCCGATGCCCGCCGATCGCCGGCTGCGCAAGCTGATCGACCATCTGCTCGCCGATCCGGCCGACAAGTCGCCGCTGGCCGAACTCGCGCGGCGCGCGGGCATCAGCGAGCGCAGCCTGACGCGGCTCGCGGCGAAGGAACTCGGGATGAGCCTCGGCGACTGGCGCCGGCGGCTGCACGTCGCGCTGTCGCTGCGGATGCTGACGACCGGCCGCCGCGTGCACCAGATCGCGATCGATCTCGGCTACGAGAGCGCGAGCAGCTTCGTGACGATGTTCCGCAAGGCGACCGGCAAGTCGCCGACGCAATTCCTGACCGACCGGCAACGCTGAACGGTGCGACTCGCGCGATCCGCACCATCCGGGCGCGATTGGCCGGATCGAGCAAGCGGTTGGCCGGGACGATAAATGACGCCGCGGGCCTCGATCCATAAAATGAGAATCGTTCTCATCTGGAGGCCGACATGCACATCACCACGACCGAATTCCCGTTTGTCTGGTTGCGTTACACCGGTTCGACGCACACCGACCCCGCCAGCCTGATCGCCGAGCTCGACGCGTTGCTCGCGCGTCGCGAACCGTTCGTTCTTCTGACCGACGATGCGCCGTCCGGCGATGACCGCGGCGCCGACGATCACGAGTTGCGCAAGCAGCTCGCGAAGTGGAGCAAGGCCAACCGCGCGCAGTCGCGCGAATGGATCCCCGCGATGATCGCGATCGAGCCCGACGCCGCGCGGCGCGTGGCGCTCGACGCGTTCTCGGGCGCGTTCGAGAAGGTCTGGGGTTATCCGCTGAACGCGGCCGCCACCCGCGACGACGCACTCGCGCTGGCGCAACGGCTGCTCGACGAACCGGCGCGCGGCGCCTCGGCGGCGAACGGCTGAACCGTCTGCCGCGCCGGCGGCGCGGCGTTCCTCGATACGCAGGCACGGCGGGCGCGCAAGCGTGCGCCGCGGCATGCGGCAAACATGCAGGGGTGTCCGGTGGACAATCCGATCCGCGCGATGCGCATCTTCACGCGCATCGTCGAAATGAACAGCTTTACGCGTGCGGCGCAGGCGCTCGGCATTTCGCGCGCCACCGCGACGCGGACCGTGCAGGAGCTCGAAACGGCGCTCGGCATGCCGTTGCTGGTGCGTACGACGCGCGCGCTGCGGGCGACGCCCGAAGGCGACGCGTATTACCGGCGCTGCGTGCGCATCACGGCCGACGTCGACGAGCTCGAGGCCAGCATTCGCGGCGCCGCGCTGCACCCGAGCGGGCCGCTGCGCGTCGAGCTGCCGGCGGCGGTCGCGGACGCGATCGTGCTGCCGGCGCTCGGCGAATTCCATGCACGGCATCCCGACCTGGCGCTGACGCTGGGCGTATCCGGGCGCCCGGCCGATCGCATCGGCGACGCGATCGACTGCAGCGTCCAGCTTGGCGAACTGCCCGATTCGTCGCTCGTTGCGCGCCGGCTCGGCACGCTCGAGCGCGTGACATGCGCGAGCGCCGCGTATCTCGACCGCCACGGCGCGCCGCGCACGCTCGACGATCTGGCCGTGCATCGTGCGGTCGGCACGTCGCCGGTTCCGGGGCAGCGTACGGCCGAACTCGAGTTCCTCGTCGATGGCGCGGTGCGCAAGGTGCGGCTCGACGGGATCGTCAGTGTGGAGGACGAGCGGGCGTACCTGGCGTGCGGCGTGCATGGCCTCGGGCTGATCCAGCCGCCGCGCGTCGCCGCGCAGCCGCTGATCGACGCGGGGCGGTTGCGGGAAGTGCTGCCGTGCTGGCGGCCGGGTGCGATCGCCGTGTCGGCCGTGTACGTGAAGCGCCCGCATGTGTCGCCCGGCGTGCGCGCGTTCGTCGACTGGATGGTCGAGCGGTTCTCGGAAGCGTCGCGAAGCGGGGAGGGGCTGGTCGTTGCGGCGGGCGTCGTACGGCGGCCGGTGCCGGAAACGATCGAGGTCGGCGATCGCGAGGGTAGTGAGGCCGCGATGGTGTGAAGGAGGCGCGATGGACGTAGCGCGATCAAGCGCTCGCGAGATGGAACGCGCCGGCCATGCGTTCCTGTTCCCTTGCAGGGAGCGCGAGCCGTGTCGCAAGCGTTCTCCATTGGCCGACGATGCTGCTGAAGTCGGCGATGATCTCGTCGGCGTCCTGTAGCTTGAGCCGAAAATATTCGCATACCTCGCGGGCAAGTTCGAGGTCGAGAGCGTTGTCGGCTTCCGTAATGTTGAGTTTGAGCCCGTCGGCGACGGCGACAGGGTTCATGTCGTAGGCTGCCGAGAGCCGCCACCCCGCACCCGGTACCAGAATGAAGCCGTGATTGCGAAGATGATCGTCGGTGTTCGAGACCAGCAAGTTGAAGACGATTCGCGCCCACAGCTCGCGCAAGTCGGCGTTCGGCTGCGCGCCGTGCCGCATGAGCACTTCGGCCAGTTCAAGATAGCTGACGCCAGTCGACGCGTCGTCGCCGTCGACGTGGTTGGTCATGGTCATCGCCGACGCGAAATGCAGGCGTCGGCCCTCCGCCGTCCGATCGAATCGCCGAACCAGGAAGCAGTGATGCTCGCTGGCGAATTTTCGTGCTTCGGCGTGCGCGACGTTGAGGCCGCAACCCACCGCCAGCGCATTGACGACCATCTCCCAACCGCCGACGTCGTAGTCGTCGCGCGCGCTCGGAAACTTCGCGATATAAAGGCGGCCTTGATCGTCGGCCACGCTTGCCTTGGGTCTTGCGCCGCCGAGCGAGCCGCCGGGGGCGATGAGCATCGACAGCCAGTCGCGGCCATTCGGGGCGGTATTGTCGACGTCTTCCTCCAGCGCGCGACTCGCGCGCTCCAGTTCACGGATCTCGGCAAACGGCGGTGCGGCAAGATCGTGACGGTCGTCGAGGAATTCTCCGGTGTCGTCGAGCTTGTAACGCAATGCGCCGACACGGTACAGGTCGTGCACGCCAAGCAGGTAGTCCGACTCGTGCAGGCGAGTGCCTTTCGGTCGCAGGCCGGCGCGAATGTCACGCTCCAGCCTGCGATCCATCAGCATGCGGCCCCATCGATCGGGGCTGGAGTCGGCGAAGGCGCCGAACGTCTCTCGCGGTGGGGCCGGGTATTGGGGGCCGTCGAAGCAACCGATTGCCGGATCGATCTGCACGTTCGCGAATTCGGGTGCCGCCAGCGCGGCAGACGCATACTGGAACTCGAACCGCTCGCTCGCCCGCGTCTTGCGGCTGCGCAGGAGTCCGAGCTTTTGCGGTTCCGCCAAGCCGTCCCAATCTGCGTAGATACCGATCGTCGTCATTTCCCTCGATGCTCCCCATGCCGCTTTCGTGCCGGCTTCAGCAATGCGGCAAGGTCGGCCGCCGTCGTGCCGCGGACATCGCCGTGGTCGGTGGTGTCGGAGGCGGCGCTGCCTGTGTCGGTCGCTTTCGTGGTGGAAGACGCGGTTGCACGATTGCGCCGTTTGGGCTCCGATGCTGCGGCAGAAGACGGCGGCGGCACGGTTCGTCGGTCGGGCCGCGGTTTGACGAGCCGCGCGTCTTGAAGCTGGCGGCCGAATTCGTCCGTGGCAGCGAGATTTGCCAGATCGTTCTGGAGCCCCAGGACCTGCATGACGGACAGATACGCGCCCATGGTGACGCCCGACCCGCCGGCTTCCAGTGAACGGAGCGTCATCGGCGACATGCCGGCGCGTTCCGCGACCTGCTTGGCCGTCAGTTTCCGGCGCAGGCGCGCAAGTTTCAGCCGCTCGCCGAATTCGGCGAGCAGCTGGTTCGATACCGGCAGGAGCGGGGCGGTCTTCTTTGCCATGAGGCTAATATTTCAACGTTTTGCTAACGGAAATGCCAGAATATTAGCACAATCGGTGCGGTTCATCGGTGTCTCGTGGGCTGGTCGACTATGCGGGATGCCAATATTTTGGCTATTTATCAAATAAATAGCCAAAATATTGGCATTCTTGTTTCCGTGCCGTGTGCGCGGAGACACCGGGCGTGCCGTGCCGATTCCTACACCGTCCTCAACCGCCCCAGCTCCTCCGCCAGAAAATCCACGAACGCCCGAATCCGCGCGGACATCTGGTGACGCTGCGCATACACCGCATAAATGTCGGCGCCCGGCGTTTCGTGATCGGGCAGCACGACGACCAGGCGGCCGTCGGCGAGGTAGTCGCGCAGATCCCATTCCGCGCGCATCAGGATTCCGTGCCCGTCGAGTGCCCACTTCACGGCGATCTCGCCGTCGTTCGTCGTCAGGTTGCCGTTGATCCGCACGGCTTCCGTATTACGCGCCGTGCCGCGCCCGCTCGTCAGGCGCCAGACGCCGTAACCCTCGTCCCCCTGGCGGATGCCGATGCAGTTGTGCCGCGTCAGATCGTGCGGCGCGCCCGGGGTGCCGTGCCGCGCGAGATAGGCGGGCGACGCGCACAGCAGCCGGCGGTTCGGCGCGAGCCGCCGCGCGACGACGCGCGAATCGGGCGGCTCGCCGAAGCGGATGCACACGTCGAACGTGTCGTCGGTGAGCGGCGGCGGCATCACCGACAACTGCAGTTGCACCGACACTTCCGGATACCGCGCGACGAAGCGCGAAATCGCCGGGCCGACGTGGCTGCGCCCGAAACCGAGCGTCGCATTCACGCGCAGCAACCCCTTCGGGCGCTGCTTCGCGCTGCCGAGCAGCTCGCCGAGTTCGTCCATCTGGTCGAGGATCCGGCGCGCGTAGTCGAGATACACGTCGCCTTCCGGCGTCAGCATCATCCGCCGTGTCGTGCGGTTCACGAGCGTGACGCCCGCGCGCCGCTCCATCTGCGTGAGCCGCTTGCTGACGGCCGCCGCGGTCAGCCCGAGTTCGCGCGCGGCCGCGCTGAGGCTGCCGGACGCGGCGAGCGTCGAGAAGAAGCCGAGATCGGCCGGCTGGACGGTATCCGCCATGACGGGATTCATGAATTCAAGTTAAAGATGCTTTGAGTCTAGCACCGGTTCCTGCACTCCCGGTTCGGTAAAGTGCCTCCACGCTGACGATCAATCGAGGATGTGCGCATGAAGACCTACCGTATCGCAACGATTCCCGGCGACGGGATCGGCAAGGAAGTGGTGCCGGCCGGCAAGCAGCTGCTGGAGGCGCTGGCCCGCGGCAGCGAGCGCTTCGCGTTCGAGTTCGAGGATTTCGACTGGGGCGCCGATCATTACCGCGAGCACGGCGCGATGATGCCGGCCGACGGCCTCGACGCGCTGCGCGGCAAGGACGCGATCCTGTTCGGCTCGGCGGGTGACCCCGACGTGCCCGACCACGTGACGCTGTGGGGGCTGCGCCTGAAGATCTGCCAGGGCTTCGACCAGTACGCGAACGTGCGCCCGACGCGCATCCTGCCCGGTATCGACGCGCCGCTGAAGCGCTGCGGGCCCGGCGACCTGAACTGGGTGATCGTCCGCGAGAACTCCGAGGGCGAATATGCGGGCGTCGGCGGCCGCGTGCACCAGGGCCATCCGATCGAGGCCGCGACCGACGTGTCGATCCTCACGCGCGCCGGCGTCGAACGCATCATGCGCTTCGCGTTCCGGCTCGCGCAGTCGCGCCCGCGCAAGCTGCTGACCGTAATCACCAAGAGCAATGCGCAGCGGCACGCGATGGTGATGTGGGACGAGATCGCGAAGCAGGTCGCGCAGGAGTTTCCCGACGTGACGTGGGACAAGGAGCTTGTCGACGCGGCGACCGCGCGCATGGTCAACCGGCCGGCGTCGCTCGACACGATCGTCGCGACCAACCTGCACGCCGACATCCTCAGCGATCTCGCCGCCGCGCTCGCCGGCAGCCTCGGCATCGCACCGACCGGCAACATCGATCCCGAGCGTCGTTATCCGTCGATGTTCGAGCCGATCCACGGCTCCGCGTTCGACATCATGGGCAAGGGGCTCGCGAATCCGGTCGGCACGTTCTGGTCGGTCGTGATGCTGCTCGACCACCTCGGCGAAGCGGAAGCCGCCGCGCGCGTGATGCAGGCGATCGAGGCGGTGACGTCCGACCCGTCGCTGCACACGCGCGATCTCGGCGGCAGCGCGACGACCGCGCAGGTGACGGCGGCTGTCTGCGAGCGTGTCGCGAACGCGGCGATCGCCGCCTGATGACACGGGCGGCGATGGGCGGGCGGGCCGCGACGTAGCGGCGGCGCGCGTGCGCAGCCGGTAAGCGGCCGTCGCCCGTTCTTCGTCCTCGTTTTCCTGCCCGCGACTCGCGCATCCGACGCGAGCCGGGTGCCTGCCCGCCCGCTTCGTGGCGGCGCCGGCAAGCATTCACGGACAGAGCACGGCTCGACCTCGAAGGAGGAGACACATGCAAGCGGATCTGGAAACCCGCGTCGCGCGGAAACTGATGTGGCGCATCATTCCGTTCGTGATGCTGCTTTATTTCGTCAGCTTTCTCGATCGCGTCAACGTCGGCTTTGCCGCGATGACGATGAACAAGGCGATCGGCCTGTCGCCGACCGCGTTCGGGTTCGGCGGCGGCCTGTTCTTCATCGGCTACTTCCTGTTCGAAGTGCCGTCCAACCTGATTCTGCATCGCGTCGGCGCGCGCATCTGGATCGCACGCGTGATGGTCACGTGGGGGATCGTATCGGCCGTGTCCGCATTCGCGGTTGGGCCGACGAGCTTCTACGTGCTGCGCTTCCTGCTCGGCATGGCCGAGGCCGGATTCTTCCCCGGCATCATCCTGTACCTGAGCCTGTGGTTTCCCGCGAAGCAGCGCGCGGTGGCCGCCGCGTGGTTCATGGCGGCCGCGCCGATCTCGACCGCGATCGGTTCGCCGCTGTCGGGCGCGATCATGCAGATGCCGCCGATGTTCGGGCTCGCCGACTGGCAGATGCTGTACATCGTCGAAGCGCTGCCGGCGGTCGCGCTCGGTTTCGTCGTGCTCAGGTGCCTGACCGATTCGCCGTCGAAGGCCGCATGGCTGCGGGCGGACGAGCGCGACTGGCTGGTCGCGAAGCTGAAAGCCGAAGCCGATGCGCGCCACACGCATGCCGGGCATACCGCCGGCGCGTGGCAGGCGCTGCGCGATCCGCGCGTGCTGGCGCTTGCGCTGATCTATTTCGGCACGTCGGCGGGGCTGTACACGCTCGGCCTGTGGGCGCCGTTGATGGTCAGGCAGTTCGGCTTCACCGCACTGCAGACGGGCCTGCTCACCGGCATCCCGAGCATCGCCGCGGTCGTCGCGATGATCGCCTGGGCGCGGCATTCGGATCGCAGCGGCGAGCGCACCTGGCACGTCGTGATTCCGTGCGTGCTCGCGTGCATCGGCTTCGTGTTTGCGGGGCAGGCGGGCACCGCGCTGCTCACCGTGCTCGCGCTGGTCGTCGTCAACATCGGGATCAGTGCCGCGAAGGCGCCGCTGTGGGCGATGCCCAGCGCGTTCCTGTCGGGGGCCGGCGCGGCGGCCGGCATCGCGATGATCAACTCGATCGGCAACCTCGGCGGGTTCGTCGGGCCGTTCGCGATCGGCTGGCTGAAGCACGTGACGGGTGGTTATGCCGCAGGGCTCTACGTGGTGGCGGGCACGCTCGCGGTGTCGGCGGTCGTCACGCTGATGCTGAGCCGCAAGGGCGAGAAGGAAGCGGCCGTGCCGGGCGTGCGGCATCACTCGTAGGCGCGGCCGGTGGGCCGGGACGCCGGGCAGGCGCGTATCGCGAGCACGCCCGGCTTCATGCATCGAGAGGCGCGATCAGTTGTGCGTGAGCGTCAGCGCATGGAACTTCATGACCGTGCCGGGCGTCGTCGGCGCCCTGCCGGACACTGCCGTCCGGTCGTAGTCGCCAGCCTTGAAGTAGAAGCGCTCGCCGACGAAGCTCGAATCCATCGTGAAGGTCCCGGTCGTGCCGTTCGCCGTGACGGTGATCGTCGTGCCGCTCTACGACGCCGTCGCAGCGACGTGCCGCGCGATACGCGCCGCACAGGCGTCGGGCGTCGCGTCCGACGTATCGAGCACCATCTGGCTGAATGGCCGCGACGCATAACCTTCGCGATACATCTCGGCGATCCGGCTCCGCTCCCAGTCAGTCAGCGCGCGCGAGCCGCGATTCGACGACGCGATCGCTTCGGGCGGCGCGAGCGTCACGACGAACAACCGCGCATCGCGCGCCTCGCAGGCGGCGCGCAGCCGCCCGAATTCCGCGTCGCCGATCGGATAGGCGATGACCAGATGACGCTCGCGCGCATTCGCGATCTGCGTGACGAGACGCTCGAGCGCGATCGCCCACTGCACGTCGAACGGTGCGTCTTCGGGCGCATCGTGATCGTCGCCGTCGATGAAGCGCGCATCCGGCAGCATGCGGGTGAGCGCGAGACCGATCGTCGTCTTGCCGCTGTTGATCGGGCCGTTCAGGTGGATGACGGTCAGGGTGGTCATGAGTCGACGAAGAAATCGAACGACTCGCAGCTTGCCATGATTGGTGCGGCGGCGCAGTGCCGTTGGTGCGCTACGCGGCGTGATGCAACTGCGGAAGGGGAAGCGGAAAGGCGGGGGGAGGAAGGGAGCGGCAGGCTGCGTGCGTGAAGAAGAGGATCGACCCGCGCAGCCTGCCCGGCCGTGCCGCATCCAGCGATGCGGCACGGCGTCGAGCGACGCGACTTACTTGTCGTCGCCCTTGATCTGCGGCAGCGCCGATGCTTCGCCCGGCGTCAGCAGCCCGACTTGCGAATACACGCGCAGCTTGTCGCGCGTATCGGTGATGTCGAGGTTGCGCATCGTCAGCTGGCCGATCCGGTCGCGCGGCGAGAACGTCGATGCCACCTTCTCCATCGACAGGCGTTCCGGCTGGTACGTGAGGTTCGGCGACTTCGTGCTCAGGATCGAGTAGTCGTTGCCGCGGCGCAGTTCGATCTTCACTTCGCCGGTGATCGCGCGCGCGACCCAGCGCTGGGCCGTTTCACGCAGCATGATCGCCTGCGGGTCGAACCAGCGGCCCTGGTACAGCAGGCGGCCGAGGCGGCGGCCGTTCTCGCGGTACTGCTCGATCGTGTCTTCGTTGTGGATGCCGGTGACGAGACGCTCGTATGCGATGTACAGCAGCGCGAGGCCCGGGGCTTCGTAGATGCCGCGGCTCTTCGCCTCGATGATCCGGTTTTCGATCTGGTCGCTCATGCCGAGGCCGTGACGGCCGCCGATGCGGTTCGCTTCCAGCAGCAGCTCGACCGGGTCGGTGAACTCGACGCCGTTCAGCGCGACCGGCTGGCCGGCTTCGAAGCGCACCGTCACTTCTTCCGCGGCGATCTTCACGTCGTCGCGCCAGAACGCGACGCCCATGATCGGGTTCACGATCTTGATGCCGCTCTCGAGGCTTTCGAGATCCTTCGCTTCGTGCGTCGCGCCGAGCAGGTTCGAATCGGTCGAGTAGGCCTTCTCGGCCGACATCTTGTACGCGAAGCCTGCCTGGTTCATGAACTCGGACATTTCGGCACGGCCGCCGAGCTCGTCGATGAACGTCTGGTCGAGCCACGGCTTGTAGATCTTCAGATCCGGGTTCACGAGCAGGCCGTAGCGGTAGAAGCGCTCGATGTCGTTGCCCTTGTACGTGCTGCCGTCGCCCCAGATGTTGACGCCGTCTTCCTTCATCGCGGCGACGAGCATCGTGCCCGTCACGGCGCGGCCGATCGGCGTGGTGTTGAAGTACGTGACGCCGGCCGTCGTGATGTGGAACGCGCCGCTTTGCAGCGCCGCGATGCCTTCTGCGACGAGCTGCGCGCGGCAGTCGATCAGGCGGGCGCCGGCTGCGCCGTATTCGATCGCGCGTTTCGGGATCGCGTCGTAATCGTCTTCGTCGGGCTGGCCGAGGTTCGCCGTGTATGCGTACGGGACGGCGCCCTTGAGTTTCATCCAGTGCAGCGCTGCGCTGGTGTCCAGGCCGCCGGAGAAGGCGATACCGACCTTCTGGCCGGTCGGGAGGCTTTCGAGAATCGTGCTCATAGGAATTACCGTGGATTGAAGCCGGTGGGATCGTATTTCGCGGAATATGCGAGTATCGGCTGTCCGGGAGGTTGGGGCAAGGGTTGATTTTCGTCCGGAACCGTCGCCGGGCCTGTCGCGGCGGGCCTGACGGGCGGTTAACCGGGTGGAGAACGCCGCCCGGGACGGCGCGAAATCACGGCAAATCAGGCGCCGATGAGCCCGGACGCCGGCCGTGTTTGCGGGGCCGGATCGACCGAATCACGGGGCTGCCGCGGTCAGGATGCCGGTGCGCTGCGCCGAAAGGAATATGAAAGGCACCGGCGTGAAGCCCGGATGCCCGCGAGCGTCAGATGTTCCACGACTGGGCGGTATCGAGCAGCTTCTCGCGCAACTGGTCGACTTCGCCGGCCAGCTTGGCCGTGATCGACACGTAGCCGGACAGCTGCGGCGGCGGTGCGTCGTGCGCTGGCTCGGCCGGCCGGCGGCGCGGCGCGAGCCGGCTCGGCGTGCCGAACTTGAGCGCGCGGCTCGCGCCCACCAGCGTATCGCGGATGCGCCGGTTCACGGCCTTCATGTCGACGCGCATGTATTCGCGGGCCGCGAGGTCGTCGCGGGCCGGCACCGCGCTCGACAGGATCTCCAGGTAGCCGATGCACAGGCGCAGGCTGCGCTGGATCGCCTCGAGCTGCGTCATCGACGTCTCGCATTCCTTCGACACCGACGGCATCAGCGAGCGCAGCTGCACGAGCAGCGCGCTCAGCGCGGCCATTTCCTTCAGGTGCGCGTCGTCGCTCACCTGGCGGTCGCCCGCGACCCGCGCATGCACGGCCGCGCACGCGCGCAGCGCGTCGGCGAGCTTGTAGCGCCACGAATAGGTCGCGTAGAGCGGCAGCGCGAACGAGAACGCCAGCGCGATCGCGATGCCGATCAGCACGTTCACCGCGCGCCACAGGCCGTCGACGATCTCGTTGTCGCCGTGCCCGGCGACGATCACCATCGTGATCGCCGACAGCAGCGCGATGTAGCCGGCCTTGCCGATCGCGTGATACGCGCAGATGCCGCACGCGAGCGCCATCAGCAGGTAGATCGCGATCGGCGCGTGCGCGGCGGAATACAGCAGGATCAGCCCGAGCCCCGCGAGCGCGCCGATCGACGTGCCGAGCGCGCGCTCGGCCGCCTTCTTGCGGATGTTGCCGTGATGCTGCAGCCCGCCGACGACGATCAGCACGGTAATCGTCGACCATTCGCCGTGCGGCACGTTCAGGCCGGTGGACAGCGCGATCGACACGAGAATCGCGAGCGCGACGCGCGCCGCATGGATCAGCTTCGCGTGCCGGTAGCGGCGGTACGGGTCGAGCAGCGGGCGGAGCGCGTTGCGCAGGAGCGGCGGCAGCCGGGCAGGGAACGGGGTGGTCATGGCGGAGCTGGAGTGGCCGGAACGCGCATCGCGGCCTGCGCGGGCCGGCGCCGCGCCGCGTGCGCAGCAGACGTAACGCTAGCCGAACGCGGCAGGGCTGTCCACGGGCGCGGTCGTCCGGCGGGGCCGGCCGCCGCGCGGCTTCGCGTCACGTCAGCGCGCTGTCATGCGTCCGCGGTGCCCGGCTGCGCTTCCAGCACGCGGTTGCGTCCGCCGGACTTCGCCCGGTACAGCGCCTCGTCGGCACGCTGCAGCAGCGTCGCGGCATTCAGGCGGCCGTCGGCCGCGGTCGCCGCGCCGATGCTCGCCGTGACACGTCCGTACGGGCTTTTCACGTGCTCGATGCCGAGCTCCGCGATCGCGCGCCGGATACCTTCGGCGACGGTCACCGCGCCTTGCGCATCAGTGTCGGGCAGCGTGACGACGAATTCCTCGCCGCCGTAGCGCGCGACGTGATCGCTGTCGCGACGCAGGCAGCGCGACGCGGTTTGCGCGACGCGCCGCAGCACGTCGTCGCCGGCCGGATGGCCGTAGTAGTCGTTGAACGCCTTGAAGTGATCGACGTCGACGAACAGCACCGACAGCGGGCGGCCGCTGCGTGACGCACGCTGCGCCTCCTTCGTGAGCACCGTGTCGAACGTGCCGCGGTTGTCGAGGCCCGTCAGCGCATCGGTGTGCGCGAGCCGGTACAGCTTCGATTCGGCGACCTGCCGGCGCTTCAGTTCGCGCGACAGCGCCAGCGACCCCCACGCGATGAACCCGGTGAACAGGCACATCAGCACGACGGTCCAGATCGCGCGGTGGTGCCACGACGCGTAGATGTCGACCTCGGCGGGCGCGACGTCGACGATCAGCGGCAGGCCGGCAAGATGCTTGTAAACATAGACGCGCCGCACGCCGTCGATGCTGCCGACGCCCGACAGCACGCCTTCCTCCCTGCGCAGCGCCTCGATGAACAGCGGCGACCCGCGCAGGTCGATGCCGACCACGCGCGCGTCGTAGGGCAGGCGGCTCACGAGCGTGCCGTTGAGCTCGGCGATGGCCGCGCTCCCGTGCTTGCCGACCGCGAGGCCGTCGAGCAGCGCGCGGAAGTAGTCGATGCTGAGCGTGCCGACGACGATGCCGCCGAACGAGCCGTCGGGCAGCGTGATCCGGCGGCTGAGCGCGATCGTCAGCGCGCCGCCGCGCAGCCGGGATGCGTACGGCCGGCTGATATAGAGGCCCTGCGCGACATCGTTGCGGTGCACGGCGAAATAGTCGCGATCCGCAAAGTTGCCTTGCCGCGCGGGCGATGCGCTCGAATCGATCACGATATTGCCGTGCGCATCCATCACGAACAGCGACCCGAGATATTCGCCGGTGGCGGCGCGGTCGAACAGCAACCGATGGCGCTGGCGGGGCGGCAATGTCGTCAGTTCCGGATCGGCCACGCCGTCGAGGACGTTCTGCAGCGACAAATCGTAGAGCTCGATATTGCGCGCGATATCGCGTTCGATCAGCAGCATCAGGTTGCGTGCATTTTCGACCGCATGGTCATATGCATCGCGTCGCGCCTCGATTAAAAGCGCCGTGGAAAGCCCCCAGCTGAACATCAGCAGCAAAATCCCCGCAACGAGCACGCCGCGGGGCGACAGAATGCGTGCCACGATCGACGCCGTATGGCGGCGCAGCGTGGCGGGCAGCGTGAATGACTTCATCCTCGAGGGCGGCGGGCGGCGGATATCGCGTCGTTGGCGATTCCGCTCGCTGTTGATTTCGAATCGGGCCGCATTATCTCGCGAATTCGCGGCATTCGTGTGCGCATGCAAAAGATGCATGCCCGGGCGGCGATTCGAAACGGTTACGCATCATTACCGCTTTAGGTGCGGGTGATTTGATTTGAATCAATTGCCGATATCGGTCATTTTGTCTGAATAATCCCGTGATTACCCGGCGATTATGTGTGCCGTCGCGGTAGCTGGCGGATTGCGACAAGGTGGCGGAGAAACACCGTGGCAGCGGAAAACCGGATGACCACCCGATGCGCATGGTTTTTTGCACCGGCGCGCGGCGACGGCCCGGCCGGCCCGGTCGGCCCGGTCGCGACGCGGCCAACCCCTTGATTCTGCGAAATCTCCGGAGCGGCCGCGGGCGGCGGCACCTGAGCTGCCCCCGTGACGAATCAGGTAGAATCCGCGCTTCGCCGCAGGCGCCCGCCGCGCAACGCGTATCGGGGCCGCATCGAATGCATCGCAGGACGCGCCCCGCGCTCCGATTCCGCATGCGCCGGCTACGGATGCCGGCCCGCTCAACGTTCGTCTCGTTTATGTCCGCACTTCCGAAATCCGACCAACCCGGTTCGTCCGCGAACCCACCCAAGCTTCATCGCGCGCTGAAGGCGCGCCACCTGACGATGATCGCCATCGGCGGCTCGATCGGCACGGGCCTGTTCGTCGCGTCCGGCGCGTCGATCTCGCAGGCCGGCCCCGGCGGCGCGATGGTCGCGTACATGCTGATCGGCCTGATGGTCTACTTCCTGATGACGAGCCTCGGCGAAATGGCCGCGTTCATGCCGGTGTCGGGCTCGTTCGCGACCTACGGCGCGAAATACGTGGACGAGGGCTTCGGTTTCGCGCTCGGCTGGAACTACTGGTACAACTGGGCCGTGACGATCGCGGTGGAACTCGTCGCCGCGCAGCTCGTGATGCACTACTGGTTTCCGGACGTGCCGGGCGTGTGGTGGAGCGCGGCGTTCCTCGGCGTGATGTTCCTGCTCAACGCGCTGACCGTGCGCGGCTTCGGCGAAGCCGAATACTGGTTCGCGCTGATCAAGGTCGTCACGGTGGTCGCGTTCATCGGCGTCGGCCTGCTGATGATCTTCGGCATTCTGAAGGGCGCGCCGAGCAACGGCTGGGGCAACCTGACGATCGGCGACGCCCCGTTCGCGGGCGGCCTGCCGGCGTTGATGGGCGTCGCGATGATCGCCGGCTTCTCGTTCCAGGGCACCGAGCTGATCGGCGTCGCGGCCGGCGAATCGGAGAACCCGCGCACGACGATCCCGCGCGCGGTGCGCCAGGTGTTCTGGCGGATCCTGCTGTTCTACGTGTTTGCGATCTTCGTGATCGGCGTGCTGATTCCCTACACCGACCCGAACCTGCTGAAGACGGACGTGACCGACATCGGCGTGAGCCCGTTCACGCTCGTGTTCCGCCACGCGGGCCTCGCATTCGCGGCCGGCGTGATGAACGCGGTGATCCTCACGGCCGTGCTGTCGGCCGGCAACTCGGGCATGTACGCATCCACGCGGATGCTCTATAACCTCGCGACCGAAGGCCGTGCGCCGAGGATTTTCGCGAAGCTGTCGCGCGGCGGCGTGCCGCGCAACGCGCTGTACGCGACGACGGCCGTCGGCGCACTGTGCTTCTTCACGTCGCTGTATGGCGACAAGACCGTGTACCTGTGGCTGCTGAACACGTCGGGGATGACGGGCTTCATCGCATGGCTCGGCATCGCGGTCAGCCACTACCGGTTCCGCAAGGGCTACGTGAAGCAGGGCTACGCGCTCGACCAGCTGCCGTACCAGTCGAAGTGGTTCCCGTTCGGCCCGCTGTTCGCGTTCGTGCTGTGCCTCGTGATCGCGCTCGGGCAGGACTATCAGGCGTTCCTCGCGAACCGGATCGACTGGGCCGGCGTGGCCGCGACCTATGTCGGCATTCCGCTGTTCCTCGTCGTGTGGCTCGGCTTCCGGTTCCTGAAGAAAAGCCGTTTCGTGCGCTACGAGGACATGGAAATCGCGCCGTGGATCGCCGCGAGCCGCGGCGCGCAGCGGCAGCCGGTGGCGAACCGCGAAACCGCGGGCTGACGCGGGCGCGGCGTACAGCCGCGCGGCATGCGACGAAACGGGAAGCCGCGCGCTTCCCGTTTTTTTTGCCCGGCTTTTGCCTGCACGGGGTCAAAGCCGGTTATATTGCCCGACCCTACCGGGCCATGGCCCGGCCGGCGCGGGGCGCGCAGCGCGGATCGGCATCCGGCGCGCGCGCGGTGCGGCGGCCGGCGAGATGCCCGGCGTTTTCATCGTTCCATCCGGGCCGATACGGCCCGCGGAGCGCGCAACCCAGAGGAATCCATGAGCGCATCACCCGCCGAGCGGAAGGCCGGACCCGTTTCCATCGTGCGAATCGAAGCCGCGATCAACGCGTGGCGCGAAGTGTACCCGCCGGCGCCCGACGGCGAGGACGGCTACGCGCTCGACGCCGGCAGCAATTGCCTCGCGGAACTGTACGGCACGATGATCTGCTACCAGCTGCCGGACGTGCCGCTCGACTCGCTGAGCGACGCACAGCGCGACGCGCTCTACGCGACCGAGGTGTGACGGACGGCGCGTGACGCCGCCGTGCCGCGGCGTCGATCAGGCAACGGGAAGCTCGCGGGCTTCCCGTTTTGCTTTGGGCGGCGCCGGGCGGGGGCCGTGCGTGGCGGATTGCGCCGCCTGCGGTATCGTGACGACATCGTCCGGCCGGGGTCGACCGCCGGATCGCTGTCCGGGAGACATCGAACATGGAGTTGAGACACCTCCGCTACTTCGTCGCGGTTGCCGAAGAGCGGAATTTCACGCGGGCGGCCGAACGGCTGCATATCGCGCAGCCGCCGCTGAGCCGGCAGATCCAGCAGCTCGAGGAAGCGCTCGGCGTGCCGCTGTTCGAGCGCAACGCGCGGCCGCTGAAGCTGACCGACGCGGGGCGCTTCTTCTATTCGCACGCGGTGCAGCTGCTCGCACAGACGACCGAGCTCGAATCGATGACGAAACGGGTCGGCAAGATCGAACGCAGCATGTCGGTCGGCTTCGTCGGCTCGACGCTGTACGGGATGCTGCCGAAGATCATCCGGCGCTTTCGCAGCGAGTATCCGGCCGTCGAGCTGAGCCTGCACGAGATGTCGACGATGGACCAGATCAAGGCGCTGAAGGAAGGGCGCATCGACGTCGGGTTCGGGCGCATCCGCCACGAGGACCCGAGCGTGCGGCGCGTCGTGCTGCGCGAGGAGCGGATGATCGTCGCGCTGCCGGTCGGCCATGTGCTCGACAGCGCGAAGCCCGTGCTGTCGCTGCACGATCTCGTGAACGACACGCTGATCATCTTTCCGAAGGCGCCGCGCCCGAGTTATGCGGACCAAGTGCTCGCGGCCTTTCACGATCGCGCGCTGCAGCCGCGCAAGATCTACGAGACGCGCGAACTGCAGATCGCGCTCGGTCTCGTCGCGATGGGCGAGGGCGTGTCGGTGGTGCCGCACAGCGTGTACGGGCTGAAGCGCGACGACATCAGCTACAAGCCGCTCGACGATCCGAACCTCGTGTCGCCGATCATCATGAGCATGCGGATGCTCGACGAATCGGAGGACATCCGCGCGATGCAGGCGCTGATCTACCGGCTGTACGACGAGGCGCAGATGGAGTATCTGCCGCCGCAGCCCGAATGAACGCGCGGGCGGTGGGGGCTTGCTTGACGCCGTGCGCGGGCGCGGGCCAACATCGCCGGATCCGGCAAGGCCGCCGAGGCGCGGCCGCTTTCATGCAGACGACAGGCACATGACCGACATTCCGATCGAGGAGACAACCGTCGAGACGCCGCAAGGGCGCCTCTTCGTGAAACGCTGGCGCGGTGGCCCGGCGCAACGGGCAGCGGGTGCGGGCGAGCCGGCCGCCTCCGAGCCGGCCGCGCCTGAGCCGGCCGCACCTAAGCCGGCCGCGCCGATCGTGCTGCTGCACGATTCGCTCGGCTGCGTCGACCTGTGGCGCGACTTCCCCGCGCAGCTCGCGAGCGCCACGCAGCGCGACGTGATCGCCTACGACCGCCTCGGTTTCGGCCGCTCGGACCGGCACCCGGGGAAACTCGGCACGACGTTCGTGCGCGACGAGGCCGACCATGCGTTCGCCGCATTGCTCGACCAACTCGATGTCGACGCGTTCGTCGCGTTGGGGCACAGCGTCGGCGGCGGGATGGCGGTCGGGTGTGCCGCCGCTTATCCGGCGCGTTGCCGTGCGCTCGTGACGATCGCCGCGCAGGCATTCGTCGAGGATCGCACGCTGGCCGGCATTCGCGACGCGGGGCAGCAGTTCGACGAGCCGGGCCAGCTCGACCGGCTCGCGCGTTATCACGGCGACAAGGCCGAATGGGTGCTGCGCGCGTGGGTCGACACGTGGCTGTCGCCGGCGTTTCGCCACTGGAGTCTCGACGACGAACTGCCGCGCGTGCAATGCGCGACGCTCGCGATTCACGGCGAAGACGACGAATACGGGTCCGACGTGCATCCGAAGCGGATCGCCGCGCGCGTCGCGGGGCCGTCGTCGTATCTGTTGCTCGGCCGGTGCGGGCACATGCCGCACCGCGAGCGGACCGACGACGTGCTGGCCGCCATCGCGACGTTCCTGCGCGACGCGCTCGCCTGAGCGCGGCTGCCGTCGGCGGGCGCGCGCCCGCCGGCCGTCAGAAGGCGAGCTGGATCGCGAGATCGATCGCCAGCAGCGCAATCGAGAGACCGATCCCGAGGATCACGTTCGGCAGCCGGTGCTCGAAGTCGCGATTGTCGCGGCGCATCGCGGCGCCGAGCAGGAAGATCGCCTCGACGAAGATCTGCAGCCCGACGAACAGCAGCATCAGCAGATACTCGTAACCCATCTGCTTGAACGCGCCGAACTGCATCCCGTGATCGCGGATCCATTGGCCCACGCGCAGCAGCTCGTAGACGAACAGCAAGGCGGGAAACAGGTAGCTGATGAAATAGGTCGGCGCGGTGGCGTGCCGTAGTTCGAGGTGGAAGTGCTGATGCGTGGTTGCCATCACGAATCCCTCCTTGCAACGCATGATTGCGGTCGCGACGGCCGCGCGACGATGTGCCGGTACAGGGATTACCCGAAGCGTCGTGCGCAGCCGTACGTCGCCAGCATACTGCCGCGCGGGAAATTTGGCATGCGATGCATGCGTTCGTCGTAAAAATGCGTATGCGCCGCGCGACGCGGCTATCGCACCGTATTCACCGGAGGCGCTGCGCTGGCCGGTTCTGCGTCGCTCGATGCATCACCGGTGCCGTTCAGCCTTTCGCTTCCGCCCCCTCGACAAACAGCTTCGCGACCGCCTGGAACTCCCGTTTCAGCGACAGCCCCGGCACGGTCAGCCAGCGCAGCATCGCCGCGAGATACAGGTGATGGAACCACGTCGCGAGCTGGTCGGCCCGCAGCGTGCCGTTCAGTTCGCCTGATTGCTGCCCGGCCGCGATCAGTTGCTGCCACACGAACGCGATATCGCTGCCGTTCTCGTTGCCGCTTTCCGGTTCGGCCACGCCGATGCTCAGGAAGCGATGGCGCAGATACGCGAGCAGGTACGCGGGATGCTGCTCGCACCACGCGGCCGATGCATCGAGCACGCAGCCGATGCGCGACACGAACGTCTTGCGCCGCGCGACGTCGCGCTGCAGATGGGCGAGATCGCGCGCGAGTTCACCTTCGAGCCAGTGCGCGAGCACGGCTTCCTTCGTCGCAAAGTGGTTGTACAGCGTGCGCTTCGCGACATCGGCCTGCGCGGCGATCTGCTCCATCGTGACGGCTTCGTAGCCGTGCGCGTCGAAGAGGCGTGCGCCGGTGGCGGCGAGATGCGCGAGCATCTGGATGCGCTTGCGCGCGCGGCGGCCCGGATCGTCGGTCGGAGTCGGCATGGCGAGGGATCGGATAAAAGTGAACGAATTGCATTAGTATACGACGTGCACTTTTATGAATCCACCTGCCTCCGTCGGGCGCAAGGAGTCACGCATGAAACTCGTCATCGCCACCTACGGCACCGAAGGCGACACGCGCCCGCTCGCGGCGCTCGGTCGTGCGCTGATCGATGCCGGCCATGACGTCCGGTTGCTGGCCGACGCGGCAACGCTCGGCTCGGCCGCCATGCTCGGCGTGCCGTCGGCGGCGTTGTCCGGCGATATCCGCCGCGCGATTGCGCCGGAGGGCGCATTGGCCGATGCGGTGCGCGGGCGCGGCGGCTTCAACGACACGTCGAAGGCGCTCGCGGCGATCGCCAATGCGAACACGGCCGCGTGGATGCGGCAGGTCGCGGATGCGTCGGCCGGGTGCGACGCGATCCTCGTGTCGGGGCTCGTATCGTTCGTCGGCTTGTCGGTTGCCGAGTATCGCGGCGTGCCGGCGATCGGCGCCGGCATGATCCCGATTACGCCCACCGCGGAATTCGCGTCGCCGTTCCTGCCGCCGGGGAAGGTGCCGCATTGGCTGAACCGCGCGAGCCACCGGTTCGTGAACGCGCTGTTGTGGCAGGCGTTCAGGAAGTCGACGAACGCGGCGCGCGCGAGCGTGTGCGCGTTGCCGCCGCGCAGGCGGGTGTGGACCGATCATCCGATGCTGTACGGCGTGTCGCCGGCACTGCTGTCGGGCCCGGCCGACTGGCCGTCGCAGGCGCAGGCCTGCGGCCAGTGGCGAATCGATGCACGTGACTGGGAACCGCCGCCCGATCTCGCGGCGTTTCTCGACGCGGGCGATCCCCCCGTGTACATCGGTTTCGGCAGCATGGCCGGCTTCGATCGCGCCGGGATGGCCGATGCGCTCGTGCACGCGCTCGCCGGCCGGCGTGCGCTGTTCCATCCGGGCTGGAGCGGCATCGACGCGTCGATGCTGCCCGCGCACGTTCATGTGATCGGCGATACGCCGCATGACCGGCTGTTCCCGCGTGTGTCGATGGCGATCCATCATGGCGGGTCGGGCACCACGCATTCGGCTGCGCGGGCCGGCATTCCGTCCGTCGTCGTGCCGTTCGCGGGCGATCAGTTCTTCTGGGCCAACCGGCTGCAGCGGCTCGGCGTCGCGGATGCGCCGGTCGCGGGGCGGCGCGTGGACGCCGCCGCGCTGGCGCGGGCCATCGCATTTGCGGAGCGCGGCGACACGAAGGCGCGCGCAACGGAACTCGGCGCGCGCATCGCGCGGGACGACGGCCTGACGCTGGCCGTCAGTGCGATCGAGCGCTGGGGACGGCCGGGCGCGCGCTGAGCCCGCGCGTCGACGTCAGAAATGCCCGGTGAAGCGATAGCGGCTGCCCGGGTGCCACAGGTTGGCGACCGACGCGACCATCCCTTGCGACCACGTGCGCCGATGCAGCAGCAGGCACGGCTCGCGGTCGTCCATCGTCAGGTGGCGGCGTGTTTCGGCATCGGGCATCGCGGCCTCGATCCGGTATTCGACGCGCTGCAGCGGCGCGACGCGCGTCAGGTACTGGTTCGGCGTCGTCGTCGTGAAGTCCTGCAACGCGTATTCGGGCGCGCAGGCCGGATTGACCCAGCGTTCCTCGAGCTGAACCGGCGTGTCGTTCTCGAAGTGCAGCACGCGCGAATGGAAGATCGGGCTGCCCGCGTCGAGCTGCAGTTCGTCGGCGAGCTTCGCATCGGCGACGGCCGCGCCGACCAGCAGCACCTGCGCGCGATAGCCGTGGCCGCGCGCGGCGACTTCGTCCGAGATGCTGCGGATCGCGACGAGCGTCGATTCGTACTTCGGCGACGCGACGTACGTGCCGGAGCCGCGCGTGCGCGTGAGCACCTGCTCGGCCGTCAGTTCGCGCAGCGCGCGGTTCACGGTCATCCGCGCGACGTTGAATTCGCGCGCGAGTTCGTTCTCCGACGGCACCTGGTCGCCTTCCGCCCATTCGCCGGCATGAATGCGCGCGAGGATGAAGTCCTTGATTTCCTGATAGATCGGTGTGGTCATGGGATCACGGTTCCAGAGTCGGCGGCGGCCCGCCGCCGAATGCCGATCCGGCGCGCGCCCGGCGCCGAGTGTACCGGTTTCGCGGGCGTGCGGGCCCGGATTTCCCGAATGATCCCTGTTCGGCCGGCGCGCGTCCATGCGGGATTGCACAGAGCGCCCGGCCCGCGGCAGTCCGCGCGCGGTCAGAACCGATGCCGGATGCCGACCGTCGCGACCACCTGCGTGTTGGTCGACGAAGCCGCGAGCCCCGTCACGTTCGCGAAGCCGAGCGTCGCGCCCGACGGCACGCCGAACTGGTGCTGGTAGACCGTCTCCGCATACACGTCGGTGCGCTTGCTCAGCGCGTAGTCGGCCATCAGCGTCACCTGGTGCCATTTCGGCCGGTGGCTGCCGGTGGCGTCGTCGTAGCGGCCGTCGGTGAACGTATAGGCGCCCGCGAGCGAGACGGCCGGCGTCAGCGTGTAGCGCGCGTTGACCTCGAAGTTGTCGAAGCGCAGCGCGTTCAGCGCGCCGGGCAGCGACGACGCGGCCGTTTCGTCGAACATCGAGTGCGTCCACAGCGCGCCGACCGTCAGCCGGTCGAACGCGTAGCTGCCGCCCGCGCCCATCACGCGCTGGCGCACGGCCGGGAAGTTCGGGCCGTCGTTCGTCGACAGCGCGCCGCCGGCCGTCAGCCCGCCGCGGTTGAGCTGCAGGTACGCGGCGCCGAGGCTGACCGGCCCGTTCGCATACGACGCGCCCGCGCTGTACGCGCGGTTGTTCGCGAAGCCGCCGGCCGCGTTGCTGAACCCGTACAGGCCGCCGAACTGCCAGCCGGCGAGCGTCGGGCTCGTATATTTCACCGCGTTGTCGATGTAGAACGAATCGTCGATGTTGTCGTTGTCGAACGGATGGGACGCGAGATTGTTGCCGTCTCCGTTGTTCGCCATCGCGAGCGGGCCGAGGTAGTCGACCACGGCATCGTATTGGCGGCCGAGCGTCAGCGCGCCGTACCGGTCGCTCTGCAGGCCGACGTACGCGCGGCGGCCGAACATCGTGTTCCGGTAGGACTGCGTGCCGTTGTTCAGGTTGAAGCCGTTCTCGAGGCGGAACAGCGCATGCAGGCCGCCGCCGAGATCCTCGTTGCCGCTCAGGCCGAAGACCGTATTCGACAGCAGGCCGCTGCCTTGCTGCCACGCGCTTTTACCCGACTGGTTGTTCGTATAGGCGATGCCCGCATCCAGCATCCCGTAGAGCGTGACGCTGCTTTGCGCATGCGCGGCAGCGCCGAAGAATGCGAGGGAAAGGGTACCGACGACTGCTTTTTTCATTGTGAGTGCTTCCTGGAAAGGCCCGTCGCAACGGGAACGACGATTCGTCGCGCGTTCGCGCCGGAACACGCGTTCGAATCGATGAATCGATGAATCGATGAATCGTTGAAAAGGGCAGGCCGCGCGTGACGCGTGTCACGCGCGGCCGCGGCGAACGCCGCTAGTGCTGCAACAGGCGGATCGTGCCGAACTCGGCGGCCGGCAGCAGGCGGAGGATCGACAGGATGGCCGGCGATGCCTGCGACCGTGCGACCTCGAGCTCGATGCAGGCGCGCCCGGTGCGCTCGTCGATCGCGGCCGTGTAGAAATTGAGCGCGGTGCCGACCGCCTGGTGCAGCAGGCGCCGCACGACGGCGAGGTTGTCGGATTCGACGCGGATCGACAGCAGCACGCGTTCGTCGGCGGGGTACCGGCGCCGCGAACGAACGGGCGGCAGATCGCGTGAAGCGGCGGTTTCGGTTCTGGTCGGTTTCATGCTGGCACCCTGGTCGCATCGTGCTCCGCACCGCGGAGATCTCGTCTTGGACATGCCGCCCATTCTAGGAATCGCGGTGACGATACGGTGTATAGACTCGCGCGGGCCCTGAAAAGAACGCATAAAAATGCCCCGTCGGCCGGCTTTCGTCTTTACGGCTTTTTTATTCCCTGTAAAGAAATTGAACACCGCTTTGATACGCGGATTTCTACACTGTCGCATCCCATTCGCCAGACGAGCATGGGGGCGTCACACGGGCCTGCGCCGGCAAGGCAAGGCCCGCCACGCCGACGATCGCGCGGTGTCGCCGCGCATACGAAAAAAGGGGAAAGCCATGTTGTGGATCACCGGCGCGCTGTCGCTCGCGCTCTTTATCTATCTGTTTCATGCCTTGATCAAACCCGAGCGGTATTGATCGGCGCGATTCAACAGGAATTCGAAAAATATCGGTGGATGTCATGAGCGATCTGCTTTTCATTCTGTTCACGCTCGCGTTCTTTGCCTTGACGGCCGGTTTCATCACCGGCCTTGACCGGATCTGAGCGAGCGTCGACATGTTCAACAATCTCATTCAATTCGCGATCGTTCTCGCGATCATGCTGGCGCTGGTGCCCGTCGTCGGGAAATGGCTCGCGCACGCCTTTACGAGCCCGCGCCACGCGTGGGTCGAACGCCGTACCTATGCGCTGCTCGGCGTGAATCCCGACGAAGCGATGTCGTGGCAGCGCTACGGCATGGTGCTGCTGCTCAGCAATGCCGGGATGATGCTGCTCGGCTACCTGCTGCTGCGCATCCAGGACACGCTGCCGTTCGATGCGTTGCAGCGCGCCGCGCAAAGCCCCGACCTCGCGTTCAACACCGCCGCGTCGTTCATCACGAACACGAACTGGCAGGCGTATGCGGGCGAGAGCAGCCTGTCGAACTTCTCGCAGATGGCCGTCATCACGTTCCTGATGGTGGCCAGCGCGGCGACCGGCGTCGCGGCCGCGGGCGGCTTCATCCGCGGGCTGAGCCGCAAGAGCGCGGCGGACATCGGCAACTACTGGGTCGACTTCACGCGCGTGACCTATCGCGTGCTGCTGCCGCTCAGCTTCGCGATGGCGCTCGTGTACGTGTGGCAGGGCATCCCGCAGACGCTCGCGTCCGATGCGTGGGCGACCACGCTCGAAGGCGCGCGCCAGCAGATCGTGACGGGGCCCGTTGCCAGCCTCGAATCGATCAAGCACATCGGCACGAACGGCGGCGGCTTCTTCAGCATGAACGCCGCGCATCCGTTCGAGAACCCGACGCCGCTCACCAACACGCTGCACATGCTGTCGATGCTGCTGATTCCGTCCGCGCTGACCTACACGCTCGGCACGATGATCGGCCGGCGCCGCCAGGGCTGGGTGATCCTCGGTGCGTTCGTCGTGATGTTCGTCGGCTTCCTGGCCGTGATCTATTCGGCCGAGCAGCACGGCAATCCGCTCGTGGCCGGGCTCGGCGTCGACCAGCAGATGAGCGCCGCGCAGCCGGGCGGCAACATGGAAGGCAAGGAGATGCGCTTCGGCATCGCGCAGACGAGCCTGTTCGCCACCGTCACGACCGCCGCGACCACCGGCTCGGTCGACGCGATGCACGACTCGCTAACGCCGCTCGGCGGCCTCGTGCCGATCGCACAGATGATGCTGAACAACGTGTTCGGCGGCGACGGCGTCGGCCTGATCAACCTGTTCACGTTCGCGATCCTCACGGTGTTCCTGGTCGGGATGATGATCGGGCGCACGCCGGAATTCCTCGGCAAGAAGATCGAGGCGCGCGAGATGAAGCTCGTGATGCTCGCGGTGCTCGCGCATCCGTTCAGCATCCTCGGCTTCACCGCACTGGCCGCGATGCTGCACTCGACGATGGACAGCCTCGCGAACCTCGGCCCGCACGGCTTCAGCGAGGTGCTGTACGCGTACACGTCGGGCACCGCCAACAACGGCTCCGCGTTCGCGGGCCTGAACGCGAACACGCCGTTCTTCAACACGACGATCGGCTTCGCGATGCTGATCGGCCGCTACCTGACGCTGCTGCCGATGCTCGCGGTCGCGGGCAGCCTCGCCGCGAAGAAGAGCGTGCCGGAAAGCGCGGGCACGCTGTCGACGTCGACGGGCCTGTTCGCCGGCCTGCTGGTCTTCGTGATCCTGGTCGTCGGCGGCCTCACGTTCCTGCCCGCGCTCGCGCTCGGCCCGGTCGTCGAGCACCTGCTGATGTCGGGCGGCCAACTGTTCTGAGGAAAACATCATGATGCAAGGCAATCGCCAGGCAGCGGCCGCCGCCGCGCCGGCACCCGGTTCTTTGTTCGGCGCGGCGACGCGCGGCCTCGTGCGGCCCGTGATCGCATCGTCGGTGCTGTTCATGCTCGTCACGGGCATCGCGTATCCGCTGCTCACCACGGGCGTCGCGAACGTGCTGTTCCCGTCGCAGGCGCGCGGCAGTCTCGTGGAGCGCAACGGCACGACGATCGGCTCGACGGTGATCGGGCAGTACTTCACGCGCGCCGGCTACTTCCACGGGCGGCCGAGCGCGACGACCGGCACCGATCCGGCCGATCCGTCGAAGACGGTCGACCAGCCGTACAACGCGGCCGGCAGCGGCGCCAGCAACCAGGGGGCAACCAGCAAGAAGCTGCTCGCGGATATCGCGCAGCGGGTACGCGCGTACCGGCAGGAGAACGCGCTCGCCGCCGGCACGCCGGTACCGGCGGATGCCGTGACCGCGTCGGCATCGGGGCTCGATCCCGAGATCTCGGTGGCGAACGCGCGGCTGCAGGCGGCACGCGTCGCGCAGGCACGCGGCGTCGATGCAGCACAGGTCGCGGCGCTGGTCGAACGCATCGCATCGCCGCGCCAGCTCGGCGTGCTCGGCGAACCGCGCGTGCGCGTGCTCGACCTGAACCTCGCGCTGGATCGCGCTTTCGGCCAGGCGGCCGGCGCGAAGTAATGGCAGGAACCACGGAGTCACTCATGTCCCATATCGAAACCCCGATCAATCCGGCGGCGATCCCGGTCGGCGCCGTGCCGCCGATGCGCCGGACGGCCGTGCTGCGCGAGGCCTTCCGCAAGCTCGCGCCGCGCGTGCAGTTGAAGAATCCCGTGATGTTCGTCGTCTATCTCGGCAGCATCGTCACGACCGTGCTGTGGCTGCAGGCGCTGACCGGCACCGGCGATGCGCCGGCCGGCTTCATCTTCGCGGTCGCGTGCTGGCTGTGGTTCACCGTGCTGTTCGCGAACGCGGCCGAGGCGCTGGCCGAAGGGCGCGGCAAGGCGCAGGCCGACGCGCTGCGCGCGGCGCGCAAGCGCGTGTACGCGAAGGTGCTCGACGAACCGAAGCGGTACGGCAGCACCAGCCATCGCGTGCCGAGCGACGAACTCGCGGCCGGCAGCATCGTGCTCGTCGAGGCCGGCGACACGATTCCCGCCGACGGCGAAGTGATCGACGGCGTCGCGTCGGTCGACGAATCGGCGATCACCGGCGAATCCGCGCCCGTGATCCGCGAGTCGGGCGGCGATTTCTCGTCGGTGACGGGCGGCACGCGCGTGCTGTCCGACTGGATCGTCGTGAAGATCACCGCGCAGCCGGGCGAGGCCTTTCTCGACCGGATGATCGCGATGGTCGAGGGCGCGAAGCGCGGCAAGACGCCGAACGAAGTCGCGCTGACGATCCTGCTCGTCGCGCTGACGATCATCTTCCTGCTCGTGTGCGCGACGCTGCTGCCGTTCTCGCAGTTCAGCGTGCTGCTGAACGCGTCGGGTTCGGCGGTGAGCCTGACCGTGCTGATCGCACTGCTCGTCTGCCTGATCCCGACGACGATCGGCGCGCTGCTGTCGGCGATCGGCATCGCCGGGATGAGCCGCATGATGCGCGCGAACGTGCTCGCGACGTCGGGCCGCGCGATCGAGGCGGCCGGCGACGTCGACGTGCTGCTGCTCGACAAGACCGGCACGATCACGCTCGGCAACCGCGAGGCCGTGCAGTTCCGGCCGGCGCCGGGCGTGGACGAGCGTGCGCTGGCCGAGGCCGCGCAGCTGTCGTCGCTTGCCGACGAGACGCCCGAGGGGCGTTCGATCGTCGCGCTCGCGAAACAGCGGTTCGCGCTGGAGGGCAAGACGATCGACGGCGGTTTTGCCGTGCCGTTCAGCGCGCGCACGCGGATGAGCGGCCTCGATATCGGCGGGCGGCAGGTGCGCAAGGGCGCGGCGTCGGCGATCCGCGCGCACGTCGATGCGCTCGGCGGCGCGTTTCCGCAGGCGGTCGAGACGGCCGTCAACGAAATCGCGCGGCGCGGCGGCACGCCGCTCGTCGTCGCCGACGGCGCCCGCGTGCTCGGCGCGATCGAGCTGAAGGACATCGTCAAGCACGGGATCGCCGCGCGCTTCGCCGAGTTGCGCAAGGTCGGCGTGAAGACCGTGATGATCACCGGCGACAACCGCCTCACCGCGGCGGCGATCGCGGCGGAAGCCGGCGTCGACGACTACCTGGCCGAAGCGACGCCCGAGGACAAGCTGCGGCTGATCCGCGAGCACCAGGCGAAGGGCCATCTCGTCGCGATGACGGGCGACGGCACCAACGACGCGCCCGCACTCGCGCAGGCCGACGTGGCCGTCGCGATGCACAGCGGCACGCAGGCGGCGAAGGAGGCAGCCAACATGGTCGACCTCGACAGCAACCCGACGAAGCTGATGCAGGTGGTCGAAGTCGGCAAGCAGATGATCATGACGCGCGGCGCGCTGACCACGTTCAGCGTCGCCAACGATCTCGCGAAGTATTTCGCGATCATCCCGGCCGCGTTCGTCGCGACCTATCCGGCGCTCGGCGCGCTGAACGTGATGGGCCTGCACAGCCCGACGTCGGCGATCCTGTCGGCGGTGATCTTCAATGCGCTGATCATCGTCGCGCTGATCCCGCTCGCGCTGAAGGGCGTGAAGTATCGCGCGGAGCCGGCCGGCAAGCTGCTGGGGCGCAACCTGCTGATCTACGGCGTGGGCGGAATCGTCGCGCCGTTCATCGGCATCAAGCTGATCGACATGCTGTTGACGCCGTTTATCTGACCGAACGCGCCGTCGCGGCCCCGCTCACGCCTTCGCGGCGTGCGCGGGGCCGTTCGGCGTTTCAATTGCCGGAAGCGATCATGGATGTGAATGTGAACGTGAAGGATGCGAATCGACGGGCAACGAGGCGGCGGGACACCGCTGCCCGCCACAGCGGGGCCGGCGCGCGCCGCGACCGCTGGCGAGCCGTGCTGCGCGCGTGCGCGGCGCTGGCCGACCGCATCGCGGGCGCGGGGCCCGATACGCGGCCGGCGCTGGCCGTGCGCGAGGCGCACCCGCGCACGCACGTGTGGGTGTCGCAGTACGCGGTGCCGCTGCTGCTCGCCACGCTCGTGTGCGCGCTCGCGACGCTGGCGGCGAGCGCGCTGCTGCGCGTGTTCGACCTGTCGAACGTCGTGATGCTGTTCCTGATGACCGTCGTGCTGATCGCGCTGCGGCTCGGCCGGCTGGCCGGTGCGTGGGCCGCGTTCGTCTGCGTCGGCTGCTTCGACTTCTTCTTCGTCGAGCCGAGGCTGTCGTTCGCGGTGTCCGATACGCAGTACGTGTTCACGTTCGCACTGATGCTCGCCGTCGCGCTCGCGATCGGCCAGCTCGCGGCACGCCTGCGCGCGGAGGCGCGGGCCGCGCGCGCGAACGAGAAGCGCTCGGCCGCGCTCGCGCGTGTCGCGCATGATCTGTCGGCGGCGATCGAAACCGAACAGATCGCATCGATCTGCACCGGCACGATCGCGCCGCTGCTCGGCGTGCGCGTCGCGCTCGTGCTGCCCGACGCGGACGACCGTCTGATGCCGGCGCCGCACGCCGCGTTCGTCGAAGCGCCGATTGCCCGCTGGGCCTACGAGCACGCGCGCGGCGCCGGGTGCGGGCTGCCGCCGTTCGAGCGCGCGGCCGCGCAGTACCTGCCGCTGAAGGCGCCGATGCGCGTGCGTGGCGTGCTCGTGCTGTTCGGCGACGCGCAGCCGGTACCCACGGACCCCGACGACCGCCGCCTGATCGACGCGCTGTGTTCGTCGATCGCGATGGCGCTCGAGCGCGTGCACTACGTCGGCGTCGCGCAGCACACGCTCGTCCGGATCGAAGGCGAGCGGCTGCGCAACGCGCTGCTCGCCGCCGTGTCGCACGACCTGAAGACGCCGCTGACCGCGATCCGCGGGCTCGCCGAGACGCTCGAGCGGCCCGAGCGGCTGGCCGACGGGCAGCCGGTCGCGCTCGCGCACGGCATCCGCAACCAGGCCGAGGCGCTGCACGGGCTCGTCGTGAACCTGCTCGATCTCGCGCGCATGCAGAGCGAGGGCGTGCGGCTGAATCGCGAGTGGCACATGCTCGATGAGATCGTCGGCAGCGCGCTCGCGCATTCGGCCGGCGTGCTGGCCGGCCGCGACGTGAGCGCCGACCTGCCGGCCGACCTGCCGCTGATCGACGTCGACGCGCTGCTGATCGAGCGCGTGCTGATGAACCTGCTCGACAACGCGGCGAAGTACGCGGGCGCGGAGGCGGCCGTGGCGGTGCGCGCACGCGTGTTCGGCGAAACGCTGTACGTGTTCGTCGAGGACGACGGGCCGGGCTTCGTCGCGCGCAACACCGAGCCGCTGTTCGAGCCGTTCGAGCGCGAGCGCAAGGAATCGTCGATCAGCGGCGTGGGGCTCGGGCTCGCGCTGTGCCGCAGCATCGTCAACGCGCACGGCGGCTCGATCCGCGCGGTGCCGCTCGATCCGCACGGCGCGCGGTTCGAGATTCGCCTGCCACTGGGTGCGCCACCCGACATCGAACACGAGAGCCGGACATGATCAGATCGCGCGTACTTGTCGTCGAGGACGAATCGGACATCCGCCGTTTCGTGCGGATGGCACTGGAACAGGAGGGGCTCGACACCTGCGAGGCGTCGACGGCCCGCGAGGCGCGGATGTACGCGTCGAGCAGCAAGCCCGATCTCGTGATCGTCGATCTCGGGCTGCCGGACGACGACGGCAAGACGTTCATCCGCGAACTGCGCGAATGGTCGACGGTGCCGGTGATCGTGCTGTCGGCGCGGCAGCAGGAGGTGGAGAAGGTCGCGGCGCTCGACGCGGGCGCGGACGATTACCTGCCGAAGCCGTTCGGCGTGCCCGAACTGCTCGCGCGGGCGCGCGCGCAGTTGCGGCGCGCGGCGTTCGTGTCGGCCGACGGGCAATCGTCGTCGATCGTGCGCTTCGGCGACGTGACCGTCGATCTCGGCAAGCACGAAGTCGCCCGCGGCGGCGAGCCGGTTCATCTGACGCGCCTCGAATTCCGGCTGCTCGCCGCGCTGATTCGCGCGCGCGGCGGCGTGGTCGCCGCGCGGCAATTGCTGGCCGAGGTGTGGGGGATCCACGACGCGGAACGCGCGCACTACGTGCGCGTGTACATGACGACCCTGCGACAGAAGCTCGAACCGGTGCCGGCGCGGCCGCGGCACCTGTTGACGGAACTGCAGTTCGGCTACCGGCTGGTCGGTCTGGAAACGGTCGGCATGACGGACGGGCAGCGTGATGCGGCGTCGACAGGTCTAGACAGGTGAAAACCCGCTCCCGGCCACGAACCTGCGCGCGGAGAAAGCTGTCGTTTAGCTCGATGTAATTTGTAATTAATTGAAGTTGAAGGGAATTTACGACCCACGGCCATAATCCGCCGACAATTAGAGATAAACACGGATTGCTGGTGGTGCTCCTGCGCGGGCAAAGTTGTATGTACAACTTGGGCGGTCGCCGGAGGAGGCGATGCCCGGGTTGGAAGGGTTCACGGCGGGGCGCCGTGCCGGCCGCGCCGGTGCGGGCTGTCCGACGGGACCCTTGCCCAGTTCGTCCACGACAGGAACGCCATGAAGAAACTCGCGCTCAGTATTGCCCTTGCCTGCATCGCGGTCGGTGCCCACGCCAAGGATTGGTCGACGATCCGGTTCGGCGTCGACGCCAGCTATCCGCCGTTCGAATCGAAGGACACAAGCGGCAAGGTCGTCGGCTTCGACGTCGATCTCGGCAACGAGATCTGCGCCCGCCTGAAGGCGAAGTGCGTGTGGATCGAGAACGACTTCGACGGGATGATTCCCGCGCTGAAGGCGAAGAAGTTCGACGGCGTGCTGTCGTCGATGTCGATGACGCCGGCGCGTGCCGAGCAGATCGCGTTCTCCGACAAGCTGTTCAACACGCCGACGCGCCTCGTCGCGAAGAAGGGCGCGAACCTGCAGCCGACGGCCGAATCGCTGAAGGGCAAGTCGGTCGGCGTCGAGCAGGGCACGATCCAGGAAACCTACGCGAAGACGTACTGGGCGCCGAAGGGCGTGCAGGTCGTGCCTTACCAGAACCAGGACGGTGCGTACCAGGACCTGATGTCGGGCCGCCTCGACGCGGCGCTGCAGGACGCGGTGCAGGCCGACATCGGCTTCCTGAAGACGCCGCGCGGCGCGAGCTTCGATTTCGCCGGCAAGGACATCGACGATCCGAAGACGCTCGGCAACGGCGCCGGCATCGGGCTGCGCAAGGACGACGCCGACCTGAAGGCGAAGATCGACCACGCGATCGCCGACATCATCAAGGACGGCACGTACAAGAAGCTCGAGAAGAAGTACTTCGCATTCGACGTCTACGGCGGCTGACCGTCCGTGCGGCGCGCATCGCCTGCGGCGCGCGCCGCATCCGTGCCGGGTGCAATCCGCTTCGCGGGATGCCCCCGGCTTGATGAGCAAGTCGCATCAGGTAGTGCGCAGATATCGTTTGATGCGCGGTTAATGGCTATTGACAATCCAGCCACTTCGTTCTGGATCCCTTCTATGATCTTCCAAGGATTTGGCCCGCTTCTGTGGGCCGGCACGGTCGAGACCGTGAAGCTCGCGGTGCTGTCGCTGGCCGCGTCGCTCGTTCTGGGCCTCATCGGTGCGAGCGCGAAGCTGTCGACGAACCGCGTACTCAAGTCGATCGGCACCTTCTACACGACGCTGATCCGCGCGGTGCCGGACCTCGTGCTGATGCTGCTGCTGTTCTACGGGATCCAGATCCTGCTGAACAACGTCACCGACGCGCTCGGCTGGGACCAGATCGACATCGACCCGTTCGTGGCGGGCGTCATTACGCTCGGCTTCATCTACGGCGCGTACTTCACCGAGACGTTCCGCGGTGCGTTCCTGTCGGTGCCGCGCGGCCAGCTCGAAGCGGGCTTCGCATACGGGATGAGCGGCTGGCGCGTGTTCCGCCGCATCCTGTTCCCGCAGATGATGCGCTTCGCGCTGCCCGGCATCGGCAACAACTGGCAGGTGCTAGTGAAGGCCACCGCGCTCGTGTCGATCATCGGCCTCGCCGACGTCGTCAAGGCGTCGCAGGACGCGGGCAAGAGCACGCTCGATTTCTTCTTCTTCACGCTTGCGGCAGGCGCGATCTACCTCGCGATCACGACGGTGTCCAACGTCGTGCTGCATCACCTCGAGAAGCGTTATTCCGTCGGCGTCCGGAGGCTCGCACTGTGATCGAACTCGTCAGCCAGTACTGGCAAAGCTATCTCTACACCGACGGCTACCGCTTCAGCGGCCTCGCGATCACGCTGTGGTTGCTGGTCGTGTCGATCGCGCTGGGCTTCGCGCTCGCCGTGCCGCTCGCGATCGCGCGCGCGTCGTCGAACCGCTGGATCTCGGGCCCGGTGTGGCTCTATACGTACGTGTTCCGCGGCACGCCGCTCTACGTGCAGCTGCTGATGTGCTACACAGGCATCTACAGCCTGCAGGTCGTGCACGACCACGTGCTGCTCGACACGTTCTTCCGCAACGCGATGAACTGCACGCTGCTCGCGTTCGTGCTGAACGAATGCGCGTATGCGACGGAGATCTTCGCGGGCGCGATCAAGGCGACGTCGGCCGGCGAGATCGAGGCCGGCATGGCCTACGGGATGTCGCGCTTCAAGCTCTATACGCGGATCATCCTGCCGTCCGCGCTGCGCCGCTCGCTGCCGAGCTACAGCAACGAAGTGATCCTGATGCTGCACGCGACGACGCTCGCGTTCACCGCGACCGTGCCCGACATCCTGAAGGTCACGCGCGACGTCAATTCGGCGACGTACATGTCGTTCCAGGCCTACGGCATCGCGGCCGTGCTGTACGCCGTCGTCGTGTTCACGCTCATCTGGGCGTTCCGCAAGCTCGAGACGCGCTGGCTCGCGTACCTCTCGCCGCGCGGCCATTAACGACCATTAACGGCCATTAACGCATTCGCAAGATTCGCAAGGAAGGACCCAGCATGTACAAGCTTACCGTTGACAACCTGCACAAGAAGTTCGGCGACAACGAGGTGTTGAAGGGCGTGTCGATGAAGGCGAAGGCCGGCGACGTGATCAGCATCATCGGCTCGAGCGGCTCCGGCAAGAGCACGTTCCTGCGCTGCATCAACTTCCTCGAGCAGCCGTGCTCGGGGCAGATCACGATCGGCAGCGAGCCGATCCAGACCACGCGCGACCGCAACGGCTCGCTGCGCGTGGCCGACCAGAAGCAGCTGCAGCGGATGCGCACCAAGCTGTCGATGGTGTTCCAGCACTTCAACCTGTGGGCGCACATGACGGTGCTCGAGAACGTGATCGAAGCGCCGATGGCCGTGCTCGGGATCGGCAAGGACGAAGCGATCGCCCGCGCACGCAAGTACCTGGAGAAGGTCGGGCTCGCGCCGCGCGTCGAGGGCATGTACCCGTCGCACCTGTCGGGCGGCCAGCAGCAGCGCGTGGCCATTGCGCGCGCGCTCGCGATGGAGCCGGAGGTGATGCTGTTCGACGAGCCGACATCGGCGCTCGATCCGGAGCTGGTGGGCGAAGTGCTGAAGGTGATGCAGAAGCTCGCCGAGGAAGGTCGCACGATGGTCGTCGTCACGCACGAGATGGGCTTCGCACGCAACGTGTCGAATCACGTGATCTTCCTGCATCAGGGAAAGATCGAGGAGGAAGGGAATCCGCAGGAGATTCTCGTGAATCCGAAGAGCGAACGGCTCGGGCAGTTCCTGTCGGGGCGGTTGAAGTAACAGACGGTTTCAAACACGCCCCGCGGGATCGGTCTTGCGCGGCGTTCAGGCGAGCAGACGGCGCTCGAACGGGTAGTCGGACAGCAGTTCGAGCTGGCCGTCGTCGCGCACGTACACCTGTTCCTCGAGCTTCACGCCCTCGCCACCGTCCTCATGGCCGATGTAGCTCTCGATGCACAGCGTCATGCCGGGTTCGATCACGCCGTCATAGCCCTTTGCCTCGTTGTCCTCGCGATGGCAGATGTACGGGTATTCGCCTGTCATCCCGACGCCGTGGGCCAGCGCGAAATAGCGGCGTGCGCGGTACGGTTGCGGGATCTGCCACGCCTTCGCGATGAATTCCTGGAACGTGGTGCCGGCCTTGACGTTCTCCATGTTCGTGTGGATCTGTTCATAGGCGAGGCGGTAGAGCGTCTTTTGCGCGGTCGACGCGGGGCCGTCGCCGCATAGAAACGTGCGCGAGAAATCCGCGTAGTAGCCGAAGCGGCCCACCACGTCGGTATCGAGCCCGACCAGTTCTCCCGCCTGGATCTTGCGCGGGCTGCTTTCCTGGAACCATGGATTCGTGCGCGGGCCCGAGCTGATCAGGCGGGTCTCGACGTAGTCGCCGTCGGTCGCGATCACATGCTGATGCAGGTGCGACCACAGCTCGTTCTCGCTGATGCCGGGCACGAGGGCGGCCTCGAGCTTGTGCACGCCCGCTTCCGCCGCGCGCAACGACGCACGGATCATCTTGATCTCGTTCTTCACCTTGATTGCACGGGCGCGTTCGAGCGGCTCCTGGGCGTCCGAAAGCGCGTAGCCGCGCGCTTGCAACGCAAATGCGGCCGCCGATGTCGCACTTTCGATCGCGATCCGCTTGCCGCCGCCGCATGCGCGAACCAGATCGTCGATCTCGTCCGCCCAGCGCTCGGTGGTCTGACGCAGCATGTCGTCACAAAAATAGTACGAGATCGCGGTGGCCGGCCGGACTTCATCCACGGTATCGAGTCCGTCGGCCAGGAATTCGCATCCCGCGTATTCGAACAGCACCACCTTTCCCTCGGCCGGCACGAATAGATAGCGTGCGGGATTGCGCATCGAATACACCTGCATGTTGCGCGAGCCGGTTGCGTATCGCATGTGGGTCGGGTCGAACAGGATCGCGGCGGTCAGGTCGCGTTTCTTCAGTTCGCGGCGAACCGCGGCAAGCCGGTCGCGCTGGATCTGGGCGATTTCGTCGGCGGTGGGTTCGCAATCTTCCGGGCGGTGGGTCGGTCGAAGCATCGTCATGATGGTAAGGGGGCGTTATGGGTGTCAGTACAACGAAATAGTGTGATGGGTTGGCCCACCGGGAACGCACATCGTCAGTCGACCAGGTTGTCCGCGCGGACCAGTGTCTGTTCGGCTTCCAGGTGCATTTCGGATACGCGGCCGTACAACTGGCGGGTGCGCTCGAGGCGGCCGATCACGCCGGGCTTTTTCGAATAGGCGAAGATCGTCGTGTGACGATCGATGTCGCCGCGTACCTGGGTCACGCGGTGCAGCGAGAAACGACCCTTGAACAGTTGCAGATCGCCCGGCTTCAGCGTGATCACGCTGATTGGCGTGCGCGTCTCTCCGCGCACCACGGCGCCGACCGCATCGTAGTTTTCGCCCTCGGGAGACCGGATGTTCGGGCAGTACTCGAAATCGCCGCCTGCCGTGGGCTGCTGGGTCATCATCGACACGATGAATTCGTTGGTGTCGTAGTGCCACGGCTGTTCGGTGCCGGGCGGCATGACGTTCTGGACCAGCCCGGCGTACGGGTCCGCGTATTCCCAGATCTGCGTTTCGCCGAGGCACGCGGCGACGAATTGCTTCATCGCACGCGCCACGTAGATCCGGTGAACGATGGCATCGGCCGGGATCACGTCGCGCGTGACGAAGCCGCTCGTGCGATCCATGAAGATACGGCGCGGGTCCGCGGCGGGCAGCGACGGATCGTCGGCGGTGAAATACGCGTTGACCTTGCGGCTCGAGAAATAGGTTTTCTTCGCGAAGCCGAGCCCTTCGATGCGCGCTTGTTCCAGTGCGGCGGGGCGCAGGAAGCCGCTCAGTACCGCGCTGCCGCTGCTGGCCAGCTGGGCCCGGCAAGTCGCGACCAGGTCGCGCATTCGGGCGTGCCCGGGTTCATGCAACGGATAGCAGTCGGTATCGACGATATCGCTCAGATCGGTACATTCTGCGTCGGCGAGAGGCGGGCTTGCTTGCACGGTTGGCTCCAGTTTCGAGGGTTGAGGCGTTTGTGGCCTGAATTGTTTTCGACAACAATCGGCCTATCGATGCGCCCATGATTCGATCGACAAATTCCCTTGGAAAACGAGTAATTTCGATGACTGACATCAGCGAACCCGATTGGTCTCAACTCAGCTCGCTCGACGGAGAACTCGTGCGCGCGTTCATCACGGTGGTCGACAGCGGCGGCGTGACCGCCGCTGCCCGGCAGATGCACCGGACGCAATCGACGATCAGCCTGCGCATCCGAACGCTCGAAGAGCGGCTGGAAACGCACCTGTTTTTGCGTGACAGTCGCCGTCTGGCATTGTCGAGAGACGGGGAAAACTTCCTGATTCATGCGCGCCGCATCATTCAGGTGCAGAACGAAGCGATCGCCGCACTCAAGCGCACGGGCGGCCATGGCGTGATCCGCTTCGGCTTGCCTGAGGATTACGCGGAGCTCTGGTTGCCCGATCTGCTCGAAAAGTTCTATCGCCTGCGGCCCGATGCGCGCCCGCATATCGACTGCAGAATGTCGCTGGAGCTGATCGAGCGCCTGCAGGCGGGCGAACTCGATCTGGCACTGGTCGTCAGGCACAACGCGCAAAGCGGCGGCCGTCATCTCGGCCGCGAGGACGTGGTGTGGGCCGCGCATCGCGATTTCGTGTTGCCGGATGGCGCGTCCGTGCCGCTCGCGCTCTTTCCGGAAACCTGCTGCTACCGTCAACGCGGACTCGCGGCACTGGCCGCACTCGGGCGGCCGTATCACGTGATCTACACGAGCCAGAGCCCGACCGGCATCAAGGTCGCCGTCAATCACGGTGCGGCGGTGACGATCATCGATCGCTGCACGCTGCCCGCGAACTGGCGCGTGCTGGACAAGGAAGACGGCTTGCCGGCGCTGCCGCCCGCGGATCTCGAACTGCTCCGCTCCCCCGGCACTCGCAATCCGGCCGCCGACGATCTGGCTCTGCTGATCGAGACGATGGTCGAGGAACGCCGCCGCGCGGCGAGCGCGTCGTCGCCCGCCTGAGTGATCGCGCTTCATATCCGGTAGCCTCCGGTGAGCCGGGCCAGATGCAACGACGCGATCATTCGGCCTCTCCGATGGTCCCGATCGGAATTCCTCGCTGTCAAAAGGAAATTGGCGCAAGAAATATATCGGTAAGAGAACGGATGAACGTTGCTCCGGATGCCGGTGTCCGCGCGATCGCGCCCGCCCGGTTCCATCGGCCGCGTCATGTCCTGCCCAAGTTCCTTCACCGTCCAATAGGAGCCCTTACCATGATCCTGTCGTTGCTTGCCCGCCTGTTCACTGTCGCCATGCGCCGCCCGGTACTCGGACGGCTCATGCTTGTCTTCGCGCTATCGGTTTCGGCGTCGGCGCACGCCGCCAGCAATGGAACGGTTGTGATCGGCGTGAACAACTGGGCCGAGAATATCGCGGTCGCGAATCTGTGGAAGGCGCTGCTTGCGGAAAAAGGCTACGACGTCACGCTGCAGTCCGGCGACAAGGCGATCATCTATAACGGCGTCGCGCAGGGCAAGCTCGATCTGACGTTCGAAGTCTGGCTGCCGTCCGCGGACGGCCCGCCGTACGACGCGATCAAATCGCGCGTCGAGAAGATCGGCCCGTGGTTTCCTCGCGCCCAACTGGGCCTCGCGGTGCCCGATTACGTCGCGATCGACAGCATCGACCAGTTGAACGCACATGCCGCGGAGTTCAGCCACGACGGCAAGCCGACGATTTTCGGCATCGAACCCGGCAGCGGCTTGATGAAACTGACGGGCGAAGCGCGCACCGCGTATGCGCTCGACGCCACCGTGCTGCCGTCATCGGAGGCCGCGATGTTGCTCGCGCTGGAGCGCGCGCAAAAGCGTCGCCAGCCGATCATCGTCACGCTGTGGAATCCGCACTGGGTGTGGGCGAAGTATCCGATGCACTACCTGAAGGACCCGAAGCAGGTGTACGGTCAACCCGACGCGATCTATGCGATCACGAAGGCCGGTTTCAGTCATACGCGTCCGGATGTCGCGCGCTGGCTCGGCGCATGGAAGATGGACGACCAGACACTCGGCTCGCTGATGAACGATATCCGTGCCGCCGGTGAATCCGATCCGCAGAAGGGTGTCGCGCGATGGATTGCGTCGAATCGCGCCCGGGTGGGTGAATGGCTGCGCTAACAGACGTGTGATCGCGCAGACGCTGCTGACCGGCAAGCGGCGCAAGCGGTGACGCGCACGGTTTCGTACCGCCGCAAAACTGGAACGCTTAATGCTTGTCTCGCGTGATCCTTTCGATGAAGGAGCACCGCGATGAGCACGCCGACCACCACCGCTTTTTCCCACGTGAAGCCGCAGGACACCGCCTATCAAGGCGAGGGCCTGCGCGACTTCTTTCTGTACCGCGATCTCGGTATCGCCGCCGCGACGAACGGCAAGGTCGTCGCGCAACTCGTCAGGGCGAATCATGCACCGGAGGCGGGCACCGGCTGGCACCGTCACGAAGCCGAATTCCATATCGTGATCATGCTGAAGGGCTGGGCGCGCTTCATGTACGGTGAACAGGAAACGCTGGTGGCGGCCGGAGACTGCGTGCATCAGGCGCCGGGAATAGTCCACTACCTGTTCGACTACTCGCCGGACATGGAGTACCTGGAGATCGTCGGGCCTGCCGACTTCAAATCGATCGACGTCGAAGGGCCGTGCGCGGTGCCGCAGCCAACGCCTTGGGCGGAGGCCGGTGCGTAGCTGGCCGGTTGGGTGTGCGTTTTCGACGAACCGCCTGCATTCAGGCGGTTTTTTATTGGTCCGCTGGCTTTTGCTCACTGATGCCCGCTTCGACACATTGATTCGAATTCCAAGCGGCCGCGAAGCTGAAGAACCGGAAAGAAGAGAAAGACATTCGTCAGCTTCGGCCGTCGATTGGCGATCCGATGTCAAAGATCGTCAATTGCGCGCCGGTGCGGTGCACGGCCTGTCGACGACCGGCGTTAAGGAGGTACCAGCCGGATCACCGGCTGACCTATCCGGGAGAGTTTCACCATGAACCGCATCGCGAAGATCCTGACGGCAACCGCACTGGCTTGCGCCGTGCTCGTGCCGGCACTGGCCGAAGCGCATTCGCACCGCGTGTGCCACTTCGACCATCACCACCACCGCGTGTGCCGCTGGGTGCGGTAACCGTGGCTGTTCCCGGGAACGCCCCGGACGTTTTCGTCATTCAGGCAAATCAGGAGAGGACCATGAAAAAAACGATGTTGATCGCCGCGCTGGTCGCCGGCATGGGTGTGTCGATCGGTGCGTTCGCGCAGGTTCCGGCCAGCGCGCCGGCCGGCACGACCGGTCTGTGCAAGGACGGCTCGTTCTACTCGGGCGCGTCGAAGAAGGGCGCATGCGCGGGCCACAAGGGCGTGAAGACCTGGTACGGCGCATCGGCCGCCGCGGCGGCGAGCGCACCGGCCGCGGCGCCGGCCATGGCGGCTTCCGCTACGCCGGCATCGGGCACCGCTCCCGCGAAGAGCGCCGCCGCGACGACCGCGGCCGCAGCGCCGGGCGGCGGCGCGGGCAAGGTGTGGGCGAACGACAGTACGAAGGTCTACCACTGCTCGACCGACAAGTACTACGGCAAGACGAAGCACGGCAGCTACATGTCGGAAGCCGACGCGAAGGCGAAGGGCTACCACGCGTCGCACGGCAAGGCCTGCTCGTAACGCGCAGGGCCGGCGCGCGCGTGCATGCACGCGCGCGTCGGCCGGACGCAGCCGCCAACGTCGCCCCGCCTCTGCGGCGGGGCGATGCATTTGTGCCGCCGACCGCGCTCAGTGCGCGTGATGCGAGCGTGTTTCCGCCGCCGCGTCGCTCCCGGTGGCACGCGCATCGAGCAGTGCACGCAGCGTGACGTAGTGGGTGCCGTCCGTATCGCCTTCCGCGCCCGCGGTGCGATCGTACGGCTCGTTGTCATGGATCGTCGCCCGCACGATCGGATAGATCTGCGTTTCCCACCGGCTGCCGTTGAACACGCCGTAGTGCCCCACACCCGTCTGGACGTGGTGCGTCTTCAGATACGGCGGCAACCCCGAACACAGCTCCTGCGCGGCCACCGTCTGGCCCACCGCGCAGATATCGTCCTTCTCGCCTTCGATCGTCAACAGCGCGGTGCGATGAATCGCCGCCGGTTCGACGAGCCGGTCGCCGACCGTCAGCTCGCCGCGCGCGAGCGCGTATTGCTGGAACACCTTCTCGACCGTTTCCAGGTAGAACTCCGCGGTGAGGTCGGCCGTCGCGAAATATTCGTCGTAGAAGTGCCGCAGCGTGTCCGCTTTCGCGGGATCGCCTTTCGCGCGCTCGTAATACAGATCGGCGAACGACGCCGCGTGCCGGTCCGGGTTCATCGACATGAACGCGCCGACCTGCACGAAGCCCGGATACACGCACCGCTGCGCGCCGACGAAACCGGGCGGCACGACGCTGATCAGGTTGCGCGCGAACCATTCGATCGGCTGGCTCGTCGCGAGCGCATTGACCTTGGTCGGATTCACGCGGCAGTCGATCGGGCCGGCCATCAGCGTCAGGCTCGCGGGCTGCGCCGGATCGCTGCCGGCCGCCATCAGCGCGACCGCCGCGAGTGCGGCGACGGTCGGCTGGCAGATCGCGAGCACGTGCGCGTCCGGGCCGATCTGGCGGATGAAGTCGATCACGTGCGCGACGTATTCGTCGAAGCCGAAGCGTCCGGCCGTCAACGGAATGTCGCGCGGGTTGTGCCAGTCGGTGATGTACACGTCGTGATCGGCCAGCATCGTGCGCACCGTGCCGCGCAGCAGCGTCGCGAAATGCCCGGACATCGGCGCAACGATCAGCACGCGCGGCTGGCGCGCGACCGGCCGCGCCTTGCGGAAATGCAGCAGCGTCGCGAACGGCGTGACGGCCGCCGCTTCCTCGACGATCGGCACCGTGTCGCCGTCGACGACGATCGATTCGATCCCGAACGGCGGACGCCGGTGCGAGAACGCGCAGCACTCGAGCAGTTCGCACAGCGCGTCGAGCATGCGGCCGGTCGGCGTCGACGTCGCGGGCGGCCACAGCGACATCGTCGCGCGCGTGGTGGCCGCCCATGCACGCGCCGGGCGCAGGCATTCCGCAGACCATTGATAAAACGGATAGGCAAGCAGGTTCATGACCGTCGCTCGTTGCGCCGCGATGCAGGGAATGAGGCAAGCCGTGTGCCAGCGTGCGGCTGGCACGCGCGTTGCACGCAGTTCGGGAACGCGGCGGCGCAGGCGGCACGTGACGACGGACGGGTGCAGGAGACGTGCTGCCGAACCGGTTCCGCGCATGACTCATGGCGCGCCACCGTGCGGCACTGCGCCAGTTCGGCGAATGGGCCGCACAGGCATGGTGCGGGTAACGGCGTGACGCGTCCGTTTCGGTGCAGGGGCACGAACGGCAACCAGCAGGGGAGCGACATGGAATCCACCGGACAGACGACGCTGACCATCAGCAGCCGCAATTACTCGTCGTGGTCGATGCGCGGCTGGCTGCTCGCGAAGCTGAGCGGGCTCGTGTTCGAGACGGTCAGCGTGCCGATCGATGCCGCGTCGCGCGCGGAGCTGCTGCTGCTGTCGCCGTCGATTCTCGTGCCGTGCCTGACGCACGACGGCAACACGGTATGGGACACGCTCGCGATCGCCGAATACCTGAACGAGATCCGGCCGCAGGCGCGGCTGCTGCCCGAGAACCGGCGCGCGCGCGCGCACTGCCGGTCGATCTGCGGCGAGATGCATTCCGGTTTCAGCGCGTTGCGATCCGCGCTGCCGATGAACCTGCGCGCGCATTTCCCCGGCTTCCGGATCTGGTCGCGCGCGCAGCACGACATCGAGCGGATCGTGACGATCTGGCGCGAGTGCCTGGCCGCGTACGGCGGCCCCTGGTTGTTCGGCGCGGAGATCGGGATCGCCGACGCGATGTATGCGCCCGTCGTCACGCGCTTCCTGACCTACGACGTGAAGCTGGAGCCCGATATCGCCGAGTACTGCATGCAGGTGCTCGCGCATCCGTTTGTGGCGGAGTGGATCGATGCGGCGAAGGCGGAGCACGAAGACATCGACGAACTCGACATGGAGTTCTGACGCGCGGGATCGCCCGTCGCTTTCAATTGCACTACATGCACCGGCATCGAAACGAACGTTTCGATCTGGCCGCGTAACGCGCAAACGTTTTACCTTGATTTCGGTTCGACGCGAGGACGAATGCCCTAAAGGATGTTGAGCGCGATGACGTAAACGAGTCACGGGGACGACTCGCGATCGCATGCTTCCGACGTGCGACGCGCAGTCCGCAACAATCAGCGCAGCAGGGGAATCGACTTGAATCGTCAGCAATCGTGGACGCGTACGGCGGCGCCCGGGGAAATCATTTATTCCGAGGGTTTTGCGGGCGAGCCCGTCATCTTTCTGATCACCGACGGCAAGGTCGAACTGTCCACGCGATGCGACGACAAGCGCGTCGTCGTCGCGACGCTCGGTCGGGGCGAGTTCTTCGGTGAATCGGCGTTGCTCGCGGCCGAGCCGCGTGCCCATACCGCGAAGGCGCTTTCATTCTGCCAGCTGACGGTCGTGCCGGCCGGCATGCTCGACGAGGAAATCGAGCGTGTGTCGGCTCTGCTGCGTCATATCGTGCGCACGATGATCCGCCGCGTGAAGCGCAAGGACGACCAGCTCGCGACCTATACGCATGCCGACTTCATGCCGGGCGTGCTGTCGTATGCGCATGTGCTGGCGCTGATGGCGGGCGCCGATGCACGCGAAACCGGCGACGCGTGGACGCGCCGGCCGATGCAGGCGCATGCGGCCGAAACGTCGGTGCCGCTCGCCGAAGTGATCCGCAAATGCCGCGCGATCGCCGGCCACTCGCGGCCGCACGTGCTCGCGATGCTGCGACGCATGGAGAAGCTCAATCTCGTCACGATCGAAGCGGCGCAGGCGGACCACGCCGGCGGGGCGGCCGATTATGCGTCGTCGTCGGATGCGCGCCAGGTCGTCACGTTCGACGCCGCGCGCGTGATCGATCGCGCGCAGCAGGTGGCCGATCACGATCTCGACCTGTCGATCAACAGCGAACTCGAGCTCATCGAGCTCGCCGATCTCGAATCGCTGATCGGCGTAGAGAAGACGATGCTGCTCAACAAGCTGTCGAACGGCGAGATTGCCGACGAAGTGTTCGCGTTCCGCAAATCGAAGGTGCTCAGTTACGTCGAGCAGAAGGGCGTCGCGTACTTCTCGCGGCGCAATGCGCGTCGCGGAGGCGACGTGCGCGCGCTGGAGGATCTCGTGTGGATCGACCCGCGCACGCTGTTCGACGTCATCAGCGCGTTCGACACCTACGATCTCGCGAAGCTGATCGCGAATCTCGACGATCGCGCAGTGGCCGACAAGCTGTTCTCCGTGATGACCGAGGCGCGGCGCAACGAGGTGTCGTGGGTGATGCGTCGCGAGCTCAAGCTCGATCCGGTCGAGATCGAGGACATCGAGCGGCGCGTGCTGGATGCCGTTCGCGCGGCGAAGGCGCCGGCGGCGGGCACCGCGCCCGTCGCATCGGCATCGGATGCATGACCAAGGGGGCGCGCATGGATCTGTTGACCCTGGCCGGTGTGGTGCTTGGCGGCGCGGCGATCGTGTTCGGCTTCGCGCTCGAAGGCGGGCATTTCCCGATGCTGTTCCAGTTCGAGGCGCTCGTCATCGTGCTCGGCGGCACGCTCGGCGCGGTGATGATCCAGAACACCTGGGCACGCTTCTTCGACGCGGTGAAACAGTTGCGGCTCGCGTTCGTGCGGGCGCGCGAGGTCGATCGCAAGAACCTGTCCGACCTGCTCGAATGGGGCGACCGCGCGAAGCTCGACGGGCTGCTCGCGTTCGAATCGATGGACGTGAGCGGCATCCATCCGTTCGCGCGCCGCGGGCTCGAACTGCTGGCGAACGGCGTGTCGACCGCCGTGCTCGAGGACGCGTTGCAGCGCGAACTCGATGCCTACGAACGCAGCCGCCTGGCGGCCGCGCGCGTGTGGCAGCAGGCGGGCGGATATGCGCCGACGTTCGGCATTCTCGGGTCGGTGCTCGGGCTCGTGCAGGTGACGAGCCACATCCTCGAACCGGCGCAGCTCGGGCCGGGCATCGCGGTCGCGTTCATCGCGACGCTGTACGGGCTGGCGTTCGCGAACCTCGTGTTCCTGCCGCTTTACGGCAAGCTGCGTGCGCAGATCGACAGCGAGCTGCGGTTTCGCAAGCTGTATCTCGACGGTTTCCTGGCGATATCGCGCAAGGAATCGCCGCATACGATCGAAACGCGCCTGACCGGCGACGTGCGCGGGCGCGCGGTGGAATCGCTTGCGTGACGCGCGTGTGTCGGACGATCAACCCGGATTCCCAACAACATGACTGCTCGAACTGACGGTGCCTCCGCCGCCGATCGCGACGACGAGCTCGAAGGCGCGCAGTCCGGCCGCTGGCTGATTTCGTACGCGGATCTCATCACGACGCTGATGGTGCTGTTCCTCGCGTTGTACGTGCTCCAGCTCGCGAAATACAACGCACTCGACGCGCGGTACCAGACGCTTGCGCGGCAGGCGGGCGGTGCCGCGAGCGCTGCCGATGCGGCTACGCCCGACTCTGCGCCGCCGTGGCTCGCGTTGCTCGATTCGTTGAAGTCGAACGGCCGGATTTCGCTGGTGAAGGCGCCGCACGGTGTCGAGATCGGCATCGACGCGAAGATCCTGTTCAACGTCGGCGATGCACGCTTGCTGCCTGATTCGTCGCCGGTGCTGAACCAGATTGCGCAGGCGCTGAGCGAGCACGCGACCGGCGACATCCTCGTCGAAGGGCATACCGACAGCCTGCCGATCGCGAATGCGAAATACGAATCGAACTGGGAGCTGTCGTCGGCGCGCGCGGGGAGCGTCGTGCGCTACCTGACCGAGCGCGGCGTGGCGCCGCATCGCCTGGCGGCGATCGGGCGGGCCGATACGCAGCCGCTCGTCGCGGGCGACGATGCGGCTTCGCGGGCGCGAAACCGGCGTGTCACGATCTTCGTCGCATACTGATCTGCGCTGATCGCGAGTCGACAGGCGGCCGGTTATGCCCGCCTGACAACGACATAACAAATCTCGCATGATGAACATCTGAAATCCGCGATGCGGTTCCGCGCGTGCATGCCGATAACCCAAACTGGCTCAGACAGAGCGGTTATCGAGGGTTCCCCATGCATTTCTGGCGCAAGCTTTCCATTCAGAACAAGCTGATTCTCAGCATGACGAGTTGCCTGCTCGTGTTCGTCGCGATCTCGAGCGGACTCAGCATCCGTCTGATCGGCAACGCGGTGCGCGATCGTGTCGTCCGCGAGGAGTTGCCGACGGCCGTGAACGGCATCCGCGCCGACGTGCAGCGGCAGATGGCCGGGCCGATCGCCGCGTCGCGGATTCTCGCGCGCGACGCGTTTCTGCTGCAATGGGAAGCCGACGGCGAACCCGACGCCGGTACGCGCAACTGGATCCAGCTCGCGAAGAACGTGAAGGACGAGCAGAAGGCCGCGTCCGTGCAGTGGGTGTCGGTGAAGAGCGGCAACTACTACAACGAAGCGGGCTTGCAGCGGAAGGTGACCGACAAGGATCAGTGGCTGACCAGCTTCCTGTCGTCGGGCAAGGCGTACGACGTGAACATGGATCGCGAGGTGACCGTCGGCGGCTACATGATGTTCATCAACAGCCGCGTGGAACTCGACGGCGTGCCGGTCGGCGCGGCGAGCATGAGCCTGTCCGTCGATGCGCTCGCGAAGGGTATTTCGGCTTACCGGATCGGCGAGACCGGGTTTGCGTACCTCGTGCGTCCCGACGGCGCGATCATGATGCATCGCGATACGTCGCTGATCGACGGCAAGCATTTTCTGAAGGATGAGCCGGGGCTGCCGGGCGAGGCGTCGTCGACGTTGCTTGCGGGCAAGCCGTATGCGTACCTCAGTTACGAGGGTGATGGCGGCGCGCGCTTCATCGCGACGTCGTTCATTCCGGAGCTGAATGCGTATGTGGTCGTTCAGGTGCCGCAGGCCGAACTGCTGGGGCCGGTGACGCGTGCGATTCGCAGCGCGGCATTGGTCGCGGCGGTGGTGGGGCTTGGGGTTGCGCTGCTCGTGATCTGGCTGGTGGGGCGTGCGATTGCCGCGCCGATTCGTCGGGCGGCTACGCTGCTGTCGGAGATCGCCAGCGGTCAGGGCGATTTGACGCGCCGCATGACGGTGGAGAGCGAGGACGAGATCGGGCAGCTGTCGGATGCGTTCAATCGGTTCGTGTCGTCGTTATCGACGCTCGTTCATCGGATTCGGGCGGCTTCAGCTTCGATTGCGACCGGGTCGGCGCAGATTGCTTCGGGGAATGCGGATCTCAGCGAGCGCACCGAAGGGCAGTCGAGCAACCTCGAGCGGACGGCTTCGTCGATGGAAGAAATCACGGCCGTGGTGCGCAACAACACCGAGACGGCGACTACCGCGGCGAAGATGATCAATGGCGCGGCGGATACGGCGGCGCGGGGTGGGCAGGTTGTGGGAGAAGTCGTGACGACGATGGAGCAGATCAGCGACGCATCGCAGCGGATCTCCGAGATCATCGTGATGATCGACAGTATCTCGTTTCAGACGAATATTCTGGCGCTGAATGCCGCGGTGGAGGCGG
>NZ_QMFZ01000080.1:0-15615 GCF_003294055.1 Burkholderia reimsis
GGGCTGCGGGCTGCGGGCTGCGGGAGTATCGAGGCTGAGCACGTCAGCACGCCATCCAGGGCAGAAAGATGCCGAAATACATCGAGCCCACGCTGACCGGTTGCGACGCGTCGGTGTCATTCAGCCCTCGCGTCCTTGATCAAGGTTATGTCCCCAAACTTCCGGACAGTAACGCCGGAAGCGCGGAAAGGCTGTCGATCGCGTGCACGGGAGACGCGAAGCGCCCGGAACCGGACTGAATGATTGCCCATGGGCCGCGCCGCAAGAACACCGGAACCATGCCGGCCCGCCGCGCCGGTTCGACATCGTTGTCGAGCCGGTCGCCGACGTAGGCAATCCTGGACGGCTCGATTCCGTTCGTCTCGGCGACGATGCGCTCGAAAAAGCGGGCATCCGGCTTGTCGACGCCCCACGACGCCGACGACGCAACGATGTCCGCCGGCACGCCGAGCGCACGGAGTGCACGTTCGGTCGCGACGGGTTGATTTCCCGCGATGCCGACCAGCACGCCGGTTTCGCGCAGTCGTTTCAGGCACGGCACGACGTCGGGGTAGAGATCTTCCGCGGTCACCGTATAAGTGCTCCCGGTCGCCTCGCGCTCCCGGCACAATGCGTCGAAGTCGACACCCGGCCTCACGAGATCGAACACGCGACGATGATGCTGACCACGCGCGATGACCGCGCCGAGCAACGCATGAAACACCCGTCGCGGCACCTCGAGATGGTCGGCCCACTCGTTCCAGTCACGACTTTCATTGATCAGCGTTTCGCCGACGTCGAAGAACACGGCTTTTATCATCATCGGGTGGATCGGGCTCCGCAAAAACGGATCTTCAGGGTTTGGCGATGCCGGGATGGGTGGGCAATGATGGCAGTCGGCCAGGAGCAGTCGATGACCACAATAGAAAACAGTCACTCAGGGTTTAAGGTAGCCGGCCGCTGGAGCCGCGCAGCTTGCAGGCGGTCTATGTTGACCGTGAGGTTAGAACTCATTGGGCATCAACCAGCAATTCACCAAGACAGAATATTCCCGACCTGCCGCCTGTGATGCTGCTGACATAGACCTTTGCTACGTCTGCCACTCGTTGGGCTTGATTGAGGTCTCTAGCGTGGAAAACGGCACCCATCCCGAGCATAGAGCACACCACACCGGCTGGCGTCACTACAGCAATGTGATGCGTATGTGGATTGCCGTTCGTGAGGTGCCTAATAAAGCCATCGAGGTCTGGTGGAATCTGAGGGGCAACATTTAGATGTTTAGCCATATCCATTAGCTCCCATGGCTCTGGTTCATCGCAACACTGAGCACGAAGAAAGGCCCGCAGTAGCACCCCAGATCGACTATTGATAAAGGGAGCCCCGAACTCTAGGCAGCAAATTTCATAAATGACTTTTACATACTCAGTAAATAGTGCTTTGAGTTCGATTGTCCAGCGACCACCCAAGGTGGACTGTATCTGCTCGGACCTAGGGTCGACTTTTCTGGCCCCGTCGATGGACTTTTGTATTGCATTTTCCTTTTCCTCATCGGACCATCCGAGACGAATACCCTCATCTGACTTGAAGAACCGTGACAGTACGGTCCTAATTATTTTCGGAATGTTTTTCCTGTCCTTGGCGTCCAGGGACAGACTGAGACCGATTTCTCCGTGCTCTGTAACCCATACCTTCGGTGCTTGAGGCACCACCCTTGGCGCAAAGTCCTTGTCCAGCTTTATCTTCAATTGGCCGTCGGAGCCATCTATAGAGTAAATATCGGAAAACGGCTGCGGGATGTTTCCCGTCTTTCCCGGAATCTTGTATGTAACCCGGGCAAGCTGAATATGCTTTTGGTCCACATAGGGCGCATCAACCCAGTGCCCCAACTTGTCGTTGCAAGGCTTGCAGAGTACGTATTTTGAAATGTTTCCGCCGGCGGCTTCGGGAAAGATGTGCTCTTCGGTCAGCGGTTCAGTGGACTCAAGGCAGAGGATGCAGGGGCCGTACATTTCTCGGACGCTCCGGGATGACGAGTTCTAACGTCATTGACTATAACTCCAGCGTGTAGAAGAAATTCTTCGATTTAGTGCTTTTTTTATACGCTGATATAGCCCATGCGGCGAACCGGCCGCAGTTCGCACAACATGGAGTTCAAGGCATGAATGTCTCTTGCAGGTCGATTTCGAGCAACCGCGCTAGGCCAAGTGCAAGCAACCCCGGAAGGCAGCAGCCAACCAGGAACGGACGGTCAATGTCGTGGCTTGATTCGTTGACACCTTCACGGCCAAGTTGACTGGATGCGCCGTCAGTTACTTTTTCTTCAATAGGGCCGCGTAGTAGTCGGCGATATTGTCCTCCGTCCCCTTGGTGATCCGATTGAACACCCGTCCCCATGGCCAGAAGCTGGAACCTGCGGTAGTTCGCAAACCCGGGAATCGACTTTCGCCGAGGGTGACCATACCCCATTCGCCACCATGATTGCGGCGATACACCTCTCCGACGTAACTTCCATAGGCTTTCGCAAATGACATGACTTGCTCGTCCGTTGGCTTGGGACTAGTGCTGACGTAGGATGAACTCATTTGCGCCAAGACCTTTTCGACACTTGCAATACTCGCGTCCGACCAGTCGAGTTTTATTCCAAACTGTTTCGCGGAGAAGTCAACGGCGTCTAGCGAGTAGGCTTCCGCGATTTTCTGGATTTTTGCATCAGGAGAAAAGGTCTGGCCGGACGAGGTTTCTGCCAACGCAACTCCACCGCGAACGCAAGCCATCAGGGCGATCAGCGCTAACAGGAAGCGCTTTGCGATTGTTTTCAAGAGGATTCCCACTCCAAGATAACTCTGACTCGCTCCAGTGAGTCAGAGTGTTGAATGATCGCCTCGACCGATCTCATACGCCGGAGCAGCCTATAAGCAATGTGAACGGCAGCTTTCGGCAGATCTGAAGGTCCCCTTCGGATCGGCATCAACCCGTCCAACACCACCCCAATACCATTCGACCGGGGCCGGCCAGCCGCAGACGTCGGCTGGCTGCATCACCTGGACATTCGAATGTCCACGCGCCGAGGATACAGCTTTCGCGCGAATTCCGTATCCATCGGACGATGGCACTCCCAGATAGTCGCGGGCTGTGATCAAAGGCTGCCCGGGGCCGCCGTCCGAATGTCCGTGCGCCAAGGTGCAGAACGATCGCGCACGCCCTGCCCCCGAATGTCCGAACATGGCTGGCGCATGTACCGGATGCGGATGCGCTTTCAATCCGTCGCCGGCGCGGCACCTGCCCAATTTCCGTCGTTCCGGTCCCAGGGAGGCACGCCGCTGAACGCGTCGACCAGGAAATCGATCATGACGCGCACTCTGGCGCTCAGGTGCCGACGGCTCGAATACAGCGCGAGAATGTCGATATCCGGCAAGCGGTACCGGGGCAACACATGCACGAGCCGGCCCTCGCCGAGATCCTTGCCGATCAGGAAAGTGGGCTGCTGGATCACGCCGTGTCCGGCAAGGGCCGCTGCACGCGCCGTATCGCCGTTGTTGGTATGCATGTGACAGTCCACCTTCACCGAGTGAAGCTTGCCGCGCTCGTCGATCAGTTGCCAGTCGTCGCCGGTGGACGCATACGTGTAGCCGATACAGCGGTGCCCGCCCAGCTCCGCCGGGGCTGCCGGAACGCCGAAGCGAGCCAGATAGGCCGGCGATGCGCACAGAATGTTTTGCGACGTCGCCAGCTTGCGGGCCGCATGACTGGTCGAACCGGCGCGTGAGATGCGAATGGCGAGATCGTAGCCTTCATCCACGATATCGACGACGCGGTCAATCAGTCCAACATCGAGTTCGACTCCCGGGTATTTCCGCATGAACTCGGGCCACAACGGTGCCAGATACAAAATACCGAAGCTCACGGGGGCATTGATGCGCAGCCGCCCGCGCGGCTCGACCGACGCCGACGAGACCAGCCCCTCCGTCTCGGCGACATCGTCGAGGATCGACTTGCAACGGGCGTAAAGCGTCTCGCCGCCCTCGGTAAGGGAAAGCGTACGCGACGAGCGATTCAGCAAGCGCGTGCCCAGATGCGCCTCCAGTTCATTCACATAGCGTGTGACATTGGCGGGCGACGTGCCGAGCGCATCCGCGGCGCGCGCGAAGCCCCCACGGCTCACCACCGTCACGAAAACCTCGAAGGCGCGCAGACGATCCATCATTACCTCGGTACATTCACAAAAGCTGAATGATAGAAGCACATTTTAGATCTTTCTACATTCATAACTGAAGCCTATATTGCTTTCAACGCGCCAATGCATGGGGCACTGGCCGACGAAGTGCATCAGGAGATTGAACATGCAACGCTTGAAAGGAAAAGTCGCCATCGTCACGGGCGCCAGCGCAGGGATTGGGCGTGCCACGGCAAAGCTGTTCGCGAAGGAAGGCGCCAAGGTGGTCATCGCGGCGCGGCGCGCGGCGGAACTCGAAACACTCGCCGCCGAGATCGTCAGCGAAGGCGGCGAAGCCGCATACCTGGCGGGTAACGTGCAATCGGAAGACTTCTCGAAGGCGCTGGTCGCGCTCGCGGTGAGCCGGTTCGGCCGCCTGGACATTGCCTACAACAATGCCGGTACGCTCGGCGAGATGGGGCCGAGCACCGGTATTTCCGAAGCAGGCTGGAATGCCGCGCTGTCGACCAATCTGACGAGCGCCTTCCTTGGCGCGAAACACCAGATTCCGGAAATGGTGAAGCAAGGCGGTGGGTCGATCATCTTCACGTCGACGTTCGTCGGTTACTCGTTCGCGTTTCCCGGCACTGCGGCCTATGCGGCGAGCAAGGCGGGCCTGATCGGCTTGACGCAGGCACTTGCTGCCGAGTACGGCGCGCAAGGCGTGCGCGTGAACGCGGTGTTGCCGGGCGCTGTCGACACGGACATGTATCGCGGCATGAACGACACCCATGAATCGCAGGCGTTCGTCACGGGCCTGCATGCGCTCAAGCGCGTTGCAAAGCCGGATGAGCTTGCGCGGTCGGTGCTGTATCTCGCTTCCGACGATTCGTCATTCGTGACCGGTACGGCATCACTGGTTGACGGTGGCGCGTCCATTACCCGGACCTGATCCCTCTTTGTCGGCATCCGGCTTCTACCTGCCGATGCCGCCAGTTCCACCTCACTCATGCAAAGGAAATGACTCATGGATCTGAATCTGCAAGGCAAACTCGCATTGGTCAGCGGCAGCACCGCCGGCATTGGCTTCGCTATCGCCAGGACGTTGGCGCAGGAAGGCGCGCGCGTGATCGTGAATGGCCGCTCCCAGTCATCAGTGGATGACGTGGTCGCGCAACTGAAAGCCGAGACGGGCAGCGACGTAACGGGTTTTGCGGGCGATCTCGCCACTGCCGCGGCGGCTGATGAACTGGCAACGCGTTATCCGGACGTGGAAATCCTGGTCAACAACCTGGGTATCTTCGAGCCCAAGCCGTTCGAGGAGATCCCCGACGCCGACTGGTCGCGTTTCTTTGACGTCAATGTGTTGAGCGGTGTACGCCTCGCTCGCCTGTTTCTGCCCGCGATGAAGCGTGCAGACTGGGGGCGCATCATTTTCATTTCGAGCGAAAGCGGCGTGCAGATTCCGGCCGAAATGATCCACTACGGGATGACGAAAGCCGCGCAGATTGCCGTGTCGCGCGGGCTCGCCGAAGCCGTTGCCGGCACCGGAATTACAGTCAATAGCGTGCTGCCGGGGCCGACGAAATCGCGTGGCGTGGGCGAGTTCGTGGAGACGCTTGCAAGCGCCGAGGGCAAATCGTTTGAAGCGTTCGAACAGGAGTTCTTCGAGAAAGTCCGCCCCACATCGCTCATCAAGCGATTTGGTTCGCCGCAGGAGGTTGCGTCGCTCGTGGCCTATATCGCCAGTCCGCTTTCGGCGGCCACAACGAGAGCCGCGTTGCGAGCCGACGGGGGCGTTATAAAAAGTGCCTTTTAAAAACCCGGCCGACATTGAGCCTGGCTTTCGACAGTTGCCTCGCTCAATGTCCCGATGCGGTTGGCTGAAACGCTCCGTCTGTGGCGTCCGCGACAATCAGGCACGGGGCGGCTGTCTTGCATCCTCGCGGCGGTATCGTTCATGGCGTCGCGGGCAGCGCCGTCATTCAGCGGGCGTGATGGATGGCTTCGCTTCTCGAGGGGCATGGCCGAAGTAGGCCTTGTAGGCACGACTGAAAGCGGCTTCCGACTCGTAACCCACCGACCGTCCAACCTCGCCCACGCGCGCATCACCTTTCGCCAGCATGTCGCGGGCGACGCTCAAGCGCCATTCATTGCGGTAACGCAACGGCGACTTGCCAACGAGCGCATGGAAACGTTCGCAAAAGTTGGAGCGGGACATGCCCGCGACGGCAGCGAGACCATCGATCGTCAAACCACGTGGCGACTGCTCATGGATTGCCTTCAAAGCGCGGGCAATACGCTTGTCCGCCAATCCGCCCAACCAGTTCGATGCATGACCATGATGAACCCAGGCACGCAACGCACGCACCACCACGAGATCAATCATGCGGGAGACCATCAAGGCGGACCCCGCCTCGTCATTGTCCGCCTCATGCAGAAGAAACTGCATGATGTTCGGCAGCCAGTCGCATGTCTCCGCCTGGCGAAGGTGGATCATGGCGGGTAACGTCAGAAGCAGATCCGGCTGGCTCGCCGGATCAAACCAGAAGTGGCAGACGACGACGTTCGCCGGTTGGTCCAGGGCGGAAATGCGCAGGCTGCCAGGCCCGCGCGGCAACAAGAGCAGTTCGCCGGACCGAATCTCGGAAGCGCCTGCCTCATCGCCGGCAATTTGCACCACGCCTTCCATGACTGCGTACGCGTGCGCCGCCCGCGCAGACATGTCCAACTGCGCGAATGGCTGCAGCATCGACGAAAAGATGCGGTCGCCCGTCATGCGCATACGCGCAAGAACCTGGGACAGGAGATCACCGTTAGCCAGACCAGCAAGCGCCCGATCCGGAAAAATGGTCAAGTTTTTCCCAGGTTCAGTCATGTCAATTCGGGTTTCGTGAGCCTAAAGTAAGCGTCGACCACCAACGAAATCACGCAAGGCAAGGATTGAAACCATGTTTGGAATTTCGCCGCTCGGCTGGATACACACTCTCGGCAGTCTACCCGCGATCCCCATGGCCGTGTACATGTTCGCGCGTTACGGCAGGATCGTTCCGCGCTCGGTTGCCGGGAGGGTGTACTTCGTTACCATGTTGATTGGTTCCCTGACCGTGTTCGCCATAGCGCATCAAGGTATCGGCTACGGCATCGGAATCGGAGCCGTCGTGCTGTTACTGGCTGGATATGGCGTAGCGTATCTGCCTCTGCCCGGTCGGGCCGGTATCTACCTGGAAACCTTCTGTCTGACGTTGACCGCATTCGTGCTGATGGTTCCCACGGTGACCGAAACGCTGAAGCGTGTGCCCGACGGACATCCGCTGGTCAGCGATCCGAGGTCGCCACTGCTTCTCGGTGCCCAAGCCGCGCTCCTCGTCGCGCTCGTTCTGGGGTTGATCGCTCAAACGCTTTATCTTCGCAGGAAACCGCAGGGCACCCGTTCGATGAAAATCTAGAGAACGGGCAAGAAGCGACGCTTCCGTTGCCGTGCGAATACGATAATAGATATGTAATCCGAATGATATCGGCTTGATGTTGATCTGACATCGGTGGAGTGATCGAAGCTGGCTCATGGTATCGAAAGAAGATCGCGCCACCCATTCGGATCCCGTGCGCTTCGTGGCGAGCCGCACGCTCGCGAAGACAGTCGAGGTCAAGACAAGTCACCTCGTGCTCATTTCGCATCCGGTAGAGGCCGCGAACATGACGCTCGATGCGACCGCCGGCCAGCGCAACGCGGGCGCCGGCAACAAGCTTGCGACGGTCAAGCCCGGTGTTCGGTCCAGTCAACCGCTCGGTGCCAACGGAGTTGGGATTGGCGTACTTCGGCACATCGACAGTGGTATTTGTCAGGCGAGCGCACGCTAAACGACCGCTTTGGAAATCTACGCGTGGCCGCTTCGGGTCGATCTGCGCCGGTCATGCGTCACAGAGCGGTGGCCGGCCGCGTTCGGCCACATCCTGCCATTCAGCGAGCGGAAGAAGCTGCCGTTGGAACGGCTGCACGACTCCGCTAACGGCCATTGCTCGCGCACAACAACGAACGGCTGCGATGAGTGTAATTTGGAGCTTCAAGAGGTAACCGTGCAGACAGCGTCTGCACTGGCCGTCCTAGTCGCGCTATCGCAAGTGCATGCCACGCTGCCTTATAGGATCGAATCAATCCCTCGATCCGCCTCACGTGCCAGATCTAGCTCCCGGCGGATGTCCATCGAACGACAACTCACCAGATAGACGACGGCCGACACAACAAGTCCAATGACCATCCCAACGTCGATATTCCCTAGCATTCGGGCAACGGGACCGACATAGAATCCCGTCGACGAAAACGGCAGCATCGCAGCAAAGCCAATGAAATAGGCGCTCAGACCACGCCAGTTCCATCGCCCATACAAGCCTCGTGGATTGAAGATCTCACGCACAGAGTATTCCGTTTTCCGGACAAGGTAGAAGTCGACCAGATTGATTGCTGTCCACGGCGTGAACAGATACAGCAGAACGCCGAGGAAGTCGCCGAATTTCGCCATGAAGTCGCCAGAAGCCGCGAGAGCAATCGCTGTCGCAACGACGGCAACGACAATAAGGCTGATAAAGCGCGCCCGCATGGTCGGTTTCGACAGCTTCAATGAGTCCGCGATACTCATGAGCGTCAGCGAAGCGCCGTAGAAGTTCAGGCTCGTCATCGTCACGAGCGTGGCAACGGACAGCACCAGAGTCAACCCACCGAGGCCAGGATAGATAGCATCACCCACCTGCTTGACTGCCGCACCGATATCGGTCTTAACGTGAATGGCCGCAGCCGCCGCGCCGATCAGCATCATCCACGCACCGCCGATGAATGCGCCCAGATATGTCCACCAGAACGAAGTCCGCACGCCAACATTGGCCGGCATGTAGCGCGAATAGTCGGATACATAGATCGCCCAACTCAACTGATACGCCGCCGCTGCGAAGAACTGCACGAAGAACGGCACAATGCGAAATCCGCCCACGCTGAACATGGCCGCATCGAAATGTACGGTCGTTACGATGCCGATTGAGAGAATCGACAGCACGACGATCATCATTACCGCGAGCCATTGCTGCGCCTGATGAATCCAGTCGTGACCGAGAAATGCGACGGCAAGCGATAGCACGGTGAAGGCGATCAGCCCAACTCTTGCATCAATATGCAGAAGATGGTGGAGCGAATCGCCAGCCAGCACCTGATTGAATGCGTTATAGCCCACGTAGGTAACGAGCGCGACGATCCAGACAAGCAACGCGCCCATATAGCCGAATTGCGGCCTCGACTGGATCATCTGCGGCAGGCCGAGTTGCGGCCCTTGCGTCGAATGAAACGCCATGAAGAAAGTCCCAAACGCCGCGCCAAGCACCGCGGCAATTGCGGTCCAGAGCAGATTCGATCCCATCGCACCGCCCAACGCACCGACGGCCAGCGTTGCGATCTGAGTCGATCCGGAAAACCAGATCGTGCCGAGCTGCCAGATTTTCCCGTGACGCTCCGCGTGCGGAATATAGTCGATCGACCGACGTTCGACTCCCAGGCGCGGCTTCGCGGGCTCCGCGATCACCGTAGAGCTGCTATGTTGCATCACTGTCTCCAAGAGTTTTAATTGTCGCGGGGGTCAACGGCGCGCCACCCGCTCGCGCATTTCGCATGCGATCCGCCCCTCGGCAGCGCATGCTGGAACTACGTGTTCAGGCGAACGGCACCGCGCTACCGCGAACCAGTGCGGTGTTTCGCGCATTCGCCCAGTCTTCGCGAATCATGTCGCTCGCGCGTTCGGCAATCATCAAGGTGGGGGAATTCGTGTTGCCCGAGGTAATGGTCGGCATGATCGAGGCGTCGACCACGCGCAGGCCGGTCACCCCAATCACACGCAAACGTGAATCGACTACCGCATCGCTGTCTTCAATTCGCCCCATGCGGCAGGTGCCGACCGGATGAAAGATCGTCGTGCCCACATTGCCGGCGGCGAACTGCAACTCTTCTTCGCTCTGGAATTCAAGGCCCGGCAGCACCTCGCGCGGGTTGAACGGTGCCAATGCGGGCGCCGCCGCAATCCGTCGCGTCAGGCGAAGCGCATCGGCCGCCACCTTGCGGTCCAGGTCGGTCGAGAGATAGTTCGGCGCGATGCGCGGCGGTGCGAGGGGATCGGCGGACAGAGCATGAATGCTGCCGCGCGACGTGGGACGCAATTGGCAGACCGACGCCGTAATCGCATCGAACGCATGCAGCGGTTCGCCGAATCGGTCAAGAGAAAGCGGCTGCACGTGATACTGAACATCGGGCCGATCCGCGCTGCCAAAACGCGTCGACGTGAAAATGCCCAGCTGGGACGGCGACATTGCCATCGGGCCGCTGCGGTTGACCGCGTACTGCAAACCAATCCGCAACTTGCCCCACCACGACGCGCTCAATGTATTCAGCGTGGTCGCACCTTCGATGCGAAACACCATGCGCAACTGCAGATGATCCTGCAGGTTTTCGCCGACGCCACGTCGCGCGGCACGCACCGGGATGCCCAGTGTCGCCAGTCTGTCCGGGTCGCCAATCCCCGACAACTCGAGCAGCTTCGGCGAATTGACGGCACCCGCGCACGAAATCACTTCGCGTCGTGCCGTGGCCTGCATCGGCACGCCATCAACGGTAACTTCGACTCCCACACAGTGCGTACCGTCGAATTTCAGGCGCTCGGTTCGAGCCAGTGTCACGACAGTGAGATTACGGCGATGCGCAGCGGGCTTGAGAAAAGCCTTCGACGTATTCCAGCGAATGCCGCGCCGCTGATTCACATCGAAGTAGCCCACTCCGTTGTTATCACCCCCGTTGAAGTCCGTGGTCGCAGGAATGCCGCTCTGCTGGGCTGCTTCCGAAAAAACTTCAAGTATCGGCCAGCGCAAACGTTGTTTTTCGACGCGCCATGGACCGCCCGCGCCGTGCAACTCGCTCGCACCGCCATGGTAATCCTCGCTGCGGCGAAACACCGGCAGGACAGAGTCCCAGCACCAGCCCGCGTCACCGGTAAGACCGGCCCATTCGTCATAATCTTCGCGCTGGCCGCGCATATAGATCATGCCGTTGATCGACGAGCATCCACCCAGCACGCGCCCGCGTGGATAGCTGAGCGAACGGCCATTCAGGCCTTGCTCGTCTTCCGTACGGAATTTCCAGTCTGTGCGCGGATTGCCAATACAGTACAGATAGCCCACCGGCACGTGAATCCAGTGATAGTTGTCTTTTCCACCGGCCTCAAGCAACAATACTGATGCCCTGGTATCTTCGCTGAGGCGATTGGCCAACGCGCATCCTGCAGTCCCTCCACCGATCACGATATAGTCGAAATCGCCGATTGAATGCCGTCTCGATGTCGTTTCATTTTGCATAACTGACGATATGTTGGATCTGATTCGATTGAACTGAATGCCGATCAGCTGGGCAGGTATTCGTCCGACCAGCTCACACCAATTGCGCCGCGATCGATGAGCGTATCGATCAAGCCTTCGGAATAACCGAGCGAGCGCATGACAACGCGTGTCGAAGCTCCGAATTTTTCCGCGGGCGCCAGTGCGCGAATGGTTGCATGCGCCGGTCGAACCGCAACCGGATCGAGCTGGGTAACACGGTGGCCGCTGGGATGCGATTCGTAGACACTGAATGCATAGCTGCCCAGATCGATGCCGGGGTGGCCGTCGGCGGGTCGGCTGGCGCTGCGGCGCAGATTGTCCAGATTGTCGGGTACGGCGGCCGCGATGTTTGCGGCTTGCAGCCTGGTTTGCCAGATTTCCGCACAGTCCGATTCGAGTGCTCGGGCAAGAAAATCGGCCGGTGCCTGAGATCCAGCGATACCCCGCAAACCCTCGACATCGTCGAGCCGTTCAAACTCGCTTGCGTCCGTATGCACGTAGATCCAGCCATCCGTCGTGCGGAAAAACTTCGACAGCGGCCCGAACCCGGTCGCATCGCGCCCAGCCGGTTCGTCGAACGGCGCGCGGCCTTCGTAGTCGTAGCAGAATGGAATCTGCACGAGGTTGCCGAGCGCGGCCAGCGATGTCCTTGCGCGTCCGCCCTCGCCGGTGCGGGCTTTGCGGTACAACGCGGCGGCCACGCCCAGTGCCGCCGCAAAGCCGCACATCACGTCGATGGTGCCGACATGCGCGTGTTCCTCTGGCGTAGCCATGCCGCCGCCAAAGCGCACCATGATGCCTGTACAGGCCTGGATCAGATCGTCATAGCCAAGGTAGTCGGTTCGCGGGCCGCGACGTGGGCCGCCGAAGCAATCGAGCTGGCAGAACACGACACCGGGATTGAGCGCGCGCAAGCTCGCCTCGTCCAGGCCTAGTGGGGCGAGTTGCCGGTCTGGTGCATTCATCACGATCACATCGACCGAGCGGGCCAGTGTCTGGAACACCTGCCGGCCTTCGTCCTTGCCAAGATCGACGAGAATGCTTTTCTTGCCGCGCGCCGACGACATGCCGAATACGACTGTATTCCACGGATCGTAATTGGGCGTGACCGGATCCAGCTTGATGACTTCCGCACCGAAACGCCCCAGAAACGAGGTCGAATGCGGACCCGCGATCACGTTCGTCAAGTCAAGAATCCGCACACCGTCGAGCCAGCCGCCCGCGACATCGTGCGGCCTGAAGGCACGCATCGGCTGCGCCGTGGCGTCCAATGCGGCGATAGCCTCGGTGACGGACACCGTACGACGTGGCTCGGGCGACAGCATCGCTTCGGCACTGTCTTCGAGCCAGGCGACCGGCCCCGGCTGTTTCATCGTGCCGAACGCAGCATCGCGAGCTTCAAGTACCAGGCCGGCGGCGTTCGCGTGCTCGTCGTGCAGCCACTCCTGCGTACTGCGGTGGGCAGCGCCAGGAAAGCCACCCTCGCCGAAAATCCGCTCCCATTCCGCTGCGGTTTTGGTCAGAAAGACTGCCTTCATACGCGCGGAAATGCGCGCGGCCCAATGTGCCGGCAGCGGATACACGCCGAGCGATGCGTCGCCGTCCCATTCCCCTACAGGGCGATAGCAATCGGCGACTGTCGGCAGCCCGGCCTCGACCATTTCTTCGTAGAGCCCCATAGCCATGAGGCAACGTTTCGCATGTGCGTTGTGCGAAGGGCAAACGGCGTAGAATTTGCGCCCATCGGCGCATTCATAAGTGCGGTAAAACGGATCGAGATATTCCTGCAAGGCCTCGTAAGAGAGGTCCATCGGTAATCCGTTTGCGCGACGGCGCTCGATTTCTTTTTCGCGAAGCGTTTTGTAGCGCTGCGGATAGTCGTCGATCTTGATCGAGTTGTAGGAGAGTCCTTCGAGCACGGCCGAGGACAGCGGCACTTCGATGCCATCGCCGCGCCCCGAACGTTCGCGCGCCTGGAGCGCGAGAGCGACAGAGGCAACTCCCAGCATCGTGCCGTACGACGAAGCCAGCGGCAACGGCGAGAAGCTGGGATTGATGCCCATCAGCACGCGGTTCTGTCCCATGTCCGTAAAGACGCCCGACGACGCCGCGATGATCGGCTCGAACGCACGCCATTCGCGGCGCAATGCATCGTTGCTGGCAAATCCCGGCAGGGAGAGCGTGATCAGGTCTGGGCGTGCTGCGCGTAGCTCCGCGAGGCAGATGCCGAGCCGGTCGAGCACGCCAGGGCGGAAGTTCTCGATCACGATGTCGGCGCGCTCGATCAGTGCGAGCGCATCGGCGCGGCCTTCTGCCGTCTTAAGATCGAGTTGAAGCGTCAGCTTGTTGCGATTGAGTACGGCGTTGGCGGGGCTGTCCCAGAGCGGGCCGTCAGGCGGATCGATATGAATCACCTTCGCGCCGAGATCCGCGAGGATCATCGCAACCGCCGGCCCGGCGATATATTGGCCAAAGTCGACCACGTTTACGCCGCTAAGCGGGCGCTTGTCTTGTGCTTGCGTCATCTCTGTCCTGCCTCCAGCACAGCGGCGCGTAGCCGTCTGCGGCTCATCGTGTTATGGGCTGGCAGCGCCTTGCCTCGATCGGTGGTGCTATCAGGCGGCGCGCCCGGAACAGACTTTCGGTCAGAGAGAAACGGCGGTAAAGCTATAAAAAAAACGACTGAGGGCCGGTTTTTGTTATGGCTGCGCTGGCATCAGGCGCGGGACTGGTCGGCCGTCTCGACAAGCCAGTCAACAAAAGCCTTCGCATTCGGGTTAACGATGCTGTGTGGCAAATACACGAGCCAGAACGCTTCCTCAGTCGGCAGGTGAGGTTTGAGCGGGGCAATCAACTGGCCGCTCTCCAGCATCTGCTCGACGAGCGAGGAACGCGCGAGCGCGACGCCTTGCCCGAGTTCGGCGGCCTTGAGGGCAGAGATCAGCGTGTCGAAGTGCATGCCGGAAGAAGAATCAACCTTTGCTGCGCCTGCCTTGCGCAACCAGTAGCCCCAGCCCTCTTCGTACCCGAGCACGTGCAGCAGTTCGTGACCCGCGAGATCCTTTGGCTTCGCGAGCGGCCGGTGCGCGGACGGCAGATCGGGCGCGCAAACCGGTATTAGCGTGTCCCTGGTCAGGCGCTCTGCACGCAGACCGGACCATTTCCCATGCCCATGGCGGATCTCCAGATCGGCGTCGACATCGATCACGCAACTGTCTCCGCCCCAGATGTTGCTGGTGATGCGCAAGCTGATATCAGGATGCAACGCGCGAAATGCAGGCAGTCGGACAGCGAGCCATTGCATATAGAAGACGAGGCTGACGCGCACAGTCAGCACGCGAAGATGGATGCGCCCGAAAATTTCGTCAGTCGCAACAGCTAGCCGCTCGATCGCTTCGTGGACAACCGGGAGATATGCCTGACCCGCATCGGTCATTTCGATACCGCGAGGAAGGCGGCGAAACAGCGCCGTCCCCAGTTGGGATTCGAGCCCTTTGACCTGTTGACTAACGGCCGCCTGCGTAAGGTTCAGTTCATTCGCGGCATGCGTGAAGCTCAGATGACGAGCCGATGACTCAAACGCACGAAGCCAGTTAAGCGGGGGCAGTCTTTTCATCTCAAAGATGTCTTTTGTCTTGCGCGGTATCGAAATGATGAGGGGCGACCGCTCAGCGGGCGACGTCCGTTATTCTGACAGTTCTTGTGACGCATACCGTGAGATTCCCCGCGCGCAGCAAGGGCGGAGTCACCGCGCAAGACACAATCGTTCCCGCGGCGTTTGATATGGTTTGCCCGATCTCGGTGCTCAATCCGTTACTCGTCTCGAACGAAAGCGCGTTGCAATGATTTTGCCGCAGCCTCCAGCGAATCACCGTATCGAATGATCGGAGGCGGGTTCCGGCCACAACCGGTCGTAGATAGCCCGGACGAACCTGCCTTTGAACGACTGCACTATTCGGCTAACGGCCATTGCTCGCGTCAACAACGACCGGCTGTGATGGGTCGCCAACGGCCATCCCCCCGGCCCAAACCTTGTGTCTTATACACATCTGACGCTGCCGACGAATAGCCTTGTGTAG